>JBFKAE010000084.1:0-13470 GCA_041621755.1 Sphingomonadaceae bacterium | reverse complement strand
GGGACGATGTCATCGACGATGACGGTGTCGAGATCGACATAAAGGCACGGACCCGGAAACCTGAAGACCTCGATCTTCGACCACCATCCCGCCCACAGGTGCCGAAGCGGGAACGTTCCGGGCAGTTCAAGCGCTTCAGGATCGTCGGTCAGGCAAATCGTCGGGACGCCCGGCGCGAACCTGTCGACCTGTTTCCGGATCGCGACGAAGTGTTCGGCACGGAAATCGCCGCCCGTCTTCAGGACGGTGATCACGCGCATTCGACGACGACCTCGAAATCGGGGATGCGGTTTCCGAAGTCCGCAAGATGCATATTCGATCCGACGAAATAGGCGTACGAAACAGGATCGCGCCCCCAATCGATCCCGTAAAGCATCACGATACGCTTCGTCGGTACCGGTACGACCGCCGCCAGCGCGGAAGCCGCAACCCCTGACAGGAATGCGCGCCGATCCATCAGGCTTGCGCCATCTGGCGAGCAGTGACGAAGCCGAAGATCGTCGGGAACTTCCCGCCGAACTCCGCAAGGTCGATGTCGTTGACGACGAAGCCTTCGACTACCTTGTCGAAGCGGCTGTTGAACGGTTCACGCTTCGCGATCCTGCCGTCGATCGGGATCATCCGCTTGTTCGCATAGAGCGACGTGATTTCACCCGGAAACCTGCCGGGGAAAACGCAGTAGAAGGAAACCAAAAATTGCGGCTTCGAGCCCGGACCGATGACCCGGCGGACGTCAGAACAGTCGATTATCTGCGCATTCAGTCGCGTGATCATTCGGGTCTTCCCTCGCCGAACGTGTAGCCGAAGGCTTCGATGTCGGCGGCGAAGTGTTCACGAACAAAGGCGATACTTCCCTCGACGTATTCCCGCCGCCAGTCGCCGCCGACCGTTGCATTATGCTTCGGAAGGTCGCCAGCGTCAAACCCGATTGAATTCGCGATCCGCTTCAGGTCTTCGTCGAGCCGTTCGAACATGCCGATATGTGTGCAGCCTTCCAGCCACCAAAGGCACGGGCGACGCTGAAGCGGTTCCAGCGGGCGCTTGAACTTTACGTCTTCGTCTAACCAGCTTTCGCCCTTCGTCAGCCATTCGTCGAAAGGCTCGCCGTCGGTGCGTCCCTTCATGGTCAGGAACCGATAAAGTCTGACCATCCTTTGCCACGGGTTCCGGACGAAGCCGAACGTCGGCGCTTCCGTCTTGATGTGCGACCGGGGAAGGTGCAGCGGAACGCCTTCAAGCCGTCCGCCTAGCGCTTCCGTGATCGACATCCCGCCGGTCCGCGGAACATGGATAAAAACGAAGTTCCCGCCGATGACCATCAGACCCGGAAGAACCAAGTGAAGTCGACGCCCTTCTCGATCTTGCCCAATGTGGCGAAGTATCCGTCGACCGCCTTCTTGACCCCGGACATATCTTGCTGATCCGTCGGGTTGTCATAGTCGTGACCGGCGAACCATCCGCCCGGCCTGATGGTGCAGCGCCACGCGGACAGGTCGTTCAGGACGCCGTCGAAGCTGTGATCGCCGTCTAGGAAGACCATGTCGAACGACCGCACATCGAAGCCCATCGCCGCGTGAATGCTGTCGTCATGGACAATCCTGCACCGGTCGGCATATTCGCGCTGGACTTCTTCGGCTTGCGCCTTCCGTTCCAACTGTTCACGCCATGTCTTTTGCGCTGACGGGTCGCGCGTCGTCACATAGCCGATCGGCTGTCGGTTCATCGGTAACCAACTGTCGACCATCGTCAGGCGAAGCTTCTGATGACGATGAAGAAGCGTCCGCGACAGCTTGCCGACCTCGACCCCTACTTCGACGACTTCGGGTTCCTCGACGCCTTCCAGCCGCTTCAGGATTTCGGTCGCGATGTCGTCCCGGTCTTTCATGAGACAACGTCCCCGCCACAGTCGCGGCGTTCGATGTCCCGCGTCACCGCTGGCGGAAAATAGACTTCGAAGCAAACGACGTCCGTTTCCGCTTCAAACCGGTGATATTCGCCCGGCTGGACGACGCAGCAATCGCCAGCGGTCAGGTCGGTGACGTCCGTCAGATCATAATCCGACTTTTCTACCACGATCCGGAGCCGCCCTGACACCATCAGGAAGGCGTTCGCCTTGTGCCGGTGCCGGTGCATAGAACACCGCATCCCAGCCCTGATCGTAAGACGATGGATTTCGCACATCGGACCCGACAGGAGTTCCCATGTCGCGCCCCAAACCTTTCCCGATTTCATGCCGTCAACGCCGCCCTAAGTTCTAGTTTCGGATAGTTCTGCAACGCCGAATAGGGAGAAGCGTTGAAAACCCTGATCCCGTGCGCGTTCAGGACGTCAGCCGCCGCATCGGTCGCCCGACGGTGCCGGTCAACGTCGTTAGGCTTCGGTCTGGCGTGTCCCGCGCCGTGCGGCGGATGCCAATGATCGCCGTTTGTCAGGTGCATGTCGAACCCGACTAGGATGATCGTCGAAGCCCCGAACTGCGCGGCGAGGTTTAGCGCCTGAAAACCGCTGTTCCCAGCCCAGCCGATGAAGCCGGGACGGGTCATTTCCAGCGCGTCCGACTTCTTGTCGGCGATCACGCGCCTGATCGTCCATCCCTTGTTTTGACACTCGACGTCCTGACTGATCTTCAGTCCGTCGAAGCCGGGCAGACCCGACACCTTCAACCACCACCGGAAATCGCAGCCGTAAACGACATCAGGCTTCCGCAGGAGTTCGAACGACTGGTTCACGCCGATCGTCTTCACTCCATTCGGCGCTTTCCAAGGGATGCGCCCGAGCGCGACCGGTGCCGAAGGTCCGCTTCCGACGATGACCGCCGTCAGACCTGACCAGTCAGGAAACCAGTCCGGAGCCCGTCCGATCACGCCAGCGCTTCCCGGATCGTCAGTTTCCGATAACCGACCAGCGCAGAAGCCGGGCTTGCGTTGATCACGTCGACGCCAGCGCCGCGGAACTGATCGGCGGCTTGTCGCCACGCCTTCAGCCAATCGTCGATAGTCCCCTTCGATTGGTCCGGCGCACCGGGGAAGGTATGTTTCCCGCCGTTGAAGTGACGGTTTGGCCCGATGCAATCAACCCCGAGAAGGATCACTTTCCAAGCGCCCCACCGGGCCGCAAGGTTCGCCGCCTGAAAAGCGCTGTTGCCGCCGTTCGCGACGAAGTCGTCAGACCATTCGAGCCGCCCGAACTTTTCCGGCCTGATCCTGACAGGATGCGGCGTCAGCGCCGAATTCAACTGGATCGGCTTCAACCGCTGCGCTTCTTCCTTCGCCGGGACCGTGCCCCGGACCCGAAGACCCTTGAAGTCCGCCAGATGCGGCGCTTTGTGTGCCCACCATGTCCAATCGCAAGCGTAAAGAACATCTGCGTTCGGCGCGACCGTCCAAGCGTCATTTATGGCAATCGTCTTGACCCCATCACGGAAGGCTTCCGCGACATCGTCCGCCTTCAGCGACGGACCGCAGGCGATGATAACGACGGTCGCATCCGTCCAGTCGGGAAACCAGTACGGACTAGACACCGATCTTCATCTGAAGCTTGCGATCAGGAGAAGGATCATCACGATAACCAAAGCCCAAAATATGAAACCCGTCAGGGTCACGTCACGGTCAGGACCGTCACCATCACAGACAGGCATTCGATCAGCGTGACCGACAAGACAATCGCCGGACCACGCAACATCCGCGGAAACTTGAACATGATCTTCCCTTCCCTTTTGCGTCGACATTAAACGAACTCGATGTCCGCTTCCGTTTTCGATGGGTCGACGCCTTCCAGAATAGCCAAATATGGTTGCGGAGTGCAACGACAATTAGGTTCGGTCCGGGGATGACCTGTCACGCGCGGCGGCTTATCCCAGCGGAATATTTTCCCCTGATTGGCGCGATGGGTGTCGCGGACACGTTCGTCGCGAGCCGTTTCCCATCGATATTGATCGACCCCGGCTTCCCGGTGACGCAGTTCGTCCAGCTTGCCCGACAGCTTGTTCGCCTGATCGCGTGCGATGAACCGGGCGCGCGCCCGTCCAATCCGCATCGCGTCGGCGATTTCGTTCGCGATGATCCGGCGCGGCGACTGACTGGCGAAACCACGATAGACGGAATTTTCAACGCGCCGCCTCATGTCGTCGTCGACGTTCCTGATCAGGCTCGACGCCCATTCCCGATACGCCGTCACTTCTTCCGCCGCAGACAGGTCGGCGATCAGGCTTGTTATATCGAACCCGGTCGCGCTCCTGACGCCATCCGTCCAGCGTCCATTATGCCAGCGCTGAACCCGGAGCGTCCAATCGCTGACTAGCGGCCCGAGCGTCAGGACCAGTCTTGAAGACCCTTCAGCGACCGCGTCGACCGCCGCCCGCATATTGTCGTTCGCGTCGTCCCGGACAAACCGCATCGCCGCGATTTCGTTCTCGTAAAGCGGGATGATCACGTCGCGGCTCGCAGCGCCCCAATAGTTGACGACCTGAAGAATGATCGCCCTTAGTTCGTTCTCGATCGTCTGCGTGACCTCGATCCCGCGGATGACGACCGCATCGGCATTCCGCCGCCGCCGGGCGACGTCCGAACGGACCATCGCCAGTAAATCAAAACTCACGTTTCCCGAAGCCTTTCGATGAAGCTGTCGTCTACTTCCTCGAAGATTTCCGGACCGAACCGAAGTTCACCTTGGAACGGCTCGACAGCGTCGACGTCGACGTCGCCAGCGTCGAAGGTTATCGTGACGTGCGGCTGATATTCCGGCCAATCCCAAGACGCCCCGGCCCGCTTGATGTCTTCGTGACGCCACGACAGCGCCGACGACGCGAACATCAGGACCACAGCGCCTTGCGGCCCGAGCCGTTCGACGACCCGCGGACCTCCGGGGTTCACCTTCAGCGTCCCGTCGGGTTCTCCTGCCCAATCCTGACCGACTGCGATCCAGTCGACCGGGTTGCGGCTGAAGGCGACGGTGACATGAAGTTCGTCCGCCGGGACAGTCGTCGCGAACCCCTGACCCTTCGCCCATTCGATGAATGCGTCGGCGTTCAGAAGCTTGCGCTGAACGAATAACGTCCGCGGTGCAGCGTCCCGGACAGGCTGATCGTCATCGTCTTCTTCGTCGTCATCGCCGCCCGAGCCCGGCTGATTGCCGCCCGCGTCAGGCTGCCGGTCATCTTCCTCGCCGCTCGCCTCGAATTCTTCAAGCGCGCCTTCGATGCCGGGATAAAGACCGCCTTCGATCAGACGGTTCTGGATCGCGGTTTCAAGCGCCGGAAGCGGCACGGTCGCGTTGCGGACATGAATTTGATCAGTCTCCGCTTCCAGCTTGCCGACTTCCGCCTTCTCCTTGTCCGACAACTGCCAAAGCGGCTCGAAGTCGAAATGAATGTCGGACGGCCGCGACCCGAGCGTCGACGGAATGACCACATCGAACAACTTGTCGAGACGATCCCGAAGAAAAAGTTCTTGTTCGCTCGCCAGCCGGTCATAGTAGTTTCGAAGGTCGCTTTCGCCGGTCGCATTCATGCCTAGCGGCGACTGCCCTAGGAAGCGCGTTGCCGGGATGTCCGCTGCACCGCTGACGATCTGCAAAAGAAGCTTTTCAGCGTCCGTCAGTCCGCCGAAGTTGATTGCCTTCTGTTCCCATTCTTCCTCGCCGTCGATGATCACGGTATTGATCATCGACTTCGCCCGCGACATCAGCGTGAAGCGCTTCAGAAGCCGGTTTTCATAGTCAGTCGATCCGATCTTGTCGGTCAGGCTTGGAACCTTCACGACGTCGATCTTCGCTTCTTGGATCAGCGCGGCGATGCCTTGTTCGCCCGATGTCGCGTTCCTGATCGAAGCGTTGATCGCGTCGAGAACGCTGTCGCCCCATCGGATCGCCTCGGAATTAGTCATCCGGTCTGGAACTGCCGGACCTTCAAACCTGACAACCCGCGACGGATGAAGCCTGACCGGCGATCCCGTGTCGCGGCTAATCTCGTAATGGATTGGTTCCATGTAACCGGGCGACATCGGGTCGCGGTCGAGTGCCCCGGCGATCAGATAGCGCCGCGACAAGACCTGAATTTGCTTCAGTTGACCGGACCGAACCCGTTCGGGAACAAGCGGCGTCATCGGGTTCGATGAACCGTCTAGCATGACGATCCCCGCGCCGCCGTAAAGACGCGCCAATCGCTGCGCTTCGAAGACCTTCCAGTGCAGTTTAAGCGCCTTTTCGACCCTTTCCAGCGCTTCGATCTGCGGCGCTTCGGCTTGCCATTGCCACCCCTCGCGGATCATGTCGAAAGCGGGGATGTCGACCGCCTTCTTCGACATCCACGAACCACGATAGGCGCATTCGAGTTCGTCGTCTGACAGCGGCATAAAGAACCAGTAACCGGCGATCGCCTTGTCGCCGGACGCACCAAGCCCGGACAGGTTGTTCACCAATCCGGTCAGGCTGTCGAGAACTCGGGCGGCGATGGACATCAGACCCAGCCTAGCGACGCATCATAAGCGCCTTGATTTGCTGGCCAGTACGCCATTACAAGCGCGTCCGCCATATTCGGCGATCGCGTCCCCTCCGGTGCCTTGTCGATCACTAGCTTCATTCGCGCGCCTTTGCTAACCGTCGCTTGCGACAGTTCCTTCTGAAGCTGACGCAGACCGGGAAGGTCCGACGGCAAGCTGATAAGTTCATCGTGTGGATAGACGATCCCTTCGGTTATCGCCCGGTGCGTCTTCTCGAAGCGGCGGCGAACCTGCCACCACGCTTGAGCCTTCAGATTTGAATAGAAATCCTGATTTAGCGGACTGTTGCGATCGCCGTCGACGACCCGCTTGTCCGGCCACAGGACGGACGCCGCAGCGTTCCAAGGGATCAGCGTTATCCCCTTCGGAAGAAGCGGCTGACCTTCGCTGTCGACTTCTTCCGACAGTCTGTTCTGTTCCGCCTTGACGCCGGACCCGACGCCGATGCTGTCATATTGAAGCGCGAGCGGGCCGAATGGAAGACAGGCGTCGATCGCCCGGCGTGTGGTCTTCCCGGTGTCGCGTTCGCCCCATTCTTTGCAGACCTGAACGACGTTCCCGCGGGCGATCACTAGAGCGTTGCGGTCGAGCCCTTCGTCAGCGACGTCCAGCCCGGCGGTCGCCGGTCCCTTCGCCTCGAAGCCTAGAACCTTATGGGCATCGATCGCGCTGCGAACCCATGCGGGATCGATGACGATCCCTTCGACCGAAGCCGAATAGTCTCGATCGACCTCTTGCGCGAAGATGTGAAAAAGACCTTCTTCGACAGCCTTCGCCCGGCGCTTGTCATACCATGCCCGATCTTTCGCCGGATGGTCCGACCAGTCCATGACGAAGACGTTCGTCTTCTTCGTGTTGATCGGTCGTCCGGGCGACCACTCTACCCCGGCTTCGCGCCGCCTGTGGAACACGTTCCCGATCCCGTTGACGGACGAAATGTCAACTTGAACCCGCGTGTTGTCGGAAAGCGCCGCCTCGATCCGTTCGGGCCGCTCATAGTGCGCGCTTTCGTCTTTGAAGTAGATAAGTTTGCGACCGCCGCGCCCGATGTTATCCCCGGCCTCGCCCGTGATCGTCGCCCCGTTGATCGGGTTTACGATCTTCATGAACGACAGATGTTTCTTCGGGTCGAGCCCCATCGGCTTCATATCGACCGGAAGCGAGTTGATCACCATCCGGATTTTTTCGAATATGCTGTCAGGGTCGCCGATCTTATCGACTAGCTGTTCTTTCCGCGAACCCCATCCGACTGAAGCGCCGGGACGATATAACCAAAGGTGGACGGAAACGGCGACGGCGATCCATGTCGCCCCCATGTCACGCGACTTTTCGACCAGTCCATCAGCCTGACATTCCATCAGCGCATATAGGAACGTGACTAGTTCGCGTTGCTTGGGAAACAGGATGAACGGAAGGGTCGCAGGAAGGTCGCCGCCGTCGGCATTGCGAGGGTCATAGGTGCAGACCCAATCCTCGATGAACTCTTGTGGATGCGCGGCGTAAAAGTGAGCCGCACAGCCGCGGGCGCGCGGTGACGATCGCAGGATTTCGAGACGCTTCTGTCGACTGCCCCAAACCTTCCGGTAGTCGGGCGGCCAGTTCTCAATCAACATTTGCGGTTATTTGCTGCCACTCCGCAGCCGCTTCCGCTGGCGTCATTTCGCCGAGAGATTTCTTGATCTCGGCTTCGCCCGGTATCTTCTGCCGGTTGTCTTCGCCGAATATACCGAAGTGACGCCCGAGCGCTTCCAGCGCGGCCCGCTTGTCGTGAAGCTTGAACCTGACCCGTCGGACTTCCCGCGCATCCTTGCCGCGCCCTTCGGTGAAATCCTCGACCGTGACTTCTGACATCGCCGCGAATTGGTCGTCGGTCAGTTCGGCGAGGAAGACGAACGGTTCACCGGCAGACGTAACCCGGACATAGTGTTTCAGGTTCGCGAAGCCGATCTTCGCCAGTTCACGGACGACCGCGTCGGCGTCGATCTGTAGACGATCCATTTGTTCCGACATAGCTTCTTGAATTGCGGCCTGAACGTGCGGTCGTGAAAGGATTTTCGAAGCTACGTTTTTTGGATGTTTATATTTTGCCTTCCGAGCCGCCTCGACGGCGTTCAGATTGACGATATACGCCGGGACAAAAATCTTTTCCTTCGGTGTCAGCTTCTTCATGGTTTCATGATGCGCTTTGGCGGACGCCGGGAAAGGGAAGACTTAACCCGACGCCCTCCGAAGCGCACCCCGTTCGATGTCCATCGATCCCCTGATGATGATCTGATCCAGCATTCTCGACCACAGCCTTGCCGCGGCTTCGTCTTCGCCGCGCTTCTGGCGCTTCATATAGACCCGGCGAAGGCGTTTGTCAGCCATCCGCCAATGATGACCGCACACGATCACCGTCCCGGCAGGGTAAGCGCTGCGCGGCGCTGTCCTGCCACAGAACGGCACAAGGCAAGGGATGCGGTCAGGCTTGCTCATAACGAAAGCGGCCCGGTGTGGTGCCGGGCCGCTGCGCGTTTCAGGTTGCCTTCTGGATGGGAATTTCGGGGTTCGGCAACCTTCGGGGAATTTGGGTTTACAAGACTTTCCCTTTCGTCTGAGGCAAGAAGAAACCTGTCGAGCAGATTACGAAGACTAAACCAAGACGTCAGCGATGTGAAGGGAAAAGTCGCCGGGCTTTCACCGGCTCCGCGCAAAGCGCTTGCCCCATCGTGTGTGCGTCTGTGCCACGCTTCGCCGCGTGCGCCGCATCACCTTCCGGCTTTGCTCGCGGCAGGGTCCGCCGGTAACGGTGTAAACACCGGCCTTGCGCGGGTCGTCCTGCCCTTAAAATGCCTATGCCGCGACCAATTTGTCAAGATCGGCTTCGATCAGGCGTTCCGACCCCAATATCTCGACGAAGATGCGAGCCTTCGCGCCGAACTCTGTTCTGACGATTTCCTCGACCCGGCCTTCGATCAGACCGTCCCCGGTAACGACCATGTCGCCGACGGAATATTCCCGGTGAGTTTCCATTTTCCGATGAAACTCGGGCGCGTTGAACTCGCCGCGTCCATAGCGGCGCATCAGGCGCTTCAGCGCATCGGGTCGCACGATCTGCGGAACCCCTGCCGACCCGATGACGGACAGGACAGGCGTCAGGTCGAAGACGTTAGCCCATGTCGGCGTGTAGGTCGTTAACCCGATAAAGAGATATCCCGGAAGCAGCGGATACGTCCGTTCGTGTTTCAGCTTGCGCCGACGGGCCGCGCCGTTCGCGTATCGGTAAACCTTCTGATCAGGCTTGAAGGTCGCGAAGCCGCGCCGGGTCAGAACCCGGTCGACCATCTTCTCGCGACCGACCCTGATCCGCAACACGAACCACTGAAACGACGTCGCCTTCTCTGCATTTTCGATCATCGGTCTTCCCCTGTCAGCGCTGTCAGCGCCGCTCCCTTGACGTTGTCACAAAGCCTCTTGAAGTCCGGGTCGGTGTCGAACAACCGCGCGGCCCGGTTCCGCCCGGTCATGATCGTCGTATGATGCCGCAGCCCGAGAACGCGACCAATGTGTTCAAGCGTGTGACCTTCTTCGCAAGCAATCCGCGTCACGACGTCACGGCATCGGAGATATTCACGTGATCGCGTCGTCCCCCTGATCGCTGAAGTCGGAATTCCGGTTTTTGCTGCGACGATCCGGATCAGTTCATTCACCCGAAGTCGACGGGTTCCTCGGGCGACGACGAAGCCTGAACCAAGACAGCAAGGGCAAGCAACGCGAACCGGGCGATCAAGCATCGCCTGAACTCCTGCCGATCAGTTCAGGGAATTCCCGCGCCATTTGCGCACAGAAGCGGCGGCGGCGGTCGAGTTCTTCCGGCGTAGGTTCAGGATCGCGCGGCGTCGGCGGTCGATTGGTCCGCCTGATCAGCGCCAGACGATCGCGAGCCCGACTGACCAAAGACGAAGCGCCGTTCGCGATGTCGCCCGGCGTCGGTGCGCGCTTCATGGTTTCGAACCATCCATCGAAACTGAGCGACGAAAAAATCTCGGGGTAAGGCTTCAGCGCATCCCGGAACTTTATCAACCTCATTTTCGACTGTTCTTCCGTCATCGGCGCGACGAAGTATCCGAGCGCGCGGAACATCGACAACCGAACAGCGATCGCTTGCGCCTTCATCGGCTTCATGGACAACGCGGCGCAAAGCTGCGCTTCACTCGCCGTCCAGATCGCGGGCGAAGTCAAGGTCGCGGGCGAGTTGTTCGGCTGCGGCACGTTCGCCGGAAGTCCGGCGTCGTTGTGGTCTGTCATCGGTCTTCCCTTCGCTGACAGGCTTCGATTTTGGTTCTGATTTGCTCCGGGCGAAATTTTGCATTGCTTCGGAGAAGTACGCAAGCCGCTTAGGCGGTCCGCCGTTCTTCCTGCGTCTAACGGCTCGAATGACCTCGATCACGTCGTCGTCGGTCAAGTCCAACTTTTTCCAACTTCCGATGATCCCCGCCGCGTCGTCTTCGGCTTCCTGTTTCACGCCTGAAGCTGAGAAGACCGCGTCGATGAATTGGGCTCGTTCATCGACCTGATCGAATGGGATGTCAGAAAGGTCCGTCTCACGCGCGCGCGTGCGCGGGTCATCATCATCTAATTGATAGGTGGTAGGTGGTGAAGCATCGCCCGAGCATATGCTTGCGGGATGCGACCGCATATGCTTGCGGGATGCGTTCGCATGAACGGTTTCGTTGTTTTTGTTGGATTTTTGGCGATTTATCGCCCAGCGTTTTTTTGCCGACTGAGTTGCTTTTTTTGAAAAGTTCAAGCGTTTTTCGAGTTCTTTTTTTGCCCGAAAATTCGAAATAAACCCGTTTTCGACTTCCAGCTTGCCCTGATCGACCAGCGTTTGAACGGCAGATTTCAGTTTCTTTTGAGACACGCCGATCGCCCTCGCGAGCCGCGTCCAGTCCGCTTCAAGTGCGCCTTCTTCCTCGAAGAAGAACATCAGCAGGTCGATATAAATTCCGCGCTCCTCGGCGCTAAGTTTCCGGGTTCCGCCTAACCAGTCGGACGGATACCAGTCGATGCGCGGCGCGTCACTCATAGTGACGGCACCGAAAACGACCGCAAATTATGCACCGAATTATTCATCCACCCGCGTCTTCCCTCTTTTCGCCACCCCCGGCGTTTTGCTATATCGGGGATGCGGCTCGCAACCCCGCAACCCTGATCCTTCGAGCCTTTAGGGTCAAGCCCGGTGACTACGGTCGCCGGGTTTTCCTTTTCCATAAACGCTTTTGATCCGCCGCTTATTGTTGCGCTTCATGGTCAACCCTTCTTCGGTCAGGATGCGCGCGATCGTCCGGGTCGAGACGCCGCATTCTTCCGCCATTTCGCGATGCGATGCGCCGTCCAGACGCATGGTCAGGATCAGCTTCCGCTTTTCCGGCGATACGGGGACCGCTGCCGGGCGAGGTTTGACGGCCGGGACGCTGGACGCCTGACGATCATGTTCGTCTTCTGACGCCCTTGTTCGGACTAAGAGAAGCGTCCCGGTTCGCGTCGTGACTGTGCCCGACATCGGAGCGCACAGAAGATGGATCGGAAGCTTGTCGACCTCCGCTTCGGTTTCCGGCCAGCGGGTCAGGATGGTCCGGCTATTGGTCTGCATCTTTAGTCCCTTTCAAGTCACGGTTTGGCGGCGTCGGAAGCGGCATCCAATGCGTCGGGGTTGCCCATCCTTCCAGCTTTTCCTGTGTCACCGAATTCCGGGTATATGACCACCATCCGGTATCGCCCGGCGCTTCCCATCCGATCGCGATCAGGTTTTCGTCGACTTCGCGCCAGAAGGCGACATGAATGACCCAAACCGACGCGACATCACACCCGACGATGATGTCTGAACCATCCTTCGGAGCGGTGTCGATTGGTCGCCATCCGATGCCGCCTGTCATCCCTTGTCCCCTTCCTCGACCGGCGCAAGCCCATCGATGAACCCGTCGCGGATGTGCAGCGTCATGCCTGTGATCATGACTTCGGCGTCGCGATCGTTTTCCAGTTCCGGCGCAGCCCTGATTGCGAGCCCGACGGCGACGCCATAGAGGATCATCGCCGTGAAGCGCTGCGCGTGTGTCGTGCTGATGGCGTTGACGGCGTCCATTTCCTTGATGATCGCCTTCAGCGCCCGATCGGCGAACGGGCCGCAGCGCTCCGAAACGATCTTCATTTCGGCGATGATTTCCGGCGGCGCGTTCTTTAACCGCTGTCTGATCGATTTGTTCATGTCATCCCCTTCCCTTGTGCCGCAGCGCAGCCGCGCCCGGAAACGGCTTGTCACCGCGCTTCGGGTTTCGGATGGTGCCGGGTTCATCGTCGAGCGGCTTCGCGTCCTGTGGTGCCTGTGGCGGCTCCGCTGACGGTTCCGTCGGCAACAGGTCCGGAGCGTGTTCCCGGATTAGCGCCGCAACACGATCAAGATCGGCTTTCGCTTGCTCCTGATTGACCCTGATGGGTCCGCGCCATAGCGCCCGCGTCGGTGTCATTCGTCTTCCCTTTCGATGCGGGCGGCGGTTAGCAGGGATCGGGCAACCGCCGCCCTAGGTTTTCGCACCTAACGTTTCCGGTGCCTTGCGCCCTCCGTTGTGGTCCCCGCTTACTTCTTCCCCTTCCCCTGACCGCCAGCGTTCCCGCCGTGCGACGGATCGGGCTTGTCGCCCTGATTGTTCTCGGCGTTGTTATGGTCGCCGGACTTACCGGGCGGGTTGTCGTCGCCGTCGCCCCATCCGTTGTTATTACCCTTCGGATCGCCGCCGTCGTCGCCACCGTCACCGCCGTCAGACCCGCCATCGTCGCCGCCCCCGGTGTCACCACCATCGGAGCCGCCATCATCCCCGCCGTCGCCCCCATCGCCGGAACCACCGTCCCCGCCATCAGAACCGCCGTCGGAGCCGCCATCATCGCCCCCGCTGTCACCACCGTCGCCGGGACCGCCGACGCCACCGCGGGACGG
>JBFKAE010000083.1:0-13643 GCA_041621755.1 Sphingomonadaceae bacterium | reverse complement strand
TTTCAGCCCGTCGGCGCACCTTATGGTCGCACCGCCAAGCGTGCACAGGCCATGTAGGAAGACATCAAGTCGGCTACAAGGGTTTAGGGGCAGAACCTGTTCGGCGCGGCGGGACATAGGACCACATCGCCGGTTCATATTGGCTGTGGTAGGACCGTAGCAAGAGCGATTATGATGGAAGAGTATATGGCAATTCGCACAAGATATTTTGGCATATTGGCCTGCGCAGCAGCGCTTTTTCTTCTCGCCTTCGCGACATCGATCGCAAAGGCCGGAACGGTCGCAACCCCGCAGGATTCGTCGCCATCCATAACGCAGGCCATTGTTCGTCTCGCCGTGATTCCCGGACGTCCGGCCGCCGGCTATGCGAACATAACCGGCGGCAGCCTGCAGGACCGCCTGCTTGCAGTTGAAATCGACGGCGCGGCCCGTGCAGAGCTGCACGAGACCAGTCATGTTGATGGTGTCATGAAAATGCGGCGACTCGACGCGCTCGTCATTCCGTCGAATCGCAAGGTTCTGTTGCGAGCAGGCGGACTGCACCTGATGATTTTTGGATTGCCCGATATGACTCCGGGGCAGACCATTCCGATGCGCTTTCTGTTCGAGAATGCCGGAACGATCGAAGTCGTGGCCATTGCCCGCGCCAGCAACTGATCGAAATATCCGCTCTCTAACAGACGGCGAGACCTATCTCGTGCATCGGGCATTCGGCGATGCGATCGACACCAGCGGCGTCACCATCCGTCGCGCCAAATGGTGGTGGCTGCAACCGGCATGGGTCGCAATGGCGCCCGACGGACATATCTGGTTTCATCCCAACCATCCTTCATGGTGCGAGGACTTCAGCGCGGCTTCGCTCTGGCGACAGGGGCTGTTCATTCACGAAATGGTGCACGTCTGGCAGCACCAGCAAGGCATAAACCTGATCGTCAAACGCCTGCCCTTTGCGCGTTACGACTATCTGCCGCTTGTGCCGGGCAAGCCTTTCCCGCGATATGGTATTGAACAGCAGGCAGAGATCGTCCGCGACGCCTTTATCATCCGTATGGGCGGCACAAGGACCGGAGCACCGTCCCTTTCGGTCTACGACGCCCTTATACCCTTTACACCGGACCGCAGGGCAGCACCTGCTATTTCTTGACGCTAACCATAGCCGGGCGCAGCAGACGCTCCTTGATCATGTAGCCCGCCTGAAGTTCAGCAACAATCGTACCGGGTTCGCCGTCGGCTTCCTCAACCTCCAGCATTGCCTGATGCTTATTTGGGTCGAGCCTCTGACCAACGCTTTCAATGCGCACGATATGATGCTTAGCGAAGGCCTTTTGCAGTTCTTTTTCGGTCATCTCGACACCGGTCAGGAGTCCCTGATTGACGACCTCGTCCTTTTCGGCCGCATCAAGCGCGCGGCGGAGATTGTCAGCCACCCCAAGCATATCGCGCGCGAAACCCGTTACCGCATACATTGAAGCGTCAGTCTTTTCGCGTTCGAGGCGGCGCCGGACATTTTCTGTCTCCGCGGCGGCGCGCAGCACACGGTCCTTCAGTTCGGCAATTTCCGCGTCTTTCGCCGCAATCGGATCTTCAGCCTCTTCAGGCGCAGCTTCGAGAGCTTCAATATCTTCGGGTTTTTGTTCGTCGTTCATCCAATTAACCTGCTAAGTGTTCGTGCCGTATAGTCCACCATAGGTATGATGCGGGCATAGTTTAACCGCGTTGGCCCAATGACGCCGACAACGCCGACAACGCGATCTTTGGTTCCGCCGTAGGGCGCGGCGATAACCGATGATCCGCTCAGCGAGAAGAGTTTGTTTTCAGAACCGATGAAAATTTTCATCGCTCGTGCCTCGCGCGCCATGTCGAGAATGCGTAGCATATCCTGCTTGTCGTCAAGGTCTGCAAGCAGTGAACGCACACGTTCCAGATCGGTTTCCGCTTTGCCTTCGAGCAAATGCGCCTGACCGCGTACAATGAGAATCGCGCGGTTTGCATCATCCGATGACCAGCTCGCGATACCGCGTGCGACAAGGTCGCTTGTTGCAACATCAATTGCGGCGCGTTCAGCCTCAATTTCTTTTTTCAGACGCGTGGCGGCCTCGGTCAGGGTCGTGCCGGCAAAATGCGCGGTGAGGAAATTGCCTGCTTCGACGAGTGCGCCAGGCGGTGGCGGCGCATCAAGTTCGAGCAGCCTGTTCTCCACGGTCCCGTCGCTCGCGACAAGAATCGCAAGAACGCGCGTCGGCGACAATTGCGTAAAGCTCGCCTGCCGCAAGATGCGCTCGCTGTGCGGAACCATGACGACCGAGGCGCAGGAGGATAGACCCGAAAGCAGAGCACCCGCGCGCGCCAGCACGTCTTCGACCGTCTGATCCTGTGCGCCAAGACCCGCATCGATTACCGCCCGTTCCTGATCGCCAGCTTCAGACGCCTGCATCATCCCATCGACAAATAGCCTGAGACCGCTATCGGTCGGAATACGCCCGGCAGATGTATGCGGGCTGCCGAGCAGTCCAACATCTTCAAGTTCGTGCAGAACCGAGCGGATCGAGGCGGAGGACAAACCAAGCCCGCCGGGCATTTCGGCAAGCGTTTTCGAGCCGACGGGCGCGCCGGATTCGATATAGGCTTCGACGACCTGCCGGAAGACCGCGCGCGCACGTTCGGACATCTCGGATATGGTAGGGACTGCATTCACGTCAGCATATGTAGGGTGGACAAGCCGTAGCCTCAAGAGATGGCCTGTCAAACGCGATGGTTCTGGACCACGCTTGCTCACGTCGCTAGAGACAAGGCTGTATAGATCTCACCACATCAGGAGTCCTTCATGCGACCATCCGGCCGTGCGCCCGACGAAATGCGCAGCATCGAACTTATTCCCGGCTTTTCGCGCCACGCCGAAGGCTCGTGCCTCGTCAAATGCGGCGATACACATGTCCTCGTAACGGCCAGCGTTGAAGACCGCCTGCCACCGTGGCTCCGCGGCAAGGGCGAAGGCTGGGTGACGGCGGAATACGGCATGTTGCCCCGCTCGACGCACACCCGGTCAGGCCGCGAGGCGGCACGCGGCAAACAGTCGGGGCGCACGCAGGAAATCCAGCGGCTCATCGGTCGCAGCCTGCGCGCCGTTGTCGATCTGAAAAAGCTTGGCGAACGGCAGATCACCGTCGATTGCGACGTACTGCAGGCTGATGGCGGCACGCGCACAGCCTCGATCACCGGCGCCTGGGTGGCATTGCGCATTGCCATTGACAAGATCATGGCGGAAAATCCCGATATGGAAGACCCGATCATGGCGCATGTCGCGGCGATCAGTTGTGGCGTTTATGAAGGTACACCGGTGCTTGACCTCGATTACCCTGAAGATTCAAGCGCCGAGACTGACGCCAACTTTGTCATGACCAACAACAATGGCATTGTCGAAGTCCAGGGCACGGCGGAAAAAGACCCGTTTAATGAAGAAACCCTGCTGCGCCTGCTGCGCCTCGCGCGGATGGGTTGCGAAGACCTATATAGGCATCAGGCAAAAGCATCGGGACGCTGACACCAATGCCTCGCCGCCTCGAACCCGGAAAACTGGTCATCGCCAGCCACAACCCCGGAAAAGTACGGGAGATCAATGCACTGCTTGGTCCGTTCGGGATCGAGGCAGTGTCGGCAAGTGCGCTTGGCCTGCCTGAACCTGAAGAGACCGAAATGACGTTTCGCGGCAATGCGGAACTGAAGGCCCGCGCAGCGGCGCTGGCTTCGGATCTGCCCGCGCTTGCCGACGATTCTGGACTGAATGTTGCCGCGCTCGGCGGCGATCCCGGCATTTATTCGGCACGTTGGGCGGGACCTAACAAAGACTTCTCGCTCGCCATGCGCAAGGTGCACGCCGCGATGCCCGATGGTGCCGATCCCGCCGCGCATTTCACCTGCGCACTGTCGCTGGCTTGGCCCGACGGGCATATCGAGACGTTCGTGGGCGAAGTGCACGGACAGATCAGCTGGCCGCCGCGCGGTGACAAGGGTTTTGGCTATGACCCGATTTTCGTGCCCACCGGCCACGATATCACATTTGCCGAAATGGACCCCGACGCCAAGCACGCGATGAGCCACCGGGCAAAGGCGTTCGCGCAACTGGTAGAGGCATGTCTCAGCTAGATCCGCTCGCGCTCTATGTGCACTGGCCGTTTTGCGTGTCGAAATGCCCCTATTGCGATTTCAACAGCCACGTCCGCGAAACCCATGACGAGGACGCGTGGCGCGCGGCGCTGATCGCCGAACTTGATTATGAGGCAGAGCGTACGCGCGGCCAGAAATTGTCGAGCATCTTTTTTGGCGGCGGCACACCTTCGCTTATGCAGCCTGAAACCGTCGCTGCGATAATCGAAACGGCCGAAGCGCGATGGGGGTTTGCGGACGATATCGAAATCACGCTCGAAGCCAATCCATCGAGCGTCGAGGCTGCCCGTTTTGCAGGGTTTTCAGTGGCCGGTGTCAACCGCGTGTCGCTTGGGCTGCAAGCACTTGAGGATGTGGCGCTCATGGCATTGGGACGTGCACATGATGTTGCGACAGGCCTTGCCGCGCTCGACATTGCGCAAAAGCATTTCGCGCGCGTCAGCTTTGATCTCATCTATGCACGAGAGGCGCAGACCGCAGCCGAATGGCAGGCTGAACTCACCCGCGCACTCAGCTTTGGCACCGATCACCTGTCGCTCTATCAACTAACCATCGAACCCGGAACGCATTTTGCCGCACGCGCACGACAAGGGCGTTTGACCTTGCCCGATGAAGACGCTGCGCTCGACATGTTCGAACTCACCCGCGCCATGACGGCAAGCGCAGGCCTGCCCGCCTATGAAGTTTCAAACCATGCGCGGGCGGGAAGCGAAAGCCGCCATAACCTCACCTATTGGCGCTATGGCGACTATGCCGGGGTCGGTCCTGGCGCACATGGGCGGCGCGGGGCACGGGCGACCTTGCGCGAACGTTTGCCAGAGAAATGGTTACGGTCACCCATTACCAGCGAAACGGCCCTCGACCCGCAAACCCGCGCAAGCGAAGCGCTGATGATGGGTCTCAGGCTAACCGAAGGCATTGATGCCGTGCGCTTTCAGGACCGGACGAGCGTCTCCCTGCGCGCCGCACTTGATCCAAAGGGCATGTCCGAAGTCGAGCGGCTTGGTCTTGCTACATGGAATGGAAAAACGCTGCGCCTGACCACAAAGGGTCAACCACTACTCAACGGCATCCTGGCAATAATCGCCGCTTAGTTGATCCCACCGGCAAAGCTTTTGGGCGCACTGGCAACGACAGATGACCCACTTGCACCGACCTGCTGAACTTCAAGACCGCGCGTCGCGATCCCGTTTGAACCAAAACGGAAAATACCGTCGACACCTACAAAGCCGTTCGAGTCACGCAGACGCGCTTCGGGAAAGTTCGAGCCAACAGGCCATTTACTCGCGATCGAATTGACGAGCAGCACCGAATCATATCCCAGACTGGACAGTCGCGATGGCGACCCACCGAATTTGGAACGGTAGCGCGATGCCAGCTGATTGAAGCGACCATCGGGAACGCTCGCAAACCACGCACCGTGGAGGCCCTTCACCTGACGGATGCCCGGTTCGGCATTCCAAAGCTCTGGCCCAAGATAGCGGACCTTTGTCGGTCCCGCGCCATATTGATCGAGTGGTGCGAGAAATGCCGACGCAATCGCGCTGCCATCGGCGATAAGAAGCGCCTGAAACGACACCGGACCAAGACGACTTTGCGCAGGCGCCACTGTACCGTCGGAGCGTACGCCGCCACCCTGCGAAGCACGGGCCAGCCGGACTTCATAATCTGTCAGTCGCCGCACCGCCGCGTTCAATTTCGAGCGCGACCTTTCATAGGTTTCCATTGCAACGACTTTACCGCCCGAATCGCGCACGGCGCGCAACAAGGCTGCAGATGCCCGCTGGCCATAAGCGCCATTCGGGACCAACGCGGCAAAGCGTTCGATACCGCGCGCGCGCGCAAACGCCACCACACGCTCGATAGACTGGTCGGGTTGGAAGCCCAGGACATAGACACCGCCGCCCGCGACGGATGCATCGTTCGAATAGCTGATTACCGGAATCGATGCGCTGCGCGCCGCTTTTTGCACCGTCGTCACGTCTTTAGCGAGCAAAGGGCCAAGGAACAGCTTGTTGCCATCGGCAATCGCCCGCGACGCTGCTGCGGCGGCGCCTGATTGTGCCGTATCATAGATCGTCAGCTTGATATTGCGATTGCCGACGTCAAGCAGCGCCATGTTCGCCGCATTTGCAATCGACTGCCCGACGCGCGCATTGGGGCCGCTCGTTGGCAGCAACAACGCAACCTTGTTTTTGGGTGTTTCTGCCGGTGCTGTCGTCTCCTCAGGCGGTGGCGCTTCGGCAGCGGGGCCGTCTTTGCCGACACCACTCATCGTCGTGCAGGCGGCAAGACCCGCAGCAACAATTGCCAAACAGAAGGTCTTCAGCGATTGAAACGGGCGACTGCCCGACTGTATCGACAAACTCATACTTATTATCGCCCTCATGCTATGAGCAGACTATGTCCATTGATCATTCAACAGATGCGCTTGCGCCTGGTATCTATATCGTCGCAACGCCCATCGGCAACCTGGGCGATATCACTTTGCGCGCCGCAGACGTGCTCTCGCGTGTCGATCTGATCGCCGCCGAAGACACGCGCGTCACCGCAAAACTGCTGAATCGCATCGGTACAAAGCGCCCGATGACACCTTATCATGACCATAGTGGTGCCGATATCCGCGATACCATTATCAGACGTGCGGCGACCGAATCAGTCGCGCTGGTCAGCGATGCAGGCACGCCGCTGATTTCGGACCCCGGCTATAAATTGATCGCTGCTGCGCGCGATGCTGGCATCAACATTACCACCCTACCCGGCCCTTGCGCGGCGATTGCGGCGCTGACCTTATCTGGCCTGCCAACCGATAGATTCCTGTTTGCGGGGTTCCTGCCGGCGAAGGAAAAAGCCTGCGCCGACACGATAGCGGAACTTGGCGGAATAGACGCAACCCTGGTCTTTTATGAAAATGGCAAACGGCTTGGTCGCGCCCTTGCGGCGCTCTTGGTTGGCCTTGGCGACCGCCCGGCCGTCGTGGCGCGTGAAATCACCAAAAAATTCGAGGAGGTTGCCTCGGGCTCTACCGGAACGCTTGCCTCACGTTATGCCAAGGAAACCCCGAAAGGCGAGATTGTCATCATCGTTGCCCCCCCCATCGCCGAAGCACCCGATGCAAGCACGCTCGACGATGATTTGCGTGCCGCGCTTGCGGCAACATCGCTGAAGGCCGCCGTCGCTGAGGTTGCCGCAAAACTCAGCCTGCCGCGCAAAATGGTCTATGCCCGCGCGCTTGCCCTGAAAGACGGCGATTGAGCAGGCAGGCTGCCGAACGACGCGGACGGCGCGCGGAAACCATCGCTGCGTGGTGGCTGCGCCTGAAGGGGTATCGTATTCTCGGGCGGCGCGTCAGAACGCCTGCAGGCGAAATCGATATCGTTGCACGACGTTTCAATGTGCTTGCCTTTGTCGAGGTAAAGGCACGAAAATCTTTAGCTGCCGCCGATGATGCGCTTGACCCACGGCAGCTCAAACGTGTCGGCCGCGCGGCGAACCTTTTGTACGGGCGCTATGGCGAAAACATCGCATCGGTGCGTATCGACGCCGTCATCATAACCGCTGGACGCTTGCCAAAGCATATTGTCGCGATCCATGACGGAGAGTGGACGTGATCTGCACCACCTTGCTAGAGGAAGCGGGAAATCAAGCCCGTCGACGGAGAATGGAATGAGCCTTGTTGTAGCGGTCCAGATGGACCCCATCGAAGGCATTAATATTGCCGGCGATTCAAGCTTTGCGCTGATGCTGAAGGCGCAGCAGCGCGGTTATTCGCTTTTTCATTATTTGCCAGACGACCTCAGCTGGCGCGAAGGCCGCGTCATCGCTTATGCCTGCCCGCTCGAAGTACGCCCTGTCGCGGGCGATCATTATACGCTCGGAGAGCCACGCGATCTTGACCTTGGCAGCGAAGCCGATGTCGTGTTGATGCGGCAGGATCCACCTTTCGATATCGGCTACATCACCGCGACGCATCTTCTGGAAATGCTCGACGGCGAAACTTTGGTCGCGAACAATCCACGCGAAGTCAGAAACGCACCGGAAAAGCTCTTTGTCACACGCTTTGCCGACTTGATGCCCGAAACGCTGATTACAAGGCGTCTCGATGAGGTGCTGGCCTTCCGCAAAAAACACGGTGCCATTGTCATCAAGCCATTGCATGGCAATGCCGGCGCTGCGGTCTTCAAACTTGCCGAAGACGACGGCAACCTCCCCGCACTTGTCGAGCTGTTCTCAAATGTCTGGCGCGAACCCTTCATGGTACAGCGTTTCCTGTCAAAAGTGACCGAAGGCGACAAACGCATCGTATTGGTCGACGGTGTCGCGACAGGCGCGATTAACCGATTGCCAAAAGTAGGCGAGATCCGATCGAATCTTGCCGCCGGCGGTAATGCGGAAATCACCCAGCTCACCCCGCGCGAAGAGGAAATATGCGCGCGGCTTGGGCCGGAGCTGAAAAAGCGCGGGCTGATTTTCGTCGGCATCGACGTCATTGACGGCTATCTGACCGAAATCAACGTCACCTCGCCAACCGGCATTGTCGCCATCGACAGGTTCAACGGCACGGATACGCCGGGCATGATCTGGGACGCCATCGAAGCACGGCTGAACGCTTAAGCCCGTGGATGGGCATTGCGATAAACGTCAAGCAACCGCGCGGCATCGACTTCGGTATAGATTTGCGTCGAGGACAGGCTCGCATGACCTAGCAGTTCCTGAATCGCACGCAGGTCTGCACCACGCGCAAGTAGATGCGTCGCAAAACTATGACGAAGTGCATGTGGCGTCGCGCTTGCTGGAAGTCCAAGCGCAATACGCGCGGCCTGCATGGCCTTGCGCACCATGCCAGCCGAAAGCGGACCACCGCGCGCCCCCCGGAACAACGGCTTATCGGCATCGTAGTCATAGGGACAAAGCTCGACATAGGCGTTTATCGCATCGGCGACTTTTGGAAGCACCGGCACGATGCGGGTTTTGCCGCGTTTGCCGGTCACATTCAGCACGGGCCCAAGAGGCATCACATTGCCAGTCAGCGACAATGCCTCGGAAATACGCAGACCGCTGCCATAAAGCAGCATCAGCACCGCCGTATCCCGTGCACCAATCCATGTTGCCGCGGCGCTGTCACCCGCGCTTAATGCAACGCCGAGCGCATCATCCGGGGCAAGAGGGCGCGGCACGCGTCGTGCGATGCGTGGGCTTTGCAGACCTGCAATGGCGTCGCAGATGATGCCACGATTTGTTTTTGCCCAACGAAAAAAGCTGCGCAACGCGGCAACGTCGCGGGCAACCGACGCATTGTTGAGACCACCTGTACGGCGGTGCGCCAGAAAGGCCCGAAAGTCCGTAAGGGCAAGCGCCGAGAGTGCATCACCATCAATGCGCTTCCCAAGATGCGGGCCCAGGAAACAGATAAATCCGTGCAGACTATGCGTATAGGCGCGCAGCGTATGCGGTGACCTGCGTTCGGCACGGTCAAGATGCAAAAACCAGTCCGCGACGATGCCGCTGGCGGGTTCGATCAAGGCTGGTTCAACATCCACCGCGTCATCATGCGCGAAACCACCGCGCCAAGAAAGGCCAGTAATTCGGTGCCATGATGTTCGTTAAAGGCGTGCGGCTCCTTGCAACCGAGCGCCAATATGCCGCTTGGCAATGGTGACACGGGTTTTACCGCGATCAGCGCTTCACTGCGAATATTGACGGCCTCTTCGCCAAATACCGGCGACCCCTGCTTGACGGTTCGCACCTGACCGACAGGAAGCAGGTTGCTCCATAGCTCAACCTGTTCGGGGTCAATAAATTGCAGTCCCTGAGCGCTGGCGCGAATGCCCTGATTATCTGTTGCAAGCCCAAGGCACACCGCATCGACGCGCAGGATCTCGACCCAGTCACGCGTGACGACGTGAATCAACTGTTCAAGGCCGGTCGCATCAAGCGCAGCAATCGTTGCGCTATGGATCTGCTCGACCGCGCCCGAATGGCCCTGTGCAAATGCCAGAAGATCGCTGTTGACTTCGCCGAGCACAGCGACGCGCTGTTGTAGCTTGGCAATCGCCATGGATTCGAAATCGATAATGCTCATGCTGCTTCATTACGCGGCAAGAGTTAAAACGAGCTAACCAACGGCGAAATTATCAGACGATTTTCTGGCCAGTCTTTTCCCAGTCGGCAAGAAAGGCCTTCAGCCCGTTTTCGGTTAGCGGGTGCTTGAACAACGCCTTGATGACGCCCGGTGGCATCGTTGCCACGTCCGCGCCGATGCGCGCGGATTCAAGCACATGCACCGGATGCCGGACGCTGGCGACAAGGATTTCGGTGTCGAAGGCATAATTATCATAGATCAGCCTTATGTCGCGGATCAGGTCCATGCCGTCAAAACCGACATCGTCATGGCGACCGACGAAAGGCGAAATAAACGCCGCGCCGGCTTTGGCCGCCAGCAACGCCTGATTCGCCGAAAAGCATAATGTGACGTTGACCGCGACATTGTCGTTCGCCAGCGTACGGCACGCTTTCAGCCCATCCAGCGTCAGCGGCACCTTGATGCAGATATTGTCGCCAAGCGTCAGCAGCTTTTCGGCCTCTTTCATCATTTGCGCATAGTCGGTCGCGACAACTTCGGCGGACACGGGGCCGTTCACGAGTCCGGCAATTTCCTTCACAACTTCGAGAAATTCACGCCCCGATTTGTGGATCAGGCTGGGGTTTGTCGTCACCCCGTCAAGCAGGCCAGTTTCGGCAAGTTCAGCAATGTCCTTGGTATCGGCGGTATCGACGAAAAATTTCATATGTGCGGGCCTTCGTAGCGACGGGTGAGATGGTCGGACGGATGTAGCGGGGAGTCACCCCCGCCGTCCACCCCACGCGCGCGTCGTGCGGATCAAAATACACCACATAAAATTTCATCATCCCGAGCGCAGTCGAGGGACGCACGATGATGCCACGCCCTGCGGTCCCTCGACTGCGCTCGGGATGATGGGAATCTTGTGAGGCGGGCAGGGGTGTTGTCCGTGGCCCCTTGTTAAAATTAGCCAAGCGCAGTCAGGGCGGCGATCAGCGCCGGATTGTTGGTCGATGACGGGTCTTTGCGAATCGCGGCTTCCTCGCGGCCAATCGCCTTGAAAATCGACCCGGCGGCCTTGTGCCCGACATCGCCTGCAAGCGCGTTGATATCAAAGCCGGTCGCTATTTTGAGCGCCTGCGTGACAATCGAGCTGTCGCCAACGCCAAGCCCTCTTGCCGCCGACGGCACGAGGCTCGCGCCCAACGAATCGCCGATAGCCCCTTGCAGCACGCCAGTCGCCGCTGTCGGTCCGCCACGCAGAACAGCGGCAGCATCGGCGAATGTCAGCGACGCTATGGCATTATCGACAATCGGCTCGGCAGCCTTCGCTGCAAAACCCGCCGCCCCATTGACCTGTTTCAACAGCCGCTCGCGCACCATCGGCGTTGCCAGCAGTGCCGAAGCGACGCCGCCCGCCGCGCTGCCGCCAAACGCATCGGGCAATTCAAGCCGCGCCAGCGAATCGCCGATAAATCCGTCGGGTTCAAGCAGTCGTGCGAATGCACGTTGCGATGAGATCCCCAGTAAATCCTTGAGGATCCGGCTGAAATCGAGACCGCCTCCACCCATGGTTGCACAGGCTGGTAACAGCAAGCCGCCCGACAAGGTCAGCCCACCTGCAAGCAGCGCACGGCGGTCCATTTGAAATCCGGTCATATCGTCTCTCCCTCAAGCCCCCGCCTTCACAATGGCCCTTAAAATGAGTCGCGTCGAATCGGCTTTGCATCTGGGCAGCATAACCGCGTAACTGCCTGCCATGTCTTCGCCCCGCCTTCGTGTTCTTACCCGCAACCCCGCGCTGCCGCCGCTCGACTACCGCGCACCGCCGGGCAAGGTGGTGCCGCCGGGCAGTATTGTCCGCGTCCCACTTGGCCCACGCGAAATATATGGCGTCGTATGGGAAGCGGACCATCTGCCCGCACGCAGCGTACCCGACGCAAAGTTGCGGCCGATTCGCGGGCTTGCCGATGCGCCGCCACTGCCGGCAAGACTGCGTCGTCTCGTTGAATGGGTGAGCGCCTATTACCTCAGCCCGCCGGCCGCCGTGTTGCGCATGGTGCTGTCCGTTCCCGCCGCGCTCGACGGGGCGCGGATGATGACCGAATATCGCCCATCCGGCATCCTGCCAGAACGCATGACCGATAAACGCAAGGCAGCGCTATCCATTCTTGAAGGGAGACAAGGGCTTGTCCGCGAGCTTGCCGAGTGGGCAGACGTATCGGACGGCATTATTCGCGGGCTGTTGAATGCAGGCGCGATCGAAGCGGTTAGCGTACCATCGGACACGTTGCCGCTGCCGCCCGATCCCGATTTTTCAGCACCTACACTTGAAGCCGGGCAGGCCGAGGCTTCAGCGCAATTGGTCGATGCAGTATCGGCCGCTGCGTTTTCGCCGATCCTGCTTGATGGCGTTACCGGCTCGGGCAAAACCGAGGTCTATCTTGAAGCTGTCGCAGAGGCGCTGAAACAAGGTGGGCAAGCGCTGATCCTGTTGCCGGAAATCGCACTGACCGAACCTTTCCTGCGGCGTTTCGAGGCGCGCTTTGGTTGTCCACCTTCGCAATGGCACAGTGATCTGCGCGCCTCGGAGCGCCGGGCGACATGGCGTGCGGCGGCAAGCGGCACAGCAAAGGTCGTTGTCGGAGCGCGCTCGGCGCTGTTCCTGCCTTATCCGAACCTCAAATTGATCGTCGTCGACGAGGCGCATGAAACCAGCTTCAAACAGGAGGAGGGTACCCCCTATCACGCGCGCGATGTTGCCGTGATGCGTGGCCAGATCGAATCGATCCCTGTCGTGCTCGCCACCGCGACACCGGCGATTGAAACCCGGGTGCAGGTCGAAAAAGGCACCTATAGACATGTGACCCTGCCCAACCGTTATGGCGGCGCGGTGCTCCCCGATATCAAGGCGCTCGACCTGCGCGAACACCCGCCACAAAGCGGGCGCTGGCTTTCCGAGCCACTGGTTGCGGCGATGCGCGATACGCTGGAACGTGGGGAACAGTCGCTGTTGTTCCTCAACCGCCGGGGCTATGCGCCGCTGACGCTCTGCCGTCATTGCGGGACGCGCATCGAATGTCCGAACTGTTCGGCATGGATGGTTGAACATCGTACGATCAAGCGCCTGCAGTGCCATCATTGCGGGCTTGTCGAAGCGGTGCCCGAAACCTGCCCGGAATGCGGAGAAGCCGATAGTCTTGTCGCCTGCGGCCCCGGCGTTGAACGTATCGCCGAGGAGGTTGCGGCAATTTTCCCGACCGCACGGCAGGCGCTGGTCACATCGGACACGATGACATCGCCTTCAAAAATCAGGAACCTTGTCGACAGTGTCGAGGCCAAGGCGATCGACATATTGATCGGGACGCAACTCGTCACCAAGGGTTATCATTTTCCCGACCTGACGCTGGTTGGTGTT
>JBFKAE010000082.1:0-13733 GCA_041621755.1 Sphingomonadaceae bacterium | reverse complement strand
TGCTGCCTCCCGTAGGAGTCTGGGCCGTGTCTCAGTCCCAGTGTGGCTGATCATCCTCTCAGACCAGCTACGGATCGTCGCCTTGGTAAGCTTTTACCTTACCAACTAGCTAATCCGGCGCGGGCTCATCCTTAGGCGATAAATCTTTGGACCGGAGTCATCATACGGTATTAGCAGAAATTTCTCTCTGTTATTCCGTACCTAAGGGCAGATTCCCACGTGTTACGCACCCGTGCGCCACTAGACCCGAAGGTCTCGTTCGACTTGCATGTGTTAGGCATGCCGCCAGCGTTCGTTCTGAGCCAGGATCAAACTCTCAAGTTCATGATCAAGTATCAAGCCGGCGAACCGACAAGACACCCGTTCAAGGAGTCTATTCTGCACATCACTATTCACTAGCGAATCATCGGTTATGCACCGATGAAGCACTTTGTGGTAGGACATATAGAACGACGTTATTTAACCACGCTATCCAAGGCCTTGAGCCCTCGGAGCGTGGGCCGCCGCCCACATGTCCCTTCTTCTAAAACCAACAATGAGAAAGAGCGAATTGTCCCCCTGTCCGGCTGTAGCGGCCGGCATTCCGGTCTTGCAAACGGTGAGGTCCGACGAAAACGCGATGTCATCGTCGGCGACGGCTCGGGTTATATGCGCGGCCCCTTGGGGGGTCAACCGGTTTTTTCCAACTTTCTTTCGCACCGCAATAATTGGCCCAAATGCGCGACTTTTCGAACCCTCACATACAAAATATAGGAGGCAAGGCGCAGCCTTCAACCCGTTCAGTCTCGCCGATGTTACAGAATCATCACCCGCAACAGTCGACGCGAGCAGGAATCGGCATCAGCCTTGCTGAATATATTCCATCAACGATGCGGCCTCGCGCTCAGCCTCTTCAATCCGGCGCTTCACAAGGTCACCAATGGAAACAAGGCCTGTCAGCTTACCGTTGGTGACCACCGGCAGGTGCCGGATACGCCGCCTTGTCATCATAGACATCGCCGTCGTCACCTGCTCATCGGGTTCGACCGTTAGCACATCCTCCGTCATTATGTCGTCAACACCGCTTTCGAGAATTGCCGCGCCACGCTCCTGCAAGCCGCGAATAATGTCACGTTCCGAAAGGACGCCTATAATCCTGTCATCTTCCATGACGAGAACCGCGCCGATACGATGTTCACAAAGCATCGACACGACTTCATCGACTCTGTGCCCGCGCGAAACGCTGACGACGTTCGTTCCCTTGCCATGTAAGATAGATGCTATTGTCATACGGTGACCTCCCCTGTTTCGAACCACCTCTATATACACCATGATGCGGCGGCTCGTCTCGTTCCCCTTGATGATTACCCAAAGCGGGCGCAAAGAAAAGTCATGACAGAGCAAACTCAGGCTGCGGCCAGCCGCTTCAAAAAATTCGCCGCAACAGCGCTTGCAATCTCTGCCGTCATGATTCCTTCCGCTCTATGGTATCTGTCGGCAAACGGCGTTGAAATTCGGCTGCACCTCGCCATCGCGCTCAGCCTCACCATCACCTTGTCGTTGCTGCTTGCCGCAGGACTGATGGGCTTGTTGTTTCATAGCTCCGCGAGCGGTCACGATAACAGCATTGGCGAAACGCCCGATCACAAGCCCGAGACATAAAAAAGGCGGGCGACCTCTCCGCCGCCCGCCCCGCTTTAATGGTTTTGTCTGATCCTAGAAATCGATCTGGCTGCGCAGACCGATCATATCAACACTGTAATTGCGGCTACCAGACGGGGTGGCAATAGCAGCGTCATCATATTCGATATGTGCGTAGTTCAGCCCGAACAGCACATAGTCCGTCGGTTTCCAGTTCAGTGAAGCCTGGTATGCATTCTGCTGACCACCAACAATGCCTGCATCGTTGAGGTCGAGATAATCAAAGCGCGCATTCAAGGAAACCGCACCAAAGCCCCCCTTCGAGAAAGAGTTTTTGACCTTTACCCGGTCAAATTTTCCGCCTTTATAACCGCGACTTTCTCCTGTGAGGAAGTATCCCGCCTCGACATAGCCTCCAAAGAAGGTCGGCGACGCCGCGCCCGGCGTCATCAGGTCGGCCTTCAGCCAGCTACCTTCTGCGGCAATATGGAATGGCCCGTGAATAGCCGCTGCTTCCAACCCGAAATTGGTTTCGGAGCTGACCGGCAGATTCGGCGTGGCAATAAAGCGCGTGTCGGTGCTGTGCACCGCCGGACGCTGGCGATAACGCGCAGAGGGGTTGTCGCCAAGATCACGATAATGTGCCGAACCGCCAACATGCACCTGCGTATTGCCGACTTTTGGCATAAACACCACACGGCCATCCACGCTGTAACTGTTGTTTTCATCGTCAAGGTCACTGATATTGTCGGTGAACACACCGGCCTGCACCAGAACGTCGCCCTTGCCATATTCGATCGAGGCCCCGACGCGGCGTTCAAAGCCAAAGGCGTCGGTGAAGGCCGCGCGTTCGATAAATGACGTGTGCAGCGAACTTGAAAGCTCTTCCAGAGACTGGAAATTATTATGCTGGCCGACGGTGATATCGAAATCGCCTGCACCGAATTCGATCAGCGCGTCGGTAAATTCAGCGCTGCCACCAGCGAAGTCGATTTCTGCCTTATAGCCAATATTGCCCGGAATACTCCCCTGCACGCCAAGCCGACCACGGCGCAGTTCATTGGAAAACCCAAGACCCGGGTCAACCATGCCCCCGGGGCTGCTGACCGTCGCGACGTCATACATCAGGCGACCGCGAACTTTGAATTTCCAGCCGTCTTCGCCCGAAATCTCCGGCGCACCCTTCCAGCTTACCTTGATCGGGTCTTTGGCCTTGGCTTCGACTGCTGCGATGGCTTCGCCTTGCGTTTTGGCTGCGGCGGCCTGCGCGGCAACCTGTGCCTGCACGGTCTGCAGCTGCTCCTGCATAGCTGTTATCTGCGCCTGCAGCGTGGCGATTGTCGCCGCAGCGTCACCTGCAGCTGTTCTCGACTGCGCCGAAGCCATTGATGGCGCTGCCATCATCGTTGTGGCTAGAAATATTGCACTTAAGTGACGGTAGGTCATGTTTTACCCCTTGATTTGGTTGCTCCGATCCCTTGATCGGCGGCTCTAGGGGTGTTGCGTGACGCTGACGTGACTTTAATATTGCAAATTGATGACGATGCAGACGGAAGCGATAAATCGCGCCCGATATGCCTCAGGCTTCGATAGGTTCGCGCGGGGCGTCATCTGCAGATTCATCCGCTGCGCCCTTTGCCGACTTGCTCCCCGACCCGTTCACAGCCCCCGTTTGGCGGCGAACACGCGGCGCGCGCTTCGGCTTCGACTCGGTAGCATCCTCTGACGCAGCCTTCGACGAATCGCTGGCCTTGCTTTCCGCCGGTGCCGCATCGGTCCGAGGGCGGCGCCCGCGCGGTGCGCGCTTCGGCTTCGCTTCGACAATATCTTCAGGCGCTTCGTCCGACGAAGTTTTTGACGATGTTCGAGTGGTCTTGTTCGATCCGGCGGCTTCTGTACGCGAAGCGCTGGCACCGCGCGACACTGTTCTCAACGCGCCTTCATCGATATCGGTATCGGCGTCGTCATCATCATAGCTGTTTTCATTGTCGTTGTCGTCGCCACGATCATCATTGCGGCCGCGGCCGTTCGCTTCATTGCGATAGCCGTCTTCGTCGCGATCACGCCTGTTTCGATCCTGATTGCCCTGGCCGTTATGCTGACTGCCATTTTGCTGTTGTGGCTGCCGTTCTTCCTGACGCGCACGGACGTCGGCGACGACGCGATGATAATGATCTGCGTACTGCAAATAGGTCTCGGCCTGAACCCGGTCACCCTGTTGCTGCGCCTCACGCGCCAAAGTCGTATATTTCTCGAGGAGCTGATGTGCATTGCCGCGCTGGCGCTGCTGCATGCGATTTCCATCGCCTCCACCTTGTGGACGTGGACCGCCGCGCCCGCGGCGGCGACCGGATTGCGCATTTCTCATTAAGCTGTTCTTTTCCTCGATGCTTGTCGGCTGCGCCGACTTAATTTTGCTGCAAGCACCCCACATGTTCATGTGGTTTCGGCGAAACCGCCGACTTGATCCTGCATATCGAAAATTAGCTGCGTGATGACGTTCACCAACCTCAGCTACTCTTCCGCTCTAGCGGCATTGTCCGGCTAATCCAAGCCTAAAAACCTTTACGCAGTATGAAATTCTATCGCGCGCGCCCTCCCGGCAAGGTCGTAGCGGGTTTGCGCCATCAGTCCATGTGATGTCCCAAGTGCTGTAACCTCTGCCGCCTGACGGTAGCCTATTTCCAGAATAGTACAACCGCCAGGACGCATAAAGCTATGCAATTCCGGTATAATATGCCGATACACATCAAGCCCATCGTCGCCCGAAAACAGCGCACCGTGAGGCTCAAACTCGCGGACGCCGGGTCCAAGCACTTCATCAGCGGCAATATATGGTGGGTTCGAAAGAATAAGATCAAACCGGTCATTGATTCCATCAAACCAGTCCGCGCGACAAAACTCTGCTCGCGCTGCAACGCCGAGCCGCTCTGCATTTCTGGAGGCGACCCGAAGCGCCGAGCCTGAAATATCAGTACCGACACCCCGCGCGCGCGGCCATTCACGAAGCGCAGCAATCAACAGCACGCCGCTTCCCGTGCCAAGGTCCAGGATTCGCAAGGCTGCATTCTTGTCGAAACACTTCAGCGCCGCATCAAGGAGCGTTTCAGTATCTCCGCGCGGAACGAGCACATCGGGCGTAACGATGAAATCGAGCGACCAGAATTCCTGACGCCCCAATATATAAGCCACAGGTTCCCCGCTCGCACGACGTTTAACGAGCGGCACCAGGCGTTCCATGTTCACGTCCTCACCCCGGCCGAGCAAGACATCCTCGCGCGTTAGGCCGAGCGCAGTCGCCACCAGCAACTCCGCATCCAGCCTCCCTGTCTCGCCGCCGATTTCTCCGGCAGCCCAGCGTATAGCCTCAACCGCCTTCACTAAGATTCGCCAGTCGCGACGCCTGATCCTCGGCGATCAGCGCATCGATCAGATCGCCAAGCCCGCCACCCTCCATAATTTCGGACAAACGATGCAGCGTCAGATTGATTCGGTGGTCGGTGACGCGGCCTTGCGGGAAATTATAGGTACGAATCCGCTCCGACCGATCGCCCGATCCGACCATCGACTTACGCGCCCCTGCCCGCTCGTCGGCAAGCTTTTGCCGTTCCAGTTCAAACAAGCGTGCACGCAGCACCTTCATCGCCTTAGCCTTGTTCTTGTGCTGCGATTTCTCATCCTGCTGAATAACAACCAGTCCGGATGGAATATGCGTGATTCGCACCGCACTATCGGTCGTGTTGACCGATTGTCCGCCGGGACCCGAGGAACGGAACACATCGATTCGCAGATCGCCGTCATTAATATGGACGTCAACCTCTTCGGCTTCGGGCAGCACAGCGACTGTCGCCGCCGATGTATGTATACGCCCCTGCGCTTCGGTTGCAGGCACCCGCTGAACGCGGTGCACCCCGCTTTCAAATTTTAGCTTGGCAAAAACCCCCTGCCCCGTGACGTTCGCGATAACTTCCTTAAGACCGCCGGCCTCGGACGCCGACATTTCCATCGTTTCGACGCGCCAGCCCTGCCCTTCGGCAAAGCGCTGGTACATACGATAAAGGTCCCCAGCGAACAGCGCCGCTTCATCCCCGCCTGTTCCTGCCCGTATTTCAAGAATTGCAGAACGCTCGTCAGCCATATCTTTTGGCAGCAACAACACAGCGAGCGCCTGCTCGGCTTCGGGTAATTTCGTCTTCAACTCCTCATGTTCTTCGCGCGCCAGCTCCAGCATCTCCTTGTCGCTTTCACCACCGCCCAGCATAGCTTCAAGGCTTCGCAATTCCTCACGCATGGCCCGCACCGCGCGCGCCGCACCAACGACGGGATCAAGCTCGGCATATTCCTTCGAAAGTTTGACGAAGGCATCGCCCGCAAGATCGCCCACTGCCATCGCCGCCGTCAATTCGGCATGGCGCGCCTCGATCTGCATGATTCTTTCGGTCGGGACGATGCTCATGCTGTCAGCGTCTCTACGAGCGCGTCAATCTTGACGCGCTGCTGCGATCCGTCGTCGAGTATTTTCACCGTCGCTTCACCTGCCGCAAGCTCGTCCTCACCTAGGATAACGGCATAGCGCGCACCGCTTGCGTCCGCCTTTTGCATGCGCTTTTTCATATTGCCGCGCCAGCTTTGCTCTGCTGCAAAACCCGCACGGCGCAAAGTCTGCAAAATTTCGACAGCTTTTGCCTCCGCTGCCTCGCCCATTGGCACGACGGCGACATCCACCGCCTCGCCATCCGGTTCGATCACCAGCATAGAAAGGCGCTCAACCCCCGCGGCCCAACCCACTGCGGGCGTCGGTGGCCCGCCCATCGCTTCAATCAGGCCATCATAGCGCCCACCGGCAAGCACCGTTCCCTGCGCACCAAGATGTTCGGTGACAAATTCGAATGTCGTGTGGCGATAATAATCAAGCCCGCGTACCAGCCGTTCGTTACGCGTGTAGGCGATGCCAGCCGCTTCAAGGCCCGAGCGGACTTTGTCAAAATAGGCGCCAGCTTCCGTGCTCATGAAATCGTCGATGCGCGGTGCCTCTCCGACCAGCGCCTTGTCGTTCTCCGCTTTGCTGTCGAGAATCCGCAGCGGATTCTTTTCCAGCCGCTCCTGACTGTCCACCGACAAAGCGCCCTTGTGCTTTGAAAAATACGTAACCAGCGCCGCCTGCCACGCCCTGCGCGTCTCAGGATCGCCCAGCGTATTCAGTTGCAGCTCGGTCTTGCCGGCAAGTCCAAGTTCGTCGAGCAAATGTTGTGCAAAGGCGATCAGCTCTACGTCAGCGACCGGCTCGCCCGCGCCAATGATTTCCGCGTCGAGCTGATGAAACTGACGAAACCGACCTTTCTGCGGACGCTCGTAACGGAACGCCGGACCTGACGCGGCAAGCTTCATCGGTGCATGCTGCTGCCAGCCGTTCGAAATATAAGCGCGCGCAATGCCGGCGGTAAATTCAGGGCGCAGCGTCAGCGATTCGCCGCCACGATCCTCGAACGAATACATTTCCTTCGAGACAACGTCCGTGGTTTCGCCCAATGAACGCGCGAATACGGAGGTAAACTCGAACACCGGCACCTGCACGGGCTGGAAGCCATATAATTTGCGCACGCGGTTGAACGTTGCAACCACCGCGTCAAAGCGGGCGGCATCTTCGCCGATCATGTCCTGCGTGCCGCGCACGGCTTGGGGTTTCTTGCTCATTTGGCGCTCTTAGACTGTGCGCTTCGGGGGGGCAACATGATCAGACCGCTTTCCCGCGATGATAGCCGATCAGTCACGCAAGCAATATTTTTGTGCACTGCGGCAAACTGGCCGGTGACTTCGCCATACGACTTCGCTAACAGGCGCAGCCATGGACATTTCAAAAATCCCCGTAGGGACAAACCCGCCCGAAGACGTCAACGTCATTATCGAAGTTCCCGTTGGTGGTGAACCGGTTAAGTATGAATTCGACAAGGCGTCAGGCGCGTTGTTCGTCGATCGCATCCTGCATACACCCATGCGCTATCCGGCCAATTACGGCTTTATCCCGCATACGCTGTCGCCAGATGGCGATCCGCTTGATGCGCTCGTCGTTGCGCGCTCGCCCTTCATCCCGGGCTGCGTCGTACGCTGCCGTCCGATTGCCGTACTTAATCTTGAAGACGAACATGGTGGCGATGAAAAACTGCTGACCGTACCCGTCGACACAACCTTCCCATATTATAACCGCGTCGGTGAACGCAGCGATCTGCCGCATATTGTCATGCAGCAAATCGAACATTTCTTCACCCACTACAAAGACCTTGAAGCGGAAAAATGGGTACGCGTCGGCAAATGGGGCGACAAAGCCGACGCCATGCGCATTGTGCTTGAAGCGATCCAGCGCCTGAAAGACGAAGGCTAGGCGCCGGGTTTTATACGAGGCCGAGACCGGACAGTTCCCGTATCAATCCGGTCGGCAGTTCGCTGAGATCCGCGCCGGGTTCGGCAAGGTCACGAGGTGCGCGCGACGGTTCCATATAGCGCCAGCCCTGATGCGCCCGCTTCCGACGCGCAGCGACAGGCACGACCTGCGCATCAAGAATGATCCGGCAGCGCGGCTTCTCGCCGCTGTCATCCTCTTCAAAGCCGAGGATTTCCTGCCGCGCAACCAATGTATGGCGGATAATCCAGTATAGCGAACCGCCAATCAAAGCTTCGTAGCGCTTTGGCCTGTAGCGGGTGAGAACCGGAACAATTTTCCGCTCTTGCCAGATCCCGACGCGCTCCTGAAGCCTCTCTTCAAGCTCGCCAAGCAATTTACAGCCAACGGCAACCTTGGTCAGATGCAACGTCATTTCAGGCGCAGTGATTGCGATGCATGTCTGAAGGTGGCGTCGCGCGACAGGGCTTCAAGCTTTTCGATTTGTGGTTTCAGCCTGCTATGCCACGGATCGCCAAGCGCCGCCGCCACGTCGACAATCGCTTCAAGCCTCCTCAACTGTGCAAGGCCATTTGATCGCGCCAGCAGCCCGAGAACACCGTCAATCACGCCGAGCAAGCGCGCCGCCTCTATATTCGCACGACCATATTCAGGGCCGACGACATCCAGCAAATCGAGCACGGTCACCGCCGCCCTGCCGACCAGCTTGTCGATAGACCCGTGCAGGCGTTCAATCGGCGCAGATCCGGCACCAACCCGTATAAAACTGTCGCGCGCCGCGGTGCGGATATGTGCGGGCAAGCCAACAAAAGGGCCTTGCATCCAGAGATCAAGCCGCGAACGAAAGCGATCGAAACTGACGCCCTTGACGAGGAAGTCGTCGACCCCTGCAGCGACACCAATCTTGATCAGGTCGGCCGTGTCATCAGCTGACATTAGCACGACCGGGAAAGTCTTGAGGCCGCGCTCCAGAATGCGTTCGGCAAGCGCGAAACCATTAAGCCCCGGCATATTGAGATCGGTTACGAGCAACGCCGGTTCACGCTCGACAACGCGTTTAAACGCGGACTCGCCATCACTGAACACGGTCACCTTGTAACCCGCCGCCTCGACGGCCCGGCCATAGAGATTGGCGACAAGCCGCTCGTCATCGACAAGGATAACCTCGCTCGACATCCTAAGCGCCAGTCAGCCCGGTCAACGCGGCAAGGCCAAGGAACAGGAAAAAGCCCATGACATCAGTCGTCATGGTGACAAAGACCGAACTGGCAACCGCAGGGTCGATATCCGCCTGATCGAGCGCCACCGGCACAAGTACGCCTGCAAGCCCTGCAAATACGATGTTGGACAGCATGGCCGCTGCGATCACCAGCCCGAGATGAACATTCGCGAAATAGAGGCCCGCAGCCAAACCGACGAGCAGCGCGATCACGGCGCCATTGATCACCGCAACCTTCACTTCCTTGAAGATCGTCCGCTGCGTATTCGACTGGGTCAACTGGTCGGTGGCCAACGCACGCACGGTAACGGCCATCGTCTGCGTCCCCGCATTGCCGCCAAGCGAAGCGACGATCGGCATCAGGATCGCCAGCGCCACCATCTGTTCAATTGTCGCCGAAAACAGCCCGATAACGACAGAGCCTATGATTGCCGTACCCAGATTGACAACGAGCCAGCGGAGACGGTCACTGACAATTTCTCCGACGCTGTCATTGATGTCGCCGTCACCCGCGCCAGACATTTTCAATATGTCCTCGTCGGCTTCTTCCTGAATGATGTGCACGATATCATCGACGGTAATAACGCCGACAAGACGATCCGAAACATCAATGACTGCGGCGGAAATCAGCGCGTATTTCTGAAAGCGAAGCGCAACTTCCTCCTGATCCATACCGACTGGAATCAGCGTCTGTTCCTGCTCCATAAGGTCAGCAACAGCAGTATCGCGCGGCGCGCGCAGAACCTTCGACAGACGCATCGTTCCGACAGGCTTGTGCGCCGGATTAACGACAAATATTTCCCAGAATTCATCGGTAACATCATCGTCTGCCTGCCGCAGAAAATCGATCACCTGCCCGACATTCCAATATTCAGGCACCGCAATCAGATCACGCTGCATCAAGCGGCCGGCGGACTCTTCGGGGTAGGTCAGTGCTTCTTCGATTGCCGCCCGGTCATCAGCAGGCAGCGAACGGAGGACTTCGGCCTGGTCCTCTGCGTCCATGTCTTCAATGATGGCAACAGCATCATCGGTATCGAGCTGGGTCACAACGTCGGCGACTTCGGCCGGATTGAGCACATCAATCAGCGCTTCACGGACGACATCATTCATTTCCGACAGCACATCGGCATCAAGCACATCGCCCAGCGCGGCAACCAGCGGTTGCCGCTCATCGCGTTCGACCTGTTCAATAAGATCGGCGATATCGGCTCTGTGCAGCGGTGCCACCAGCTCGCGGACCCGTCCATCGTCGCCAGCGCTCAGCGCGTCCGTAACCGAGTCGACGAAGGCCCGCGTCAACTGATTATCTTCAAGCGCCTCGCTTTGGATCGGCGTGTCCAGATCGTCGTCAATGTCTGCAGGTTCAGCCATAATGCTGCTTATAGCGCAGCGGCATTTGAAAGCTACGGCTTAGAGCATCGGGCGTAAATCCAGCCAATCCTGGTTTGGTTTATGGGAACTATCCCATCATAAACATATTATGCGTGCAAATATGCATGTTTACCGGGCTATACCGTCGATAATTCATAATCAGGGTGGGGACTATCCCATGACAATAGCAAATATTCCGGACTTTATCGCGCGGGCCGAAAGGCTTTCAGCAATAAGCGGGCAGTCAATTTCAACAATTTCACGCAAATTGATGAACGATGGCAAAGGCCTCGCGCGTTTGAAGGACGGCGGACAATGTACATTAAAAACTTTGGAGGCAGCCTCGCAAAAACTTGAAGCGCTCGAACAAAGTGCCGCGCCGCGCCAGCTCACCCACCTTGATCGGCTCGAAGCTGAGAGCATCCACATCATGCGCGAGGTCGTGGCGCAATGTCAGAACCCCGTCATGCTCTATTCGGTTGGCAAGGACAGCGCCGTCATGCTGCATCTGGCAACAAAGGCGTTTTATCCGTCCAAACCACCTTTCCCGCTCCTCCACGTCGATACGCGCTGGAAATTCCGGGAAATGATCGAATTTCGCGACAACATGGCCAAGGACATCGGCATGGAATTGCTGGTCCACATCAATCCCGATGGCGTTGCACAGAATGTCGGGCCGTTCAGTCATGGCTCCGCCGTGCACACTGACATCATGAAAACGCAGGGATTGAAGCAGGCGCTCGACAAATACAAGTTCGACGCGGCCTTTGGCGGCGCGCGGCGTGACGAGGAAAAATCCCGCGCCAAGGAGCGCGTCTTCTCCTTTCGCAGTGCGCAGCACCGCTGGGACCCAAAAAACCAGCGCCCGGAACTGTGGAACATCTACAATACCAATGTCGCGCGCGGCGAATCGATGCGGGTCTTTCCGCTCTCGAATTGGACCGAGCTTGATATCTGGCAATATATCTACAAGGAAAACATCCCGCTGCCCGGCCTGTACCTTGCTGCAAAGCGCCCTGTCGTCGAACGCGATGGCACGCTGATCATGGTTGATGATGACCGCATACCCTTGAAGCCCGGCGAGGTGCCGCAGGAAAAAATGGTGCGGTTCAGAACGCTCGGCTGTTATCCGCTGACCGGCGCTGTCGAAAGCGAAGCAACCACGCTTCCCGAAATCATTCAGGAAATGCTGCTGACCACAACGTCCGAACGTCAGGGTCGTGTCATCGACAGCGATCACGGCGCATCGATGGAAGCCAAAAAGCAGGAAGGATATTTCTGATGTCGCATCAGGACACACGCATTGCGGGCGACATATTGGGCTATCTCGACGCACACGAGCATAAAAGCTTCCTGCGCTTTTTGACCTGTGGCAGCGTCGACGATGGCAAATCGACATTGATCGGCCGCCTGCTTTACGACAGCAAAATGATCTATGAGGATCAGCTCTCGGCCATCGAAAGCGACAGCAAGAAGGTGGGAACGCAGGGCGACAGGATCGATCTGGCGCTACTTGTCGACGGGCTTGCAGCAGAACGCGAACAAGGCATCACCATCGATGTCGCCTATCGCTTTTTTTCAACCGAAAAGCGCAAATTCATCGTCGCAGACACACCGGGCCACGAACAATATACCCGCAATATGGCGACCGGCGCATCGACCGCTGACGTCGCCATCATTTTGATCGATGCCCGCGCAGGCGTTCAGGTGCAGACCCGGCGACACAGCTATATTGCGTCGCTGCTTGGCATCCGTCACGTCGTTGTTGCCATCAACAAAATGGACCTTGTCGATTTCAGCCAATCAAAATTCAACGCCATTGAAGAAGATTTTCGCAGCTTTGCAAAAGATCTCGACTTTGCGGAAATCACCTGCATCCCGATGTCGGCGCTCGACGGCGACAATGTTATGGAGCGTAGTACAAAAAGCCCCTGGTACAAGGGGCCAACGCTGCTTGATTATCTGGAAAATGTGGATGTTTCAGAGATGCAGGACACAACTGGATTCCGCCTGCCGGTCCAGTGGGTCAACCGCCCGAACCTCGATTTTCGTGGCTTTTCAGGTACGGTTGCGTCGGGCACCGTCAAGCCCGGCGACGAAATTATCGTCATCCCATCGGGCAAGCGTTCAAAAGTTAAAGAGATCGTCACGATGGACGGCAATCTTGAGGCCGCCGTTGCGGATCAGGCCGTTACACTGACCTTGACCAGCGAGATCGACATTTCGCGCGGCGACATTATCTGCGCCGCCGACCATCCAGCCGAACAGTCCGATCAGTTTTTGACGCATATTCTGTGGATGTCGGAACAACAGCTTTTCCCCGGTCGGCAATATTTGTTCAAGACCGGCAACAAGACCGTGCCGGGCAGCGTCACCACGCTGAAGCACACGGTCGACGTCAACGACTTTTCCGAAGAGGCGGCAAAAACGCTGCACCTGAATGAGGTCGGCGTCTGTAACATCAGTTTGACGCAGCCCATTGCCTTTGATCCATACAAGGCAAACCGCAAAACTGGCAGTTTTATCATCATTGACCGCCAGACAAACGAGACCGTTGGCGTCGGCATGATTGATTTCTCGTTACGCCGTGCCGCCAATGTGGTCTGGCAGGATCTTGAAATCGGCAAAGACGAACGCGCTGCGCTCAAGCATCAACGGCCCGCTGTGCTCTGGTTTACCGGACTGTCGGGTTCGGGCAAATCGACCATCGCCAATCTGGTTGAAAAGAAGCTCTACGACCTCGGGCGGCATACCTATATTCTAGACGGTGACAATGTCCGGCATGGCCTCAACAAGGATCTCGGCTTTACTGACGCCGACCGCGTTGAAAATATCCGTCGCGTTTCGGAAACGGCCAAGCTGATGACCGACGCGGGACTGGTTGTCTGCGTCGCGTTCATTTCTCCATTCCGCGACGAACGTCAAATCGCCCGCGCGATGATGGATGAAGGTGAATTCATCGAAATCCATGTCGATACGCCACTCGAAGTCGCTGAAAAGCGCGACGTCAAAGGCCTTTATGCCAAAGCGCGCGCAGGCGAAATCAAGAACTTCACCGGCATCGACAGTGAATATCAACCGCCGCTTCATGCCGAAATCACGATAAACACGGTCGACATGTCC
>JBFKAE010000081.1:0-13753 GCA_041621755.1 Sphingomonadaceae bacterium | reverse complement strand
TGCGCGCCCCGACGAACCCGATATCGTCGTTGCCGGTGCCAAGGAAACACAATGAGAACCCCGTGGCAGCAAATGAGCGGCAGCGAGCGATTCGGATGGATCCTTGGACACTGGGTGCTCGCCATCCCCGTGCTCATTATCATCGCAGCCTATGTCGCCATGACGTTTCCGCTGTTCGCGCCGCTTCCCGTTGTTCCGAATTTCGCTTTGCTGCTGGTTTTGCTGTGGGCGCTTTACCGGCCAGCGCAACTGCCGCCCTGGACCGGCTTCATTGTCGGACTGGCCGGGGATATATTTCTGGGCACCCCATTTGGGGCCAATGCCTTGCTCGTCCCCGTATTCATACTTGCGGTCGCCGGATTTGATACTCGCGTCAAGCGCGAGACATGGCTTGCAGACTGGCTTTTCGCCATTCCCGCCATATTCGTCTATCATCTTTTGCTGTGGAAATTGTGCGGATGGATTGCAGCGCCGATACCGTTCCTGCCCCTGTTCAGTCAGGCAGCAGCGACGCTTGCAGTCTATCCTGTCATCGGGCTTTTGTTTGTAGGGGCGCAACGTAAATGGGCGGCGGGATAGGCCTTCAGTCCGAGGCAGGTCGCGAACAAATGTTTTCGCGTCGTACGCTGTTTGTCGGAGCAGCACAGGGCGGATTGGCGCTGCTGCTTGGCGGTCGCATGGCCTATCTGTCGATTTTCGAGCAGGAAAAATATCGCCTGCTCGCCGAAGACAACCGTGTCTCGATCCGCCTGATTCCGCCGCGCCGTGGCTGGATCGTCGACAGGAATGGCAAGCCACTCGCGGTCAACCAGCCCGATTACCGGCTCGAACTCATCCCCGAACAGGTGCAAAACCTCGACGAGACACTGACCGGCCTTTCGCAATTGTTGCGGCTCGCGCCCGATGAACTCAGCCGTATCCGAAAAGCAGTCGAGGATCAGCCCGCTTATTTGCCGATCGAGGTTGCAAGCGGCATCGCGTGGGACGATTTTGCCGCGATCAACGTTCGGCTGCCCGAATATGACGGTGTTCAGCCGGTGCGCGGTTTTACCCGCTATTATCCCGATGGTTCTGGGACCGGGCATCTTCTTGGCTATGTCGGTGCACCGACGCGCGAGCAATATCTTGACGCCGACCGCGATCCGCTGTTTTTGCATCCGGCGTTCAAGGTCGGCAAGGACGGCATTGAGAAAACGTCCGACAAAAAACTGCGTGGCATGGCGGGCGCGCGACGTGTCGAAGTCAATGCGCGCGGGCGCATCATTCGCGATCTGTCGACACTCAACGACACACCCGGCGACACCGTAAAGCTGACCATCGATCGCGAATTGCAGGCCTTTGCAGCCCGGAGGCTTGGCCCCGAATCGGGCAGCGTTGTCGTCATGGATGTCTGGACGGGCGACATTATCACGTTGGTTTCCATGCCGGCCTATGACCCCAATGCCTTTTCCGACGGGATCAGCCACAAGGAATGGAATGCGCTTGTCGCTGACGAACGCAATCCGCTGATGAACAAGACCGTGCAGGGGCTTTATCCGCCCGGATCGACCTTCAAGCCGATCACCGCGCTCGCCGCGCTGGCGCATGGCGTCAAACCCGATGACACGGTTTTTTGCCCCGGCAGTTACAATCTTGGCGGGCACCGCTTTGCATGCTGGAAGCGCGGCGGGCATGGCACGGTTTCGCTCGACAAGGCGATTTATCAAAGCTGCAACGTCTATTTCTACACAAAGGGCCGCGAAGCCGGGATCGATGCCATTTCGGACATCGCCAGCAAATTCGGGCTGGGCCAGTCATTTTCAGGGCTCGAGCTTCCGAACCAGCGCGAGGGCGCAGCGCCGACACCCGAATGGAAACAAAAACGCTACAAACAGGCGTGGCGCGTCGGCGACACGCTGAACGCCTCCATCGGTCAGGGTTATGTGCTGATGTCGCCGTTGCAAATGGCCCTGATGGCCGCGCGACTGGCGTCGGGGCGGGCCGTGACACCACGTCTGATCGCCAATCCGAAGGCACAGACGCCGGCCGAGATTGACATTGATCCGGAACATCTTGCGCGCGTACGCTATGGCATGTTCCTGACCGTCAATGGTCCAGGCGGCACCGCCGGCCGCTCGCGCCTTCCAATACCGGGCGTTGAAATGGCCGGAAAAACCGGCACCGCGCAAGTCCGGCGCATCACCGCCGCCGAACGCAGCCGCGGCGTTATAAACAATGCACAACTGCCCTGGAAATTCCGCGACCACGGCCATTTCGTCGCCTATGCGCCCTTCGATGAGCCACGCTATGCGATCAGCGTCGTCGTCGAACATGGCGGCGGTGGCAGCGCGGCGGCAGCGCCCATCGCCAAGGACGTGATGACCTTCATGTTCGCGCCTGAAATCGCGATGAAGTCGCTGATCCAGCTTGAAGCTGCATGGAACATGGTTCCGCAAGGCCCGCCAATCGATACCGGCCAGCCAGCACCGGCACCAGAGCCAACAGCAACACCGGCGGGAACACCGGACCGCGATGCTTAACAGTACACTTTCTGAACGGCTTCGGAGCCTACCCTGGCTGCTGCTGCTGACGGTACTTGCGCTTGGCACATTCGGCCTCTGCGTGCTGTTTTCGGCCGCTGGTGGCAGTTTGCAACCCTGGGCGCTCAATCAAGGCGTCCGGTTTGCAGCTTTTTTTGTGATGATGCTTGTCCTCTCGCAATTCAACCTGACATTCTGGATACGCCTTGCCTATCCCGCCTATATCGCCGTCGTGTTGATGCTGATCGGTGTCGAGATATTGGGCGCGGTCGGTGGCGGTAGCCAGCGATGGCTCGACCTTGGGATAATTCGTCTGCAGCCTTCCGAGCTGATGAAACTCGCGATCATTCTCGCGCTGGCGCGCTATTTCCATTATCTGCCGCGTATCGAAGCGCACCGGCTCTCCAGCCTGGTCCAGCCCGCAATCATGATCGCCATCCCGATGGGTCTTGTCATGTTGCAGCCCGACCTTGGGACGGCACTTTCGATCGCATTTGGCGGCATCATTGTCATCTTCCTCGCCGGAGCGCGCATGTCGCTTTTCGTCGGTGGTGGCGTGGCGCTGGCCGCGGCGATCCCCATCGCCATCGGTTTTCTTCACGACTATCAACGCCGACGCATCCTCATCTTCCTTGATCCCGAAGCAGACCCGCTCGGCGCGGGCTATCACATCACGCAATCAAAGATCGCCATCGGCTCGGGCGGCCTGTCGGGCAAGGGCTTCCTTTCGGGCACGCAAAGCCATTTGCAATACCTCCCCGAACTCCACACCGATTTCATTTTCGCGACCATGGCCGAGGAATGGGGCTTTTTGGGCATGCTTTTCGTGCTCGCCTGCTACGTCATCATCGTCGGCTGGGGCATTGGCGTGGCACTGAAGTGCAAAACACAGTTTGCGCGGCTTTTGGCAATGGGCCTCGCCTGCACGCTGTTCTTCTATATTTTCATCAACCTTGCGATGGTGATGGGCTTTGCCCCGGTCGTCGGCATTCCCTTGCCATTGATGAGCTATGGCGGATCGGCCATGATGACAGCGATGATCCTGCTCGGCATTATGCTGTCGATCGACCGCCAGCACGAAGAACGCGTGCTTGGTGAAGGCCCCTCTTCGCTTTAGTATCACACCAAGCCTTGCCAGCCGCACACACGCAGGCTATAGCCCGCGCCTTCCGGTTGAACAGGGCACATGCATGCCCTATCTATCAGCCCGTGTGGACGCATAGCTCAGTTGGTAGAGCAGCTGACTCTTAATCAGCGGGTCCTAGGTTCGAGCCCTAGTGCGTCCACCATTTTACCTGTTTAAAAACAATAAGTTAAGCCGCAGGAATTGTGTGTCTGGCGGGTGACCGTTAGCACCCTCTAGCGTATTTCTAGCCATCCACTCACTGCGCCAAATTTAGACTTTACAAATGCAGCCGCGGTTATTCCCACGAATCACTGCCTGAGGGTAGAACCGAAGGCTCTGCACGTTGCTTCATGCTGCGAAGCGCTTGTTATACGCGGGGCAACAGTCGTCCTCTCGATAATCTGACCGTTTGGCAAGCTAAACCGGCAGGTCACTCGTTCCATTCCGCTGTCCATAGCTCGACAGCGCTCTTGCGCAATTGATGCGGCCTCCTCCCTGCTTCGAGCCTGTATTGACAACGTCGTGTACGTCATATCACCGTTTGCGCTTGTGTAGCCGCATCGCACCGGAATAGTTTCGGGAGCATCTGGGGTTCTCTGAGCGAGATCTCTGATAACCACACATTGGCTTACCTCAACCGAGTTCGGGGCGCCTCCGAGAAGTTCAACTCGTTCGAACCCTCCGCGCACGATCGTCGTTTGTGGCTGCGGGCCACTATACCAATCGACACGTGAACATTCGCTATCGCTAGAGGTTATGTTTGCCCAGTTGCCCTCGATTTGGACGGTGGCGGTACAACTGCGCACCTCTACAGATGAGTCACATGCTGATCCGGTTTGAGCGAGTGCCACGTCTTTAACAGGGCTAAAAAGTAATGCCGAGAAAGCAATAAGTGAACCGATCAACATTATCGTGATGGCTGAGATTCGTTTCATACGACATCCCTTCAGTGGCATTGACCACTTATCGATCTAACGCATCACCCTGCGTTCAACATGCCCGATCAATAATTCAAAACTGCGACCGGTACAAGAAGCGGCACTTTGCCTGTAAAAGGTCAATTCCAAGTGCCATCTTCCTCCCAACGGCGAAGGGCGGCGATCACATCCACCATATCGGCGCGCGACAGGTGGCCCGCTTCGATTTCGGGTAGCACTGCTATTTCCACGAAAAGGTCGAACGAGCCGAACATGACCACGAAGGGCGACGGCCTCGGCTTCCCTTCCTGCTCCATCTTAGCCACACGGCGCGATAGTGCCCTGACCGCGCCCATGTGGTTAGGTGAGACCGAGCGCGGTGCGCAGACCCGAGTATCAATATTGTCGGACATATTTAGGCTCCGATACGGCTAAGCATGGGCTAGAGCGTATTGGAGCGCGGCGAAGGTCCGCAAGCATTTTTATTTTATTTCAATTGGATAGGTCAGTTCAAGGACAAGAGAACTGCAAACTGCAAATTAGCTGGCCGAAGGTCTATGCCGCAGAGTCCTGATCAGCTGAACTGTTGTCTGTGAGCAATTTCAACTGCTCGCGGATTTCCTGATACTCGTGAATCGCCTGGCGTGCTGCTGCCATATCAATCTGAGCTTGGCTTTGTGGCTGCTCGCCACCATCTGCATCCTCGTCTGCATCCGCTTCATCGTTGTCTGGAGCAACAAAATCGACGTTCCCGCCCTTTTCGTTGAAGACGAGCAATTTTTTGATTGATCCGGTGAGCGCGGTTTTCTTTTCTCCGTCTAGATTCGGAAGCCGCTCCGATATGAGATTCAGAATGTCGTCGAGCGCTTCCTTTTTGGCCGCATCCTGCTGGCTTTTTAGCTCTTTCTCGATAACCTGATTTAAGAACTTCTTATGACGCAAATCCTCAATCTCATTCGCTAGGCCGATGACATGTTTCGCGACGGCGGTGAGGCGACCTGAAATCAATGCCAGTAGTGTGGTAACCGAAAGCGTTCCTGCCAGAATGAGGATGATTGATCCGGTGCTGGCTCCGACGATCTTTGTATCTTCGGGGGCTTCATCGGACGCCAGAGCTAGCCCGCGAATAATGTCATACCAATCTTTCGCAGAATCCTTCCAGTCGGTCAGATTTCTGATTTCAGCGTCATTTTGAAAACCGACCCGGATCGTGATGTAGTCCCCGGCATCGTCCTCGTCATTGCTGTCTAATTTAAGGTTGCCGATTACCTGCGTGTAAACGCATCCAACACCAGGCTGAACAAGTACAAGGAGAAGATGCCCCAAAATGCCGTTTTCTTTGAGCTTGCGAAGTAGCTTTCGTCACATTGTTTTCACGATGCAGATATCGTCGATTTTATTCGTAAAACCATTCAATAAAGACGCAATTTAACAATTTGCAGCATTGGAAAACATCATCTTGCATTAGTGACTGGTGATTATGTCGTGATCTTCAAATTCTGCGTAGGAGACGGCCACCCCGATAAGGATATATTGGAATGTAATCTCCGCGACCCCAAATCAATCAACCAGATCATCATTTGATCAATCGACCATCGACTAGTCCACCAGTCCAAAAGGGTCGCGGAGATTACATCCCAATATATCCTGCCACAGCCACAGTCGCTCAATTGAACGTGAAGCGCTCGCTACGCGACAATGGAAATTCCCGCCGCATTACGCCACCAGTACCTACTTGGTAGTAATCGTGTTATAGGGATGAAATTTCCAATGGGGGTGGCGCCGCCTGACATGCTTGAAGAGCAACGCAAGCAACTCATCGAACGCATCGTTCTGGGTAAATCCGTGACCGTCATTTGTTCACCGCCTGGCTTTCACAAGAGCCGACTGGCACGTGAGGCCAGCGAACATATTGCTGCATCGACTGGCATGAATTTGCACTGGGTCGACACCGTCGAACACATCAGGAACCCTTCTGCGGCTGCTGAAATCCTGCTGTCGGACGCGCCGCAAATGGCCGTCATTGACGGTAGGGGGGCATGCGATGGCGCCGCGCTCGTTCAAGCGCTTGAGCGCATCAGCGTCAAAGATTCCAACAAGCGCGCCATCCTTTTAATCGAGCAGATGCGCGCTCTTCCGCTTGCCAGACTCTGCGTCACCAATCCGCCCGACATTCTCGACGCGAGCAGCTTGCGGCTTCACCCTCATTTCAAAAACCGGTTCATAAAACAAAATTTGCGGCCCAGCGTGCGTTCGCGCATTCACGAGCTTTCCGGGGATTGGCCGGTTGCACTTGAACTCATGACGCGATGGGCGTCAGCCACGACCAATTTTTCCCAAAACTGGAGTGATTTCGACGTATTGAGAGAATGCGGGCTTGCAGATTTCATTGCGCAGGACATCATACCCAAGTTCAGCAAAGAAGAGCTGAACGCGCTGACAAACGCCAGTCTGATCGAGTCGCCGGATCTCGACTTTCTGGCATCATTGGGAAATCAACGACGCGACGATCGGCTGCTAGCCGATATTGCCTTTCATATGAAAGGGCTGGTTGACCGGGACAAGGATCAGATCGTCCTGCAGAACGCCTTGCGCGTCTACCTGCGTGATGCCGCGGATCGTTCCACTGACAGGCCACACCCGGAGATGATGATTGCACTTGCCGATCATTGTGCGTCGCATGGAAGGCTCGGAGAGGCTGCCGCGCTTACGCGCCAGGCTGGTCAACCGGGCAGGATCCGGACCTATGCGGAAGCTCACGGCGCTCTCAGAATCTGGATCGTCCATGGCTTTTCAGTGCTTAAGGATTTCGTTGAGAATGCGAGCGCCGAAGTCTTACAGCGCTCAGTCGTCCTGCAGATGATGGAATGTATCGTTCATATGAAGGCCGGCCGGATCAAGGTTGCCCAAAAGCTGTTTGAAGCCCTGTCTGCAAAGGTGAAACCCAGCGATTCCCTGGCGCGGGATCTCGAAATCGTCCGCGTAACCTTGATGACTTACGGTTGCTCGCTTGAGCGGGCCGGTGATCTGGAAATGCTGAGAAAGATGATTGCCGAGCAGGCCGACGATCCGGCGCTGGGCACGTTCCTCGCAACATTGTCCTGCATCCTCAATTGTCAGCGCGCCCGATTTGACGCGGCGCTTGCCAATTTGATCGATGCAAGATCACAAGCGAAGAAAGCGCTGTCCCGGTACAATCTGATGTTCCTGCACATGCACGAAACATCTATCCATCTCGCCCGGGGAGAACTCAAGCAAGCAAGAACATCCGTGTCGGAGGCGCGTCGGCTGTGGAAGAGTGAATTTCCGCACGATATAGGGGTCGAGACCGTCATCGCCGCGCTCAGCGCCGCTGTCGAATTCGAAGCGGGGCAACTGACCAGAGCGCGCAACTCAGTCCGGCGGTCAGCCTATCGAATGCCCGACGCGGAAGCATGGTTCGATATTTACTTCTCAGCTTATGAAACCATGATCCGTCTTAATCAAACGGATCACAGTTTGGGCGCAACGCTGGAGGCGGTCGAAGCAGAATCCCGTAAATTACATGCTCAGGGACTGCCAAGGGTAGCCAACCTAGTTGTTGCGATAGGCCTGTGTGTCGCCGGAGAGGCAGCACTTCGCGGTGCAGACGTCGCCGTCCCGCCCCACTGGTCTGCACCTGAAATCCTGCCGACCGCGAGCTGGCAGGAAAGCGAAGTCTTTACCCTTGCAAAGGCGTATGATCTTGATCGCAAGGGACACAGAAATCAGGCGCTGCAACTGCTGGAAACGACACGAGAGGCGGCACGTAAACGTGGCCTTCGGCGCAGTTGCCTGAGATATATGCTTGCCGAGTTCTCATTGTCCGCGCTTTCGGGTAACGCCTGTTACTCAGATCAAGTTCTGAGGGAAGCCATCGCGATTGGCGCCCAATCCGGCATGCGTCAGGTTTTCCGCGAGTTCGGTTCGAATTTTCTGCTGGATTCCCTTGCAAGTCTGGCAAATAGCCCAAGCTTAAACGAAGTGGAAAGCCGGTTCGCAAGGACCGTGTTTAATCGCCTTCGTACAGGCGACTCGGTATCATCGAGGCAATTTTCAAAGCGCGAAATGGAGGTGTTTCAACTTCTTCAGGCGGGCGGATCGGATAAAACTCTCGCCAGACAACTTGGCATATCCGAGCACGGCATACGCCACCATCTCAAAAGCATCTTCAAGAAACTAGGCGTGCACGACCGGCTGGCGGCCGTATCAGCGGGCCGAAAATTAAGGCTAATCCCGTAATACTACCTATATGAGTAGTTTGTGATAATGATGTGATTATGTTTTCCTACTAGGTAGAACTCTTAGCCTCCCAATCTGATGCGTTGCGCTCTGTTTCGCCCGCACAATAGGGTCGTCATCTGAAATCCTGAGGGGAGGCAGATGAAAATAGGCGTGGATGTTGGCGGCACAAATACGGATGCCATCCTTTTATCAGGCCGGAAAGTTCTGGGTGCGGTAAAGCGCCCTACCAGTCGGGATGTCAGCTCCGGTATTTACGACGCAATCAGCACCCTCATCGCCGATTGTGGCATTATGCCCGAAGCCGTCAAAGCCGTCATGATCGGCACAACGCATTTCACCAATGCGTTCGTTCAGCGCCGCGATCTTGTTCCAGTCTACGCGATCCGGATTGGCTTTCCCGCAGGACGCGGCATACCGCCCTTCTCGTCCTGGCCCGAAGATCTAAAGCAAGTCATACACGGTGGCTCCGCGATGGTGCGGGGCGGCTTTGAATTTGATGGCCGGGAAATTTCGTCACTTGACGAAGCGGCAATCGCCACTTGCATCGACGAAGCCCGTCACAAAGGCATTTCACAAATTGCCGTGTCGTGCATCTTCAGCCAGCTCAATTCAGCCCATGAACAGCGCGCGGCTGAACTGATCGCTGAACTTGCCCCTGATCTTGAGGTTTCACTGTCATCCGAGCTTGGGCGTGTGGGACTGCTGGAACGTGAGAATGCCGCCATTATGAATGCCAGCCTGCGTCCGCTGGCCGTGAAGATCGCTTCGGCATTCAAAAATGCGCTCATTGATCTGGGTATTTCCGCGCCGTTCTTCGTCAGTCAGAATGACGGCACACTTATGTCTGCCGACCACATGCAACGCTATCCTGTGCTTACATTTGCGGCAGGGCCGACAAACAGCTTGCGCGGAGCCGCATGGTTGACCGGAGCAAACGATGCGATCGTCGTGGATATTGGCGGAACCACGTCAGATGTCGGCGTACTGGTTTCAAGTTTTCCCCGCCAGTCAACAGTCCATGTCGATGTCGGCGGCGTGCGCACGAACTTCCGCATGCCGGATATTCTGTCAATTGGTCTGGGCGGCGGCAGTCTGGTCCGCGAAACGCCCGATGGTGTCACTGTCGGCCCGGATTCGGTCGGCTTTCGATTACGCAGCGAAGCGCTCATCTTCGGAGGCGACACGCTTACGGCAAGCGATATAGCTGTCGCAGGCGGGCAGGCGGAATTCGGCGAACCCTGGCGGGTCAGCGGACTATCGCCAAATCTGGTAGCACAAGGCCGTTCCGCCATTGATTCATTACTCGCCGATGCAATCGACCGGATGAAAACGGCGCCCGGCGACGTGCCGATGATTCTGGTCGGCGGCGGCTCTGTCCTTGTCTCGAAAAAACCACAGGGCGTTTCCGAAATGATGCGCCCCGAAAATGCCGATGTCGCCAATGCGGTCGGCGCTGCGATCGGTCAGGTCAGCGGTGAAATCGACCGGATTTACAATCTGGCAGACACAGAGAAACGCGACGAGGCCATCGAAGACGCCAAGGCCCAGGCGACGGCACAGGCCGTTGCCGCCGGTGCCAGCGCCAGCACGGTCGAAATCGTCGATATCGAGACTGTCCCGCTGCAATATTTGCCCGGTGGAGCAACGCGCGTCGTTTGCCGCGCCGTCGGCGACCTGGCCATGGCGGAGTGAGAATTATGATACGTGAAATTACGCTCGACAATATCGACCATCTGGCCATTGGTTCATCATTTCTGGGTACTGGCGGCGGCGGCGATCCCTATCTCGGCTCGATCATGTGCCGGGAAGCCATCGCCCGGCACGGTCCGGTTCCCATTTTATCGGTCGATGACATCAGGGACGAAGATAATATCTTCGTAGCGGCTGCACTGGGTGCGCCGACCGTCATGATCGAAAAGCTTTTTTCGATCGAGGATCAGCATCGTGCGGTAGAGGCGCTGGAACGCTTTCTCGGTCGCGAGGCAAGCGCGATCATTTCGGCGGAGATCGGGGGCTGCAACTCCATGATGCCGGTCGCCTATGCCGCCATGCGAGGTTTGCCTATCGTCGATGGCGACGGAATGGGGCGGGCTTTCCCGGCCCTGCAGATGACGAGTTTCAACATTGAAGGCGTATCCTGCGCACCGCTCACGATCGCGGACGAGCACGGCAATTCCGTGTTATTCCAGACGACAACCGGCCTGAAGGCAGAAGAGCTTTCACGCCCCGTCGCGGCCGCCATGGGCGCAAGCGTCTGCATGTCATGCTATGCCATGACGGGGGCAGAAGCACGCCGTGCCACCGTTGCGAAAACGCTTTCCGGCGCGATTGAGATCGGCGAAGCCATCGCTCATGGCGGCAAGGCAAAGCCTCCGCTTGAGCGGCTGGTCGCCGCGCTGCGGGCGCACGAATATTATTCGGGCGCGGCTGTCCTCTTCCGCGGCAAGATTACCAAGCTGGAACGGGACACAACCCAGGGCTGGGTATTCGGAAGCTGCACAATTTCCGAAATCAACGGCCAAAGCAAAGCCGAGTTGAAATTTCAGAATGAAAATCTTCTGGTCAAAGTCGACGGAATTCTCCGCTGCATCGTTCCCGATTTGGTCACCATTGTCGATGCAGAGACTGCGCATGCCATTCCAACGGAACGCCTTGCCTATGGTCAGCGTGTCGCCGTTGTCGGTTGCAGCGCCCCGCCCATTCTTACGACGCCGCGCGCCCTCGATGTGGTCGGCCCCAAATGCTTCGGTCTCGCTGACGATTACGCGCCAATAGCTACACTGATCAAGGAACTCGCCTGATGCATATACATCTCATCACACCCGTCATCACCGAGGGGATCCGCACGCTGGAAGACGTTGAGCCATTCATCAGCGCCGAACTTTCGATTACGCAGTCCCTGATCGAGATGGGACCAACGTCGATCGAAAGCGAATTCGACGAAGCACTCGCAGTTCCCGGCGTCATTGCCGAAGCAATCAAGGCCGAGCAGGCCGGCGCCGACGCGATTATTATCGATTGCATGGGCGATCCGGGTCTTAAGCCTGCCCGGGAGGTGGTTTCAATCCCGGTGCTCGGTCCGTCCGAAACATCGATGCATCTTGCGGCCATGCTGGCTCATCGTTTCAGCGTCGTCACAGTTCTCGATTCCGTCGTTCCGATGGTGGAGAATCTTGCAAAAGTTTATGGCGTCAGTGAAAAACTGGCGTCAGTGCGCGTCATCAATATTCCCGTGCTGGATATTGAAGCCAATCCTGAGCGCGTAGTTTCAGAGCTAGCGCTAGCGTCTCTCGCGGCGATTGAACAGGATGGTGCTCACGCCATCGTTCTTGGGTGCACCGGCTTCCTCGGTTGCTCGGAGGCGATTGATCAGGCTCTCAAAATCAAAAGGCACGATCTGCCGATAATCGACCCGATTCCCGCCACGGTCTGCATGGCGGCGGGCTTCGTTCGAGCCGGTCTTCGGCATAGCAAGCGCACCTATGGAACACCCCGGGCAAAAGAAATCGGGGGCTTCAATATACCACCATTTCAAAATGGTTCAGTGACGAAAGAAGGGGATGCAAAATGATGAGTACAACTGTTTCCAAACTAAGTATTTTTCTGTTCAGCAGCGCTGCGCTTGCGCCTGCGCTGGCGTATGCGCAGGTCGAGAACGCACCTGCACCGCAGTCATACGCTTCATCAAGCACAGAGCTTGATGAAATTGTCATCACAGCTCAGAAACGTGAGCAGCGTTTCAACGATGTCGGCCTGACGGTCAATGTGCTGACCGGCAGCGAACTGAAATCTGCCCGCACCGGGTCTATTGTTGATTTGGCAGGCGTCACGCCAAATGTGCAAATCAAGAACGTCCTCGCCAACAGCATTACCAATGTCAGCATCCGCGGCATCGGACTTAACGATTACGCGGTGAATAATAATCCTGCCGCCGGTATCTACGTCGACAATGTCTATCTGGTCTCTCCGGCGATGCTGACGTTCGGCTTTTTCGATGTCGACCGCGTCGAGGTTCTCAAAGGACCGCAAGGCGATCTTTATGGTCGAAACACGACAGCAGGCGCCGTCAACATCATTAGCCGCAAACCCTCGGCAACATCGGATGTCATGCTGGAAGCCGGATATGGAAGCTATCAGAACTGGCATTTAGAGGGCGCAGTCGGCGGGGCGCTGTCGTCAACACTAACGGCACGTTTTGCGCTTCAAACCGTTCAGCAGGATTCCGGTTGGCAGAGAAATTATGTGACGGATGAACGCATTGGCAAAATCGATCGTACCAATGGCCGTCTCCAGTTGGAATGGACACCCGACGACAGCATGGATGTACTGTTAAGCGTCCATAAGGGCTATGATCGTTCGGATGTCACCTTGTACAAGGCCGACAACATCCTGACGACCGAAGAAGACCCCCATGCCTCGCGCGCCCGCGTGGCAGGCGCGGGCAACGACCCACGCATGAATCTCAAGTCCAGCGGCGCAGCCGTGACAGTCAACTGGTCGCTGACACCCGACATCACCATGACATCGATCAGCGCCTATGAACATTTTACCCGTTTGCATATTGAGGATACGGACGGCACTTCGCTAGCGTATCTGGACAGCACATATGAGAATGAGATCGATCAATATTCGCAGGAACTTAGATTCGCCTATCAGGGTGACGGCGTCGAACTGATCGGCGGCGGCTTTTACTCCCATGACAAGGTTCAGGCTCAAGACCAGTTCTTCGCACCTGATCTCCTGCCACTGTTCGGGCTTGCAGGCCTCGACACCATTGGCAACACCTATCGCCAGCGCACCAACGCCTATGCCGCATTCATGCATGGCGAGTGGACGTTCGTACCAAAGCTCACCCTGATTGGCGGGCTTCGCTATACGCATGAAAATAAGAGATTTGATCAAGCAACAACATTCCTGTGCGCGACCGG
>JBFKAE010000080.1:0-13756 GCA_041621755.1 Sphingomonadaceae bacterium | reverse complement strand
GGAATCACTCTGTTTGGCAAGAACCTCGGCAATACCCATTATTCGGTTTGGCAGGTGGCGTCGGCCAATGGCGATCTCTATGCTCCTGCTGCTCCGCGCACCTGGGGAGCTGAGTTGAGCTTCAAGTTCTGATCGAATAATACTGCCCCCCTTGGATCCATGAGGATTCAGGGGGGCGGTCCCATAAACGCTTTTACTTCCTGCGGTGCGGACCTCATTTTATGGATTCACCTGCAATGCCAACCGAAGAATTGAACGCAAGACTTCGTGCGATTGAAGATCGCATAGCGATCCAGGACGTGATCTGTGCCGTGACCATCCATTCCGATTTGGGCAATGCGGACGCGGCGCTGGCCTGTTTTACCAGCGATGCAGTCATCGATTACAGCTCGGTAATGGGGCCGGATTCAGCCAACGTGCTGGTGGCGGAACATCGGGCCCGGCTTGCCAGCTTTTTGCCAGGCTTTGACAAGCGTCAACATCAGGTTTCCAATTTCCAGATCAACGTCACTGGCAACGATGCAACCTGCATATCCCAGTCGCGCGCGGTTCATTTTCTCGGCGACGAAATATGGGAAGCTTGGGGAACTTATCACCACTAACTGCGCCGCACCGATGCAGGCTGGCAAATCACTTATCAACGCGCGGATTTGCTAAATCAGACGGGCGAGCACCTTGTGCCACTAGCCACGCGCATTGTGGCTGAACGAAACGGCTGATCTCAGTCGGAGGTCAGCCCCAATTCCTGCAATATTTCGTCAGTATCTGCGCCCAGCATCGGGGCATGGCGGCGGATCGATGCCGGGGTTTCACTGAAGCGCACCGCATGTCGCGGCTGGCGATAATTGCCTGTGGCCGGATGATCCCATTCTTCCAGTATGCCAGCTTCTGCAATGACCGGATCATAGAGTAAGTCATCGGGGGAATTGACCGGCGCATAGACAGCGTCAGCTGCATCAAGCAGTGGCACCCACTCGTTCGTGGTTCGCGAGAGGAATGCGGTGGACAGGATACTGTTGACCTCTGTGATGTTTTCCAGTCGGTCTTTAAGCGTGCGAAAGCGTGCATCGTCGATCAATTCGGGCATGCCTGTCACCTTGCACAAGGCGGCCCATTCGTCCTGACCAAAGAACCCAACCACGATGTTGGTATCCTTCGTTGGATGGATGAATTTGATGTCAGCCGGAGAAGCCAGCTTAATCACGTCATCTCCCCCAAAGGTAATACCCGTCATCGCATCCGGCCACAAAAACGCAAGCGCCGCATCAAGCATGCTCACTTGTACATGCTGACCCAGTCCGGTCCGTTCGCGGTGCAACAACGCTGCAGTAACCCCCTGCCATACATTGAGCGCCGTAATCTTGTCCGTGACGGCATTGTTGACCAGCGTGGGCACACCAGTCTCGATCGGTGCTTGTGTGGCGGCAAATCCGGACATGCCCTGGATCACGATATCGTAGACTCGCCGCTTTGCCCCTGCGCCGACCGAACCCATCCCATCAATCGAGACATAGACGATATCCGGCCGCAGTGCCTTGACGGCAGCATATCCGACGCCCAGCCTATCCGCTACACCAGGCCGATAATTCTGAATGATGACGTCGCAGGTCGCCGCCAACGCGGTAACAGCAGCAAGCCCCTCGGGTGACTTGAGGTCCACAACGATCGAGCGCTTGTTGCGATTCACGTTTATGAAATAGGACGAAATGCCCGCAACGCCTGACCGAAGGCTGCCAGCGTTTCGGGTTTGATCGCCACCGGCAGTTTCCACCTTGATCACGTCCGCGCCCTGATCGCCAAGCAGCATGGCGGCAAAGGGGCCAGAAACATTGGTGCCGAATTCAAGAACCCTGTACCCTGAGAGCGGCCCATTCTCTGGTGCTGAAGCCACTTTGGTCAATTCAAATTCCTCTTCCCGGTAAGCTTGCTTGCGTCCCTGCGCTGCGCCCCCGATTATTGATGGATCGTTGTGGCAGACAGGGAGCGTCTGCGCTGCTTGCAACTTGGACAATTGCATGCAATTTTGCAATAAAATCCAGCCTATTGACGGCGATTTAATGAAAATTCAGGCGTATGGCCTCGCAATAATTTAATACGTATACGATTTGTGGAGTGGCGTCGCTCTGTTCATAAGTTCTCTATAATACGTCTATTTTTTGCACGATATATACGACCACTGCAAGCAATAGGTTTCAAAATGACGATATAACTGGCGCGATGACCGCAAAGTGATTCGTAAAAAGATTGATTTTGCACCATGTTCATCGATACTGCGTGTTATAATATTTGATATATCCTTATAAATAGATGATTTTAATAGAAAAATACAGGCCATTTTTATGTATACGTTTATAATTTCAGCGTGTATATTGCCGACTTGAGATACTGCCCGAATGCATACATTGCTCCGGGATAACCGTTTTCTGGGAGAATGTCATGGAATATCCGATCATTTCCGCTGATTCGCACGTTACTGAAACCACGAACACCTATCGTGACTACATTGACCCAGCGTACCGTGAAGAGGCGCCGCACCTGTTGACCGACAGCGAAGGTGTTGCCTTTTATATCAAGGGAATGAGCCCAATTCGTATTGGCGGGGCTGCCGCGGCAGGCATTCCTCCTGCTGAACGCAAAAAGGCCATGTCTCGTTATGAGGACCTGCATCGGGGCGGCTGGGATTCAACCTTTCGCCTCGCCGATCAGGACCGTGACGGCGTATCCGCTGAGGTTATCTACCCGACCATAGGCATGATCTTATGCAACTTGGACGATATGGATTACAAGGATGCCTGTTTCAAGGCGTACAATCGCTGGCTTGCCGAATATTGCGGATTTGACGCGGATCGCCTGCTGGGCATGGGGCAGACTGCGATGCGCACTCCTGCCGATGGCATCGCTGATCTTCACGCTATAAAAGCTGCAGGATTACGTGGGGTTATGATGCCTGGGGTGCCCGGGGTCGAAGATTACGATTCCCCAATCTATGATGATTTTTGGGCGACTGCGGTTGAACTAGGCCTTCCCGTTGCGTTCCATATCATCGGGGCAGGCGGCTTCATGCCAAAAGTTCGCGGGCCTCAGATGAACGTCTTCATGGCCAACTTGCGCGGTGTTCAGGACATTATCGGTATGCTGGTTTACACTGGGGTGTTTGATCGCAACCCTCGGCTCAAGGTCATCTGTGTGGAAGGGGATGCTGGTTGGGTGCCCCATTATTCGCACAAGTTGGACCGAGCTTATATCGAGCATCGCCACCATCTGCCCCAAGGCGACTTGCCGAAGATGCCTTCGGAATATCTCGCAGAGCACCTTTACTTCACCTTCCAGGACGATCCTATCGCGTTCCGCTTTGCCGATTCTCTCAATTGGCGGCGACTGATGTGGGCCAATGATTTTCCCCATTCAGACTCGACTTGGCCGAACAGCCAACCTCTGCTCGCCGAACACACTAAATTCGTGACCGCAGAGCAGAAGAGGGCTATTTTGTGTGATAATGTGGCTGAATTATTCGGAATTGACGTAGCTGCGCTCAGGCCCAAAGTGGCCGCATGATCATGTCTGATAGCAGTTTCTCCACCCAGCATGCCGACTTGATTGTCCGTGGAGGCACGATCTTGGACGGCTCAGGTAGCGCCGAATGGGTCGGTGATGTCGCCGTCAGGGGTGAAGAGATCGTGGCGGTTGGCCAGTTGAACGATTGGGTGGCGCCCACCGAAATCGATGCAACCGGCCTCCTCGTTACGCCGGGATTTGTTGACATCCACACTCATTATGACGGTCAGGTCATCTGGGAAGAACGGCTGGTTCCATCGTCGCTGCATGGCGTGACCACGGTCGTGCTTGGCAATTGTGGGGTCGGCTTCGCCCCTTGCCGCGAGGAGGACCGTGATCGGCTCGTCAATCTGATGGAGGGGATCGAGGACATTCCTGAAATCGTCATCACCGAGGGACTGACGTGGGAATGGGAGAGTTATCCCGAATATCTCGATTGCATCGAGGCGCGACCGCATGATCTCAATATTGCCAGCCTGCTGCCTCATTCGGCCCTACGCGTATTTGCCATGGGGGAGCGCGCAGCTACAGATGCTGCGACGCCTGAGGACCTGGCCCTGATGGACCGCGTAACGCGCGAGGCGATGGCTGCAGGGGCACTCGGCTTTGGCACATCGCGCACGATCTTCCATCGCAGCAGCGATGGAAATTGCGTGCCTACGTTATCTGCCGAAGAGGCCGAACTGATGACAATCGCCACTGCGATGAAGGACTGCGGCGGCGGGGTCATGGAAATCGCCACGACGTACGATGAAGGCAAAAGTATCGTTCAGGAACTGGCGTTGATGGAGCGGTTATCTTGCGAAACGGGTCAGACCGTTATGGCACCGACCGTGCAGATTCATTCCAATCCGCGCGATTGGCAACAGGTCCTTCAGGAAATTGCTGCGGCCAATGCCAGGGGGGCGCGCATTCTGGGCCAGGTGACACCGCGCGGGGTTGGCATGTTGCTGGGGCTGGACCTGTCGATGCACCCTTTCAGCCTCTCCCCGACCTATCTGGCAATGGAGCATCTGACGCCGACTGAGCGCAAGACAAAGCTGCGTGATCCCGCTATCGCGCAACAGGTCATCCAGGAAACACCGATTGATCCGCCTCAGCCGATCATGGCACAACTGCGTGACTTCGCGAACATGTTCGAGATGGGTGCAGTGCCGAACTACGAACCAGCGCCAGATGATTCAATTGCAGCACGTGCGCAACGTATCGGGATTCCTCCAGAGGCGCTCGCGTTTGACATTCTGATGCGCGACGGCAAGGCAAACACCATTTTCATGCCGTTTTCAAACTATGCTGATGGCAATCTTGACGCTGCGCTAACCATGCTGAAAGATCCGAATTGCGTTCTGGGTCTTGGCGATGGAGGAGCGCATTGCGGGGTGATTTGCGATGCGAGCTATCCAACGTTCCTCCTGACCCATTGGGTGCGTGATCGACCGAAGGGAGAGCGTCTTTCCCTGCCGTTTGTGATCAATGCCCTAAGCCACGCGACCGCTACTGCAGCAGGACTTGAGGACCGCGGATTGCTTGCCCCAGGTTTTCGAGCTGACATCAATGTCATCGATCATGACGCACTGATGCTGGAGGCGCCCGAGGTAAAGTTTGACCTCCCGGCAGGGGGAAGGCGTCTGTTCCAAAAGGCCAACGGTTACGTTGCGACGCTAGTAAACGGACAAGTGGTCTATCGCCAAGGAGAAGCGACCGGTGCGTTGCCGGGAAAACTGGTCCGCGGTCGCCAGCCCCGTCCAGAAGCAACCGATGGTAAGCTGCACCTCTCGGACGTTTTGGCAGTGCCCGCCTAAGTCTATGCCCAAACTCAAACAGCCAGAGACTGCCCTTCGCCACCAGCGAGTTGTCGATAGCATTCGCGAAATGATCCTGTCCGGCGAATTTGTCGGCGGAGACCGGCTCTATGAGCCAGCGCTTTGCAACAGGGTGGGTGTCTCGCGCACACTGATCCGCGAAGCTTTGATCATCATCGCAGAGGATGGGCTTGTCGAGTACAGGCCAAATCGCGGCTATGTGGTGCGCGAGTTTAGCCTGTCGGAAATTCTCGACGCCTACGTTGTGCGTGAAGCGTTGGAGAGTCTTGCCTGCCGTCTTGCCGCCGAACGAGGGATCACGCCGGAGCAACGCGCACAAATGCGAGCATTGTTGGCCCAAGGTGACGACTTGCTCGCCGGAAATGCGCTCGACAATGCTGGTCGCGAAGCCTTGCGCGACATCAACGTGCGTTTTCACGAAGCGATAATGCAAGCTTCGGCCAATGCTACTCTGGCAGATTCATTGCGCGCGGTAACACGCATTCCCTTTTCATCCAGCCGGGCGGCCAGCTGGACCGAAAGCGACGGAGTAGGTGAAATCCCTATTTTACGACAATTTCACGCCCACCATCACGAGATATTTGACGCTATTTGTGCAGGAGAGGGTTATCGCGCCGAAAGCGTCGTCCGCGGTCACATCGCGAATGCAGCCAACCGCTTCCGGCAGCAGTTCCTGACTGCCAAATCGATCAGTGATGTAACCGAACAAAAGGATTGACGGCTTCCACCAGCCTTCCAGCATAGCGCTAAATCGCAATTTTGAGGACGTATGGAGGGATGAGTTTCGTCGCATTCTCACCGCCAACCTGATTAAGTGTGTGGCACTGTACCGCGTGGCACAGGATTACAGCAAACGAGTCAACAGTGTTCATCCATGCACCCGTGCAACGCCGATGGTGGTCGGTGACGGTAAGGCCGCTGCCCATGACGCAGGTAGTAGAGCCATCCTCATGATGATGCCGACATCGTATGATCGGGCTTTTGCGTGGGGAGAGGCGGCTATGCAAGGTTTCTCCCTTCCGAACAATCACCCCACCATAGTCAACCCGCCGGAAACACTGATGATTTGGCCTTGCACATAGGAAGCGTCATCGGTCGCCAGAAAAGTGATCATCCGGGCCACTTCTCCTGGCTCGCCTATGCGTCGCAGCGGAATTTGTCGTTCGTTCTTGGCATCGAACTGCTCGGGATCTTCGCGACTGAATTTGACATTATCATATCCGGCCGTGCGCGTCGCACCCGGGCTGACCACGTTGCACAGAATATTGTGGCGGGAGTGCTCCCGTGCGAGCGCCTTCGTAAAAGTTATCACCGCTCCTTTGCAGCCGGAATAGACCGCTTCATGTGCGGCGCCGAGGCGCCCCGCGTCTGAAGCTACGTTGATTACTCGTCCTCCTCGCCCGGCCGCGACCATCAGCTTGAGCACTACCCAGCATGTGTTTAGCACGCCCTTGTAATTGATGTTGATGAGCTTGTCCCAGAACTCAGGCTGCGTATCGAGAAACCAGAATGCCTGGTCCCAGCCGACATTGTTGACCAGAATGTCTGGTGACCCGCCAGCATCCGCCACAAACTGCGCAACCGCGTCTTGCACGTTAGCTGTATCGGCTACATCAACTTTGTAAGCAAAAACTTTGGTCGGTCCGTCGCCGATAATCTGCAAGGTTTCCTGCGCACCTTCCAGGTTGATATCGAAAATTGCCAGAGCGGCGCATTCTTCTTCCGCAAATTGCTTGCAGATTTCACGTCCGATACCCGAGCCACCACCAGTAACGATTGCAATCTTTCCAGCCAGTTTTTCCACGCAAGATTCTCCTAACAATTACGTAATGATGATTGTATGCAGTGTAATGCAAATTGCATGGCAGGCACAGGCCTTGCGGCCCGCTGACCGAATGCCTGCCATTGAGCACGATGATCGATCTGATCATGTAACGTGCGGCATCCATCCAGAACTCCCATGCCGATTAATCGCCGCTGCTCTTCAACGTGGCAAGGATTGCCGCGCCCATATCCGCAGTTGATGCGGTGCCACCGAGGTCACGAGTGCGCACGCCCTGATGAAGGGTCAGTCCGACCGCTGCCTCAACGCGCGAGGCCAGTTCCGCTTGCTCCAGGCTATGCCGAAACGCCATGGCAAGGCTCAACACACTCGCGCAGGGATTAGCAATTCCTTGCCCAGCAATATCTGGAGCTGAACCGTGAATCGGTTCGTACAGGCCGGGTCGGCCGGCATCTCCGATCGCCGCGGAAGGCAGCATTCCGATCGAGCCAGTCAGCATTGCCGCAGTGTCCGAAAGCAGATCGCCGAATAGATTATCGGTAAGAATCACATCGAACTGGAGTGGATCCTTGACCAGCTGCATCGAGCAATTGTCTGCCAGCATGTGGGAGAGCTCGACATCGGCATATTCTTCGGCATGGAGGGCGGTCACCTCTTCGCGCCACAACAGACCTGCCTCCATCACATTGCCTTTTTCAACCGAACAAACCAGACCCTTGCGCGACCGTGCAGACTCAAAAGCGATCCGCGCTACGCGGCGAATTTCGTCGCTGGTATAGACATGTGTGTTCACACCGCGTCTCTGTCCGTCTGCGAGTGTGTCAATGCCGCGCGGTTCACCGAAATATACCCCGCCGGTCAATTCACGCACAAAGAGGATGTTGAGCCCGGTAACGAATTCGGTCTTAAGAGTGGAGGCCTCGGCCAGCGGCGCGAAGCAAATCGCCGGACGAAGGTTTGCATACACCGCCATCTCCGCACGCAGTTGTAACAGTCCTGCTTCCGGTCTGCGGTCATATGGCATATCCGTCCATTGCGGTCCCCCAACCGCGCCCATTAGCACCGCATTGGCGGCTTTTGCTGCGGTGACAGTCGCATTCGTCAGCGGTTTTCCAGTTACATCGATCTGTGCGCCTCCTAATGGGGCGCGTTCAATGTCAAGATCGAGACGGCCGGTATCCCGCGCCCATTCGGCAATTTGAGCACTCACTTCGGTAACCTCGGGACCAATCCCGTCGCCGGGCAACAAAAGAAGTTTCTTTGTCATATTGAAATCTCTGTATGATTTGAGCGTGTAAGGCATGCACTAGGTTATTAGGCGAAGCGCACGTTTGTGCTGGCGTAGTGCGAAACTGCATTGTATGCAATATTCTATTGGCGCTGGCTCAGAAAAAATTAGTCGTCGCGGAATGTGGTGCAGGAGATGTACAGATGAACCGAGATGCTTGGCGTAACCAGGTGATGGAAGATGCAATCGAGCCAGATCTGCCGATCATTGACGCACATCACCACATCTGGGAAAACGAGCCGTTCCCACCCTTCGATCATTATGACGAAAATGATCTTTTTGCTGACAAGACCGATAGCGGACACCGCATTGTAGGGACGGTCTACGTTGACTCCCATACCAGCTATCGCATCGACGGGCCGGAGCATCTGCGCGTGGTGGGGGAGACTGACTATGCTGAACGTGTAGCTCAGGCAGGTATAGCGCGTGGTGGAGCATATGCAGGAGTCTGCTGCGCCATCGCTCCTCGGGCAGACTTGCTGCTGGGAACGCAGGTTTGCGAGGTGCTTGATGCACACGCACAAGCGACATCTCGGTTCCGCGGCATTCGGCACATGACCGCCCATGACATCGATGTACCCGCCAGCGCGGCGACTGGTGCGAACGTAATGATGCAGCCCGCGTTTCGTGAGGGCTTTGCCGAACTGGACCGACGCGGGCTCAGTTTCGATGCGTGGCTACTACAACCACAATTACCCGAAGTGATCGATTTGGCGCGCCAGTTTCCTGAAACGACGATCATTCTAAACCATCTTGGCGGTCCGCTGGCGATCGGTCGTTTTGCCGATCACTGCGACGAAGCCTTTGCCAGCTGGCGTAGCGACATGGCCACGCTTGCCACCTGCCAGAACGTCAGGGTGAAGCTAGGCGGGTTGAACATGGGCATGGCTGGCGTCGACGCGCTGGCCCGTGATGTGCCCTTTACTTCAGTGGAAATGGCCGCTGCCCAGCGGGACTATATTCTGACCGCCATCGATCTGTTCGCTCCCGAGCGTGCCATGTTCGAAAGCAACGTTCCGGTCGACACCCATGGTGCAGCCTATGGTGTGATCTGGAACGCATTCAAACGCAATACGGCGGACTTCACCCCGCAGGAACGTCAGAGGCTGTTTTATGGCACGGCATTGGAAGCCTATAGGATCGACCCGGCGCAGCTTCAGCAGGCCGACTGACCCCCTGTTTCATGCAGTTCGCGGAGTACCTTCTTGTCAATCTTCCCCGTTGCGCCGATCGGAATCTCGTCGATGATCTCAACGTCGTCGGGAACCCACCACCGTGCGATCCGCGCGGCTAGATAATCACGAAAAGTCGTCTTGAAATCGCGGCCATCGCGATCGGTTAATGACTGGCGAAGCTGAACGTAAAGTTTGGGCCGTTCGCCCCATTTGTCATGTGCAATCCCAATGACCGCAGCTAACGCGACGTCAGGATGCGTAAGTAGCGCGTTCTCGACGTCAACAGAACTGATCCACTCGCCGCCTGATTTGATGATGTCCTTGGCCCGGTCCGTGATCCGCACATAGCCGTGCTCGTCGATCGAAGCGATATCGCCAGTATCGAACCAGCCATCGGCGGACAGCGCTGACTGATCGTGCCCGACATAGCGCTCGATCACAGCGGGGCCTCGCACTTCGAGAAGGCCCACTGAGACTCCATCGCGAGGCAGTTCGCTGCCGCCTTCATCGACGATACGAGCGTCGATGCCGATCGGGCGGCCTTGCTTTAGGGCAAGGTCGCGTTGATCCGGTTCGGGTAGCGCGAGTGCCGAGGGTGTCGGCGTCGCCACCAGACCGACCGGCGAAAGCTCGGTCATACCCCATGCGTGGGTAACTTTTGCTCCGAGCGCCTCCAATGCCGTTAACAACGCGGGGGGGCAGGCTGCTCCGCCGATCACTACTCGCTGCAGCGACGTGCGCCCGATACCCTGATCGGACAAGTGATCGACATAGCCCTGCCACACGGTGGGAACGCCCGCGGCAAAAGTTACAGCCTCAGCTTCGATCAGGCTGTGTAGCGACCCGCCATCAAGTTGCGGCCCCGGCATGACCAGCTTGGCGCCCACCGCCGGACCGCTGAATGCCAGGCCCCAAGTATTGGCGTGATACATGGGAACGACGGGCAGAATGACATCGAGGGCCGATAGCCCGAAACCATCGGGCGCGATCGTGTTCATCGCATGCAGCGTGTTCGATCGATGGGTGTATGCTATACCCTTGGGATCGCCGGTCGTGCCCGAGGTATAGCACAGACCGGCTGTCAGGCGTTCGTCAAAGCCTCCCCAGGGGCAATCGGCATCGTGACCGGCGATAAAATCTTCCAGATGAGGGAATTGGCCATCGTACCCGATTTCATTGATGATGATGATGGTGCCAATCCCGCTTGCGCGTGCGCGTAACCGGTCAGCTTGCTCGGCAAGGACGCCATCGACAAATAGCCATGTGTCGCCAGCATGGTTAGCGATGAAGGCAAGCTGGTCATCGTGCAATCGTGGGTTTAACGTATGGCAAATGGCCCCGATCCCCATCACGCCATACCACACCGCCAGATGATCTAGGCTGTTTGAGGCCAGCGTGGCGATCTTGTCGCCTTGACGGACACCGGCTTGTCGCAAAGCCTGCGATATGCGACGAGCACGCTCGTGTAAACCGGTATAGTTGGACCGGAGCATGGTGCCATCTGGATATCGGGTCACGATTTCCGTCGTACCGTGCCACCGCGCAGCACCCTCCATGAAACGGTCGACGGTTAGCGACCATTCTTGCATTTTTCCTCCGATCTGCAACATTTGACACCCGTTTCCCTGATTGCGTGCGCTTGCTAAATTATTCCGATGGCCTAACGCGTCTGGTAAAATAAATAATGCACACAATAGGTCGCCATGTCCATATGTTGGCACCTGTCTCCGCTGTCGCGCATTATCCTCTGTGTCACCATGCGCGGGAACGCTGGAAAGCATATAAATAATTATTTATAAACGATATAATTTTAATTAGCGAGAAGTTTATGACAAAAATATAGGCGCCAAATTCTCATGCTCACGAAGGCGCATAATCTTTATTGTGTGCAAAGTGTGTTTCGGTATAATGGGCACAACTGCCGCGCATCAGCGGTCAGGTCCAACAGGTCCGTCAGGACCGCTAATTGCAGGTGTTGATTTGATAATTTTGCGGGGAAAAATAAGCTTGGCCGGGATGGCGGAAACTTCATCGCGGAAAGTAGTCATGCCATGATTGCTTATCAGGCAGGGTTTGCCAACCAGCTTGCTACAGAAGCGATCCCCGGCGCGTTACCTATCGGGCAAAATAGTCCGCAAAAGGCACCAATGGGCCTCGTCTCCGAATTGGTGTCGGGGACAACATTTGCTGCGCCACGTGCCACAAACCGACGCAGCTACCTGTTCCGGGTTAGGCCATCAATGCAAATCACCCCGTGGGTGGAGACCCATTTTCCCCGCTTTCTAACCCCGCCACTGGACTTTGGCCATTATCCCGGCCCGCTGCGCTGGTCCACGATGCGGGATGACGCAGTTGCCGGCAATTTTCTGGAAGGCGTGCAGACCATCAGCGGCAATGGTTCGCCCTTCAACCAGTCGGGGATGGCGATCCATATCTATAACGCCGCAGATGCGATGACCGGCAAGGCTTTTGCCAACAATGACGCGGAAATGTTGGTCATTCCCCAGACAGGTGCGCTACTCGTCAGGACCGAGCTCGGCATCATGCACGTAAGCCCCGGCGAATTTGCCGTTCTGCCAAGGGGCATCAAGCTCCGGATCGATCCACTTTCGGGGCCAGCTTACGGGTTTCTCTGTGAAAACTTCGGACTGCCGTTCGAACTACCCGAACTGGGGCTGATCGGATCACATGGACTGGCCAATCCGATTGATTTCCAGACACCTGTAGCCGCCTTCGATGACATCGATGAACCTGTCGAATTGATCCAGAAAGCATGCGGTCGGTTCTGGTCAAATCAGCTTGATCATGGCGTTTTCGATGTTGTTGCGTGGCGTGGCAACTGGGCGCCATCAAAATTTGACATGATGAAGTTCAATACCATGGGTTCGATTTCTTACGATCATCCGGACCCATCGATTTTCTGCGCACTGACATCGCCGTCCAGCGCGGTCGCGGGCGGGAATGTTGACTTTATGATCCTTCCACCGCGATGGATGGTCGCCGAACACAGCTTCCGCCCCCCCGGCTATCACCGCAATTCCGTCGCCGAATTCCTCGCACTTGTGCAAGGCACGCACGATTCACGTAAATCCGACTTCCCACCCGGCTCTTTCAGCTTGCATAATTGCTGGACCCCGCACGGTCCCGACACCCAGACGCTGGAAATAGCGCGCGAGGCCGAACTCAAGCCGCAATACATGGCAGACACAATGGTCTTCATGCTCGAAACGCGCTTTCCGCTGGAGATGGCGAACTCGGCTATGGCAGCATCGCAACGCCAGATGAATTGCGCCGATGCCTGGGCTGGTTTCACCAAGCGCTTTCCTGACGCCGAGTGAGCCATCATATCGCTATGGAAAGAAAAAGGGAAATTTGACATGTCCCGTGTTGCATTGATTATTGGCGGTGCCAGCGGTATTGGCGCGGCATCAGCCCGCCAGTTGGCAGAGGATGGTTTTACCGTGGCCGTCGCCGATCTAGGCCTTTCCGACGCCCAGAACCTCGCTGCGTCGCTTGACGGCGAAGGCCATGCTGGCTTTGCCGCCGATATTGCCAGCGCGACAAGTATTGCCACGCTGTTCGATTCCGTTGAAAGTCAGATGGGTCCGCTGACCGCGTTGGTGATTTCCGCCGGGACCAGCGGCTATGTCGATGGCAAACGGCCAGATTTGCGCAACACCAGCCTTGAGAGCTGGAAGCGGGTCTTTGCCATCAATGCCACCGGCCCTTTTTTGGCCATCGGTGAAATGCTGCGCAGACGTGAAGCCTCGCCGGTGCAACATGGCCGCATCATTCTTATAGCGTCGATGTCCTCGCAGAACGCAGCGGTAAACAGTCCCGCCTCCTACATCGCTTCCAAAGGGGCGGTCAGCGCCTTAACCAAGGCGGCCGCTGGCGAAGGAGCACAATTGGGGTTGACGGTCAATGCCGTGGCGCCAGGCGCAATCGATACGCCGATGCTGCGCGCCGTTATGCCGGTCGAGCGCGATGCGAGCTATTTTTCCACGACCGTGGCAGGCCGCGCAGGAACACCCGAAGAAATCGCTGCCGCAGTGGGCTTTCTGGCTTCGGCTGGCGCATCTTATGTGAACGGCGCCTGCATCGACGTGAACGGCGGCATGTTGATGCGCTG
>JBFKAE010000079.1:0-13817 GCA_041621755.1 Sphingomonadaceae bacterium | reverse complement strand
GGGCAGCACCAACCCACAGATGGCGTTTATGATGGGCAAGCTGAAAGTTGAAGGTGACATGTCCGTCGCCATGCAACTTGGTAAAGTTCTCGGCTGACCCCTTTTTACCACTGAAAGACGGGCGTTCCAACTTGGGGCGTCCGTTTTTCTTTACGCTATAGCGACCATTTGCTCGGAGGCCGCACCCCCACTCATTTTCATCATCCCAGGCGTGGATGCAAAAAAGAAAAGGCCACTCCAAAGAGTGGCCTTTTCCAGATCGTCCCGGCTGACGGCGTCAACCGTGAAAAATCCCGATCTTACTCAGCAGCACCAGAGCCTGCAAAGTTGATCTCCACGCGGCGGTTCTGCGGTTCGCGTACACCGTCGGCGGTTTCAACAAGCAATCGGCTTTCGCCAAAGGCTTCGGATGCAACGGCCGTTTCAGGAACACCCTTGCTTGCAAGATATGCACGAACGGCGTCTGCACGGCGCTGCGAAAGACCAACGTTGTAGTCCGCAGAACCCGACGCATCGGCGTGACCTGCAAGCGTGATGCTTGCCTGACCCGTCTCAGCGTAGGACTGTGCCGCACGGTCGAGAATATCCGTCGCATCGCTCGTCAGCGCTGCCTGATCCCAGTCAAAGAAGACAAGGAACGGTCCCGGCGTAACCGGTGCCGGTGGCGGTGGTGGCGGTGGTGGCGGAGGCGGCGGTGCTGGCTCGGCAACCGGTGGCGGAGGCGCAGCAGGCGCACCGAAGTTGAAGATCAGGCTGGCCAGCAGCGAATGGCTGCGGAATTTGCCATCATACTCAGCTCCCGAAACGCCGACGAGATCATAGTTCGGCGCGTTGAAGAAACGGTATTTCAGCCCGACATCCACAGACTCGCTGACGGCTTTACGGATACCGGCGATTGCCTGCCACGCAAAACCCGTATCGCTGTCATTGACAAAGGCAGCGCCCTGATCAACGACCTGATAAATGTCTGCCTTGGTGCGCGCAACGCCGACGCCGCCACCGACATAGCCCTGAAGGCCATCATCGCTACCGAAGTCCAGCAAGCCGTTCAGCATGAAGCTGAGGACATTCGTCGTACCACCGGCAGACGTAAACGTGCCCGTCGTTGCACCGCCCGAGCCGGGAAGCGCAATGCCGTTCAAGCTCACTTCATCGACCGATGCCTTTTTGAAGCCAACTTCCATCTCGGCACGGAAAGCACCGAAATCATAGCCGACCACACCATCGATATCGTATCCAAGCTTGCTGTCGACACTGACTGCGTCAGTTGTCGTCGTGGCGCCCGAGGTGACATCGAATTCGATATCCTCGGCCAACAGAGCACCGCCCTCAACACCGGCATACCATGCTCCGTCACGAGCAAAAGCCGGTGCGGAAAGTGCCGTACCAGCAAGCGCCATGACTGCTATCAGTCTACGCATTGAATTCCCCTTTCATAAAATACAGACTTCCGTGGAAGCCGTCGAACGCTCTAACTTAGCCCTGTATCCCATGCAAGACACAAACACAGTGCGCGTGTTGCATAAACGCATCACTTTCACGCATGGTGCCCATAATCAAACACTCAAAATACCTTGTTGCCGCAAATAGGCGATAAGCTGCCCAAAAGCATCCCGGACTTCCGCATCAATGACTGAACCGCCAATTGGTTCCGCGATCGCGACAGGGGCGACACCAAATATTTCGACGCCATCAATACGAAGTCCATGAACTGGAAGGAAATCTGCATACCATATGCCCGCTCCGTAGACGGCAATAATCGCCTCATCTTCGATCCATGCGACCATACCGGATACCGGCTGGGCAAATTGCCAAACGCTTCCTGTCCAACGTGCCAGTTCGTTTTCATGCGCCAACCAATCGCCGCTCGCGGCCGCTCCGACAATCCAATATTGATCCACAATGGGGCTGATCGGCGGCGCATCTGATGATCGACTTGCAACAGTGAGGTGTAAAAGCCCATCAAGCCGTACCAGCGCCTCATTATGGGTTACATCCTTCTGCGCCTGCCCGACCTGAATGAATGGAAAGCCCAGACGCTGCGTTGCCTCTGCCATATCAAAATCTCCTGAAATTAACGCGCGAGTGCGAAGTCCCCGACGGCATATTCGCCCGCGCCCGTAACGGCGCTCAACTGGGCGACCGCAACGTTGAACGCACCCGGCAGAGCGCCGAAAACAGCACTTTGTGCTACAGCATCAAAAATATAATGCGCGCTTCCCGTCTCGACCTCATGGACGATCCCCGCACTTTCAAACCGCAGGCGATAGGCTTCGCTTTCTTCGGCAATCGGGGCGTCCACACCGTCTATCCATCCAAAGCCTGCGCGGCTCTTGCGCGCCCAACGCACCTCCACATCACCATTGCCGCGCGCAAAGACCTTGAGATGCGCGGGCGCAAGCGGATGTAATGCGCGACCCGAAACTCTCAGATCACGCAACGGCGCATTGGCAAATTGTGTATTGGGCGCGGCGGCTCTGATTTTGATGTCGGTCCCGATCAGATCGGTCGGCACGTCAATTGCGAACAACGCTTCGGGCGACAGCATGACGAATCGCTCACCAACGCTGTGGGTACTGATCGCACTTTCAGTACCCCGGCGCCCCCGCAACAGCCCAGACAGAAGAAACCTGCGCGGAGAAATCGCGACGGCGCTTTGAAACTGAATGATTTCATCGCCAATCAAAGCAAGGTTGGCACCCGCGAGCACCGAAATCTCCGCTCGGCTTTCAAGCCACATCGAATCCGCGGCAAGTTCCACTTCAAACCGCCAATGGATCCCCGCGTTCGCGAGGATGACAGGATGGAGGTTAGAAAAGGATTCCATCATCCCGAGCGCAGTCGAGGGACCGCAAGGCCGTGGAACCATCGTGCGTCCCTCGACTGCGCTCGGGATGATGAAGGGTGGATAAGATGTTGCCCCCTATCGTCATCCTCGCGCATGCGGGGATCCATTCGCCCTATCCACCCGCGCGAACCTCACCTCCTCAAACCACCCGCACCCCCGGCCGGAACCCCCGGCCCAGCATCAGCTCCGTCACCGCCCAGACCAGCGCATCGGCGCGGTCGGGCGATCCGCCGGGGCCGACATAGGCACCGCCTGCGATCAATCCGCACAATTCATCTTCCAGCGCCGGAAACGGCCCGGCATGTTGCACACGGCCCGCCTCGTACAGTGCCGCAACCGGCTCGGCGCGCGCGACCTTGCCGCGGCTGGCACGCACCGGCTTTACCGGCAGGCTGCTGTCGACCGCGCGCAGCACCGACGTCACCATCGACCCGCCATTATTGACCTCCGCGATCACCCGGTCCGCGCCGTGCCTGTCCGCCGCCGCGACCACCGCGCGCGCCCAGCCTTCGGGCGGCAATCCCTGCACGCTTGCATCCTCGATCACCACCGCACCCGGCCCGCGCAGACCCACAACGACAATGCCGCAGGCCGCAACCGCCGCGCCTTCGCCTGCGGGCGGGTCGACACCGACGACAATGCGATCGAAGCCCGCCCCGTCCTCTGTCGCCACACCCTGCACCCGACAGGCTTCGATCAGGCTCCGTGTCCACAACGCGCCTTCGGCATCCTCGATCAACTCGCCGTCCAGCTCCTGCCGCCCAAGCCGCGTGCCGCCATAATTGGCTTCAACCGTCTCGATAAATGTTGCAGGCAGGTTTGCAGCATTGTCGACCGTCCGCCCGCGCGTCACATAGACTTTTGCATCGCTGACCAACGCCCTCACCAACGGCACCGGTCGCGGCGTTGTCGTCAGCACGGCGCGCGGATGATCCCCCAGACGCAGCCCCATGCTCAAATTCATCCACGCATCAAGCCCCCGTGGCCAGCGCGCAATCTCGTCGCCCCAGGCATGGCTGTGCTGCGGCCCGCGCAACTGATCAGGCTCGTCCGCCGAATATAAAAACGCCATTGCCCCGTTCGGCCAGGTCAGCCGCCGGTTCGACGCCTGAAAGCTCGGCCTGTCCTCTGCCGCGCTTATGCTCAGCAGCCCCGATTCCCCCTCGACCATCACCGTGCGCGCGTCGTGCAGCGTCGCCGCGACCAGCGCGATCCGCGCCCTGCTGTCGCGCAGCGCCGCCAACCGCACCCATTCTGCTCCTGTCCGGGTTTTTCCAAAGCCGCGCCCCGCCATCAACAACCACGTGCGCCAGTCGCCCTCCGGCGGCAATTGATGCGCACGCCCGCGCATGTACCAGGACGACAACACCGCCTTGCGCTCTTTGTCCGAATAGGGCTGCATCACCTCGGACAGTTCGTCATCTCCCAGTCGGGCAAGCCGCTCGGCAAGCGACGCGGTCACGACCGGCACAGGATACTCGCCGCTCAATCCGCCTTCACCTTGCGTATGTTGAGGGCAATAATCCGCGCCTCTATCTCATCGCATATGCCATGTTCACGCTCCATCCCGCGGCTGGCGGCAAGGTCGGCATAACGCTGCGGACGATGCCGCGACATCATGAACATCAACAGCCGATCGGAATATTCGGTGATCGTCACCGGGGCTTGCCCGCTGCGCATGATGATTTTCTGAACACCGTTGACGACACGATCGAACGCGATCGCCTCCAGCTCGTCCATCGCGATATCGATTGCCGCGTCCCAGGCCCGCGCGAATTCCGCGTCGCGCTTGCGCAGCTCATAGACCGTGCTCTTCGACTTCCCCACCGCCTTTGTCGCCGCCGTCACATTCGCCGTCGACGCCAGCACGTCGAGGAACTTCGCGCGCCGCCGCGCCGTCCAGCCGTCATGCCGGACAAGCGCCGGAACAGCACCGCCTTGCTTTGCCATCATCCTGCCTTTGGTTGGAACCTCTGATCGGGACCGCCAAAACGAAAGCGGCCCGGAAAACCCGCGCCCTTTTTCAAGAGGTTGGTTTCCCGAGCACGCAATTCGTCAGCGTGCATAATCTCTAGCAAACACCGGTTCGCTTGTCAATACATATTTATCCTATTTGGTGATTTATACCCGATAATAATCCGCCACCCGGTCGAGACCGAGACCCAGAACCACCTTCCCCGCCCGCGCGGGCCAGCCCATTGCGCGCTCTGCGGTCTCCAGCCCCTCGCCCATACACACTGTGCGCGTCAGCACGTCGCGCAGCCCGCCGCCTGCAGCATCGAGCGCGGCTTCGAACCTTTGCTTTGCGGCGACTTGCGTCAGTGTCGGGTCCGGGGCCTCCGGCGCACCCCGGCGCGTCCGTGACGCGGGGCCGACATCCCACGACATTGTCACCTTCGCCCCCTGCGCGGCGACAAGATAATCGCGGCGCAGACGTTCCCCCGCTTCAAACTGCCGGGCGCTGACCTTGCCGCGCGCGTAAAGCCAGGCGAGCGGCTCTTCGGCGCGGTTCGCCTGTCGTGCGCCGCGCATCGCCGCTTCGCGGTGCACGGGCAGGTTCGCGGTGTTCTCGATGATCCGATTGGGTGCGTCGGGCATGGAAAGCCGCGCCAGATATTGCATGCCCGGCCCGCTGATCCGGCCCGTGTCGGTGATCAGGTCATGACGGCGCAGCACCGCGACCGCCGCCTTGCTCACGCGCACTTTGCCCGCACGCCAGTCCTCGCCCACCGCAACCAGCCGCTCTCCTGCCGCCAGTCGTCGCAGAACACGTCGTGATAAAGGGGGTAGCGCCATGAAATTACTCCTTACTCTTTGCTCATCGCGAATCCCTCTTGTCATTTCAGGATGGCTGTAGGAAAGTGAAATAACCAAATAGGCAATAAAGAGGCTGTCATGATCACCCGCATCCGCGAAGTTCGCAAGGGCAAGGGACTGACGCTCGCCGACGTCGCCGACCGCTGCAAACCGCCGACGACGCCGCAGACCATCGGTCGGCTTGAAACCGGCACGCGCACGGTATCGGTGGAGTGGCTGAACCGGATTGCCGCCGCACTTGGCGTTGACGCCGCGGCGCTGGTGGATCATCCCGACCGCCCCGATATTCCAGTCGCCGCCGAACTTGGCGCCGATGGCGCGCATGCGCTGACCGCGACGCGCAGCCTGTTGCCGCCAGCGCCCGGTGGCAAGATGGTCGCCGTTCAGGTTACCTCCGCGCTTGGCGATTATCGTGCGGGCGACGCCATCTGGTGCGACCGGCTCGGCCCTGACGAATTTATCGGGGCGCTCAACCGCGACGCACTCGTCCCGCGGCCCGCCGGGCGGTTCGCCTTTGGCCGCATCATCAATCTCGACGGATCGCGCGTGCAGCTTCTGCCGCTCGGCGCAGGCGCGCGCCAGATGGTGATCGACGCCCCCTGGCTCGCCGTCGCAACCACGCTTGTGCGCAATCTATAGACCTATATTTTTATCATCCCGAGCGCAGTCGAGGGACCGCAAAGGCGCGGCGACATCGTGCGTCCCTCGACGTAGTTTATCCTGAGCGGCTGTAGCCAGCCGAAGGGCTCGGGATGATAAGGTGTGGGCGGGATCTTCCCCTATCGTCATCCCCGACCCGATCGGGGATCCATTCGTGGTCGCCGCTGCGGCGATCTCCAGGAACACGGACGGAACCATCCCGCAGGCTGAAAACACCAATAGATTCCCGCCTGCGCGGGAATGACAGGGAGGGACGGCGAAGCCGCGATCGTGCGCTTCCTAGAAGCTCTCTTCCTCGTAAATCCGGCTGAGGTCACCTGCCCAACGCCCGTGATAGGATTCGAGCAAGCGTTCGGCGGGCGTCATCCCGCTTTCGGCAATCTCGAACAGCGGCGCGAGAAACCCCGCCTCGGTATCGCCCGAACTGCTCAAGCGCGCACGGCGGTTCAACCCCGCCTCGGCAATGACAAGCGCCCGCTTTGCGACGTCCTGCAGACAGCCGCCCGGCGCACAGGCTTTAAGTCCGCGCGCTGGCACCTCGTCACGCAGCTTTGCATGATCCTCGATCGTCCAGTCCTTGACCAGATCCCACGCCGCGTCGAGCGCGACGTCGTCGTAAAGCAAGCCGACCCAAAGCGCAGGCAGCGCGCAGATCCGGTTCCACGGCCCGCCATCCGCGCCGCGCATTTCGAGGAAACTTTTAAGGCGCACTTCGGGAAACGCCGTCGACATATGGTCGGTCCAGTCGCCAAGGTTCGCCCGCTCGCCCGGCAGTGCGTCGAGCTTGCCGTCGATAAACGTGCGAAAGCTCTGCCCGGCAAGGTTGACGTAGCGTCCTTCGCGCACGGCGAAATACATCGGCACGTCGAGGATATAATCCGTCCAGCGCTCGAACCCGAAGCCGTCCTCGAAAACGAACGGCAGCATGCCGGTGCGCGCCGGGTCGGTATCGGTCCAGATATGGCTGCGGTACGACAGGAAGCCGTTCGGCTTGCCCTCGGTAAACGGCGAATTTGCGAACAAAGCGGTGGCGAGCGGCTGCAGCGCCAGGCTGACACGGAATTTCTTCACCATGTCCGCCTCGCTCGCATAGTCGAGGTTGGTCTGGATGGTGCACGTGCGCAGCATCATGTCGAGGCCAAGATTGCCGACCTTGGGCATATGGTCGAGCATGATCGCATAGCGGCCCTTGGGCATGACCGGCAGCTCGGCGCGCGTCTTGTCGGGCCACATGCCAACGCCAAGACAGCCGACGCCAAGCTCCGCGCCAATCTCGCGCACCTGGCACAAATGCCGCCCGGTTTCCGCGCAGGTCTGGTGCAGATCTTCGAGCGGCGCGCCCGACAGCTCAAGCTGCCCGGCCGGTTCCAGAGAGACATTGCCGTCTTCGCCCGACAGCGCAATGACATGGCCGTTCTCGACAATCGGTTCCCAGCCAAAGCGCGTCATCGCCATCAGCAGATCGCGGATCCCGCCCGGCTCTTCATAGGACGGCGCGCGATGATCGGCGCAGCGATAGACGAATTTTTCGTGTTCCGTACCAATGCGCCATGCCGCGGCCGGCTTGCAGCCGTCCTCAAAAACCCGCAACAGGTCAGCACGGGATTCGATCGGGGCTTCGTCGCTTGTGGAGGCTTTTCGCGTGCTCATGAAAACCGCCTAGCGGACAGAGCTCCATTGCACCAGACCAGAAATGAGCGCGGCTCAATCCCCCGGTTCCAAAACCAAGCGCCATCAATTGATTGTCGCGTTAAAGACCATCGCAAAACTGCCCGATGGCCCCAGGCTTGCCGCAACGCCGGTCACATTGGCGCCGCTCACGGACATGCCAAAGGGATCGCTTTCATCCGCGCCCGCCGCATCGTCATCTTCGGCTGTGGCGGCGCCCGCGCAATTCGTTCCTGACAGCATGCTGCCCGCGACAAAATTCAAGGTCGCGGGCACCGCATCGCTGACGCTCAGCCCGGTCATCGTGGCGCTGCCATTATTGGTGACAAGGATGCAGTACCGCAGCGTCGCGCCGGGAATCGCGAACGGGTTCGACGCACTGATCCCGTCGGTCAGCACATTGCTGACTTTCGTGATGCTGACATTGGCGACCGGGTTGCAGAAATTGAAATCATAGATCGAAATCGCCTGCCCGTCGGGGTCCGCGGGCGCTGTCGTGTGGTTGCCGTAAACGATATAGATCGTATCGACGGGCGAGGAAAATGTGACGACGACATTGCCGTCCGCCGACGTCCCGCCCGACCCGGTGTCCCCGATCGCGACATTGCCGACGACATAATTCGCAACGCCGTTGGTCAGCGTCGGTGTCACCGGCGACCCGTTGTAACTGCCGGTGACGATCAGCTTGTCGGCAAAATCATTGACGGCATAATCGACGTCAAAGACGGTGAACTGCACGCCGGGCACCGCCGTCGGCAATGTGACTGTGGTCGTGGTGATCTGCGACTGGTTGGTATATTCGATATATTGATAAAGCGACAGCTCGCCGCCGCCAAAGCCGCCAGTATTGTTGTTGGTCAGAGACAAGGGGATTGTATAGCTGCCCTCGGTCACAACGCTGAAATTGATCGTACCGATATTGGCGAGCGTCGCGCTTCCTGTCGTGCTGCCCGGCGTCCAGCTCTGCGCGTTCCAGTCAAGCAACGTGCTGCCGACAGGGCAGGACAAGGTCGGCGGTATCCCCGCAACCCGCGAACCGGCCACCGTAAAGCTGGCGCTCGCATAATCGTCTTCGCTGCTGATCCCGTTGCCCGGCGTTGAATCATTATCGGGCGCGGAAGACGCGCTGATTTCCGCAATATTGGTCACGAACGCACCGGCGGTCGCTGTCACATTGACCGTCAGCGTGATGCTCGCCGATGCGCCGATAGCAAGATTGCCGACGCTCCAGACGCCCGTACCGCTATTATAGGTGCCCGTGCCCGATGCACTGACGAAACTTGTGCCCAACGGCAAACTGTCCTGCACCGTGACGCCGCTCGTCGCCAGCGTCGAACTCGCGGAATTCTGCACGCTCAACGTATAGGTGATATTGCTGCCGCTCGTCGGCGCGGCATTGCTGACCAGCTTGGTCAACGACAGATCGGCATAATTGACCAGCACATCACGGATATAAAGATCGGCGCGCAGAAACGTGCCCGTGTCGCCGTTCGCCGAATCGCAAATTTGCAGCGTCCACGTCCCCTGCGCATTCTGGCCATTGAAATCGCTGAGCGTGCGCCTTGGTATAAATGTGCTGGCGTAAGGCGGCACGGGTCCGGCGGTCGAATCGTCTGCCGTATGCGTGCTGATATTGCTCGCCGCCGCATCATCGAACAGAACATTGAGGTTGTCCGCACTGCCGCCACTGTTGCGCGTAAGCTGAACGCTCGTCCCTTGCGGCGAGATCAACGTCAGCCGCAAGTCGCGGCGATACGTGTGGTTAAGCAATATACCGATGTCGACATCGCTGATCGTATAGCTCGTGGCGACCGCAAAACTACGAACCAACTGGCCATTGCACGACCCGCCATTGTCGACGATCGCGCCCGTTGTCGTGTTTGAATATTGAAATTGCGCCGCCATTGCCGCTTGCGACAATCCGCACAGCGCCAGCACAACGCACAATAGGCGCCATCCATAAGCTCTTACAAACGCAACACACTCCATAAACTACGGAGCTATGCCAAAAGCCTTGATTAAGTATAAATACGCGCGCCTATCCGCCCCAATCGCCGCTCAGCGCCTGCCAGGCGGCAATCGCTGCCACCGCCGCCGTATCCGCACGCAAAATGCGTGGACCAAGCGAAATCGCCGTCGCCGCGCCAAGCGCGCGGATCGCCAGACGCTCGCCATCGTCAAATCCGCCTTCGGGACCGATCAGGATCGCTGCAGGCGCGGGGATTTTCGCCAGCACGTCCGCCGCTGGCAAGCCCCCCTCCTCGTCGCAGAAAATCAACGTCCGCTCTTCTGGCCAACTGGCCAACAACGCTGCAAGATCCACAGGCGCGGCCAGCGCGGGCAACGCTGTCCGCTCGCATTGTTCTGCCGCTTCGATCATATGCGCGCGCAGCCGGTCGAGCTTCAAATTCCCCACAACCGTCCGCCGCGTCAGCACAGGCTGAAAACGGCTGACACCCAGCTCGCAGGCCTTCTCGGCCATCCAGTCGATGCGCCCTTTTTTAAGCGGCGCGGCGCAAAGCCAAAGGTCCGGCACACGCTCGCGCGGCTTCAACAGCTCTTCGGGACAGAGGCTGACATCGCGTTTGCCCGCGTGCACAATCCGCGCCTGCCATTCGCCGCTCCTGTCATCGAACAGCCGTACAACCGCCCCTTCCCCAAGCCGCATGACGCGCGTCAGATAATGCCCGGCCTGCGGCGGCAGAACCACGTCGACATTGGCGGACAAAGGCGCATCGACAAACAGCCGGGGCGCAGCTTTGCTCGAAGGAAATCTATCGCGTTCACTCATATGTCGGCGCCTAGCACGGTGAACCCAAAGTACAAAACCACGACACCGGCCAGGTCGAGCGACGATGCGCGGCATGATGGCATTCAACGGCGATATTGCTTTGGCAAAACATCCGTGTTGCGCGGGTTATAACGATCGCGCAGCTTCGTCTGACGCGATTCCATCACGACCGGCTCGCCTTCGATAAAGACCGCGGTCGGCGCCGACGACAATGCGATCGGGTCACCGCTCCAGATGACAATATCGGCTATTTTCCCACGCTCGATCGTGCCAAGCGATCCGCTTATGCCCAGGATCTCGGCAGGCACACGCGTCATCGCGGCAAGCGCCTGCGCATGGCTGATCCCCTGTCCGCCGGGGATTTTCGATTGCGCGACAAGATTGCCCGCCTGTTGCGGCATCAGACGCACCTGATGCGTCGCGTCGCCGTTGACGGGCGCGATCGCAACCTTGACGCCTGCGCGTACCATGCGACCAATATTCGACTGTGTGGCGGCCAGCGTTTCAAAATGTTCCGGCAGGTTCAGCATGACCTCGCTCACCACCGGCACGCCCGCATCCGCGATCCTGTCGGCAACCGTCCAGCCTTCTGATGCTCCCGCAAGAATCAATCGCAGACGCGGATAGCTCTTCTTCAACTTCAATATCTGCAGAATATCGCTTGCCCGGTTGACGTAAACCATCGCAGGCGTCTCGCCGCTGACGACTTTGGAAAGCGCCGCGGCATCGGCTTTGGTCAAAAGCGAATATTTGTTGCGGCCAAAATCATAGGCCGCCGGATTCCGTGCATAGGCCTGCGCCTCTGCAAAGGCATCGACGATCCGCGCATAAAGCGCGCCACGCGACCCGCCCGCCTTTGCCGACCCGCCCTCGCCCAGCACAATGAACTGGAACGCGCGCGGCTTTGTGACAAAGTCGTCACCCTCGCCAAGGGACATGACAAGCCCCTGACCGCCGAACACATCACTGCTTGCATCGGGCACGACCGCTGCGCGGGTAATTCCCGCAATGCGCGTCACCGGAATCGCCGTCGCGCGCGGATTGATCGCAGGCGCAACGTCGATCGCTGCATTATAGGGCGACCCCGACGCGCCAAGGTCATCGGTTTCCTTGACCAGGCCAACTTCGATCAGACCAAGCTTGCTGTACGCCGCAATCAGACCGGGCGTCACCCAGCCGCCCTTCGCATCAATCACCTCCGCGCGCGATGGCACGGCAAGATGCGCACCGACAGCGGCAATGCGTCCATCGCGCATGATGACAGTGCCATTTTCAATCGGATCGGGATTGGCAATGGTCGCAACCGTACCGTTGATGATCGCAATCGTTTTTGCAGATGCTGGCAATCCCGACAGGGCGGCCATCACAAACGCCATGACATAAAGCGCAAGACGTCGCATCATTTCACGTCCCCTTCGCCCGGTTGCCCAAGCTCGAAATCGCTGACCGGGCGCAGGCCAGTCACCGCATCGAACAACAGCGCACCGTCAATCCAGACCTTTTCGGCCTTTGCATAGACCGACAACGGATCGTCATTCCACAACACGACATCGGCGCGCTTGCCCGGCGCAAGACTGCCAATGTCCTTCTCCAACCCAAGCGCCTTGGCGGCATTGACGCCGATCCACGTCCACGCGGTTTCAGGCGTGATATCAAGCCCGGCGCGATTGCCGTTGGCCAGCGCCTTTGCCGTTTCCTGATTAAGCCGCTGAATGCCGATCTCGCTGTCGGAATGCGTGATCGCACAGGCACCGGCCGCGTGAACAAAAGCGATATTCTCGGGAATGCCGTCATAGGCTTCCATCTTGAAGCCCCACCAATCGGCCCACATCGCCGCGCAAATGTCATTGGCTTTCAAAAGATCGGGGACTTTGTACGCCTCGACCGCATGATGAAAGGCCGCGACCTTATAGCCGAACTCCTTCGCCATATCGATGACCTGCGCCAGCTCATCGGCGCGATAGCAATGGTTTTGCACCAGGATCTCGCCGTCAAGCACACCGCGCAGCGTATCCATATCAAGATCGCGGCTCGGCGTGTCGGTTGCCTTGGCGGTGCCCGCCTTGACCTTCGCCTCATACGCATCCCACTTGCGATCATATTCCTGCGCCTTGATCCATGTCTGGCGGTCAAGCGCGATATTGCCCATGCGGCTTCCCGGCATACGGCCCTTATTGCCATAAATGCGCTTTGGATTCTCGCCGCACGCCATTTTCAGGCTGTAGGGCGCACCGGGGAATTTCATCCCCTGCACCGTGCGCGCCGGGACATTCCTCAGCGTCACCCCGCGTCCGCCAAAAAGATTCGCCGACCCCGGCAATATGTGCAGCGTCGTGATACCGCCAGCAAGTGCGCGGCTGAAACCCGGGTCCTGCGGCCAGACGCCGTGCTCGGCCCAGACACCCGCATTGACCGGGCCGGTTATCTCGTTGCCGTCCTCATGCGGGCCGACGGCGGGGGAAGGATAATTGCCAAGATGGCTATGCACATCGATAATGCCCGGACTCACCCATTTGCCCGCGGCATCGACAATCACCGCACCTTCGGGCGCATTCAGGCTTTGCCCGATCGCCGCGACCTTGCCGTCGCTCATCAACACCTGCCCGCCGACAATCTTGCCGCCCGCGCCATCATAAATATTGGCGTTGACGATCAATGTCGGCACCGATGGATACGGCGTGTAGGTCGACGGGAACGGATTCTTGTCAAACGAGGACGCAGCCTTGCCATCGCGCGCGGATGCAGGCGTGTCGACCTTGCCCGTCTGCGTGGTCGTGCACGCGGCAAGCGCCAGCGCAGCAAGCGCCGTCATCGGGAACCAACGCATCAGCGCTCCACCACGACTGTACGGTCGCCCCCTGCAATATCGTCGCGCAGCGCATCAAGATGCATCAGTCGTTTGACAAGCGGCGAAACGACCATGATCGCGACACCGACACCAACCGCCAGCCAGCCCGCATTGCTGTAAACTTCCATTGCGCGTTCCGGCCCTGCCCCCTCGGCCCCGACCGCCGCCGCGATCAGCCCGGCGGC
>JBFKAE010000078.1:0-13928 GCA_041621755.1 Sphingomonadaceae bacterium | reverse complement strand
CTGGCGGCGGAACTGGCGCTTGAGCAGCTTAACCATGTCATCTCGGACATATAAGACAAAATTGCGAAAAATCTTTGAGAATCTGCAATCAGTTCCCAAATTTCCTCTGGATACGCCCAATGTTGATCGGTAACTAATGGGGGGCTAATAATGACCGATATCTATGCCGAGGCCATGGGCAGTGGCCCGGGGAGGCTTGATGCAGAAGAAATGCTGGATCAGGCCTGCCGATCTGCCAAACTGGGCTGTTTTGGTACCAGCGCATCCGAAATTGAGCGTTTTCGGCATGATTTTTCTATCCTCTGCTCGTCTCTTAACGAAGAGGCCAACCTGTCCGAGATAGGATATCGTCGAGCGCGTTCGCGTTTGCATATGATGCTTGTGACCCGCTTGCGTTCGATCGAGCAGCGCACCGCGCAAAAGGATTTCGATACAAGGCTGATATCTTCGCCTCTGATAGGCACAGGTCTTCCACGTAGTGGGACGACTTTTCTTCACGGGCTATTGGCTTGCGACCCTGCCCATCGCGCGGTGCGCGCTTGGGAAGCCATGCTGTCCCCTGAGCTGTTAGGCTATGACATAGCTTCGCCAGCGAGCCTGTTTCAGGAGCACCTCGCTTTTCAGGGTTTTACTGGCGAAGAGTCGACGGCAATTCACCCGTTCGATGCGAATTTGCCGGAGGAGTGTGTATTCCTGCAGGAGACAAACTGTAGCAGTCTGTATGCCGAGTTCTTCAATGTGCCCCGATTTGCCGATGCCGTAGCGAACAACAGCAGTCTCGATCTTGAATGGCAGAAGGGCCAGATGAAATTGCTACAGGGGCTCGACACGGTGAGGCGTTGGGTGCTCAAGGCACCATCGCACCTCTTCAACTGGGAGGAAATGGTCCTCGCATTTCCGGATGCGCTTATCTACATGAGTCATCGCGATCCTGCCAAAGTCATTCCTTCTGTTACCGGTCTGACTGTCTCTATTCGTGGCTTATTCGCGGATGCGCCGCCCGATGCGAAGGCCATCGCGAAGGAACGGCTGACGGGATGGTCCGCAGCGGTGGCAAATGTTACCCGTTGGCGGGACCGGCACCCCGAGAGATTTGTCGCCGATGTCTATTTTCTCGATCTGATAGCGCGCCCCTTGGAGACCGTGGCGGGATTATATGACACATTCGGCCTCAAGCTTTCAGAACAAGCGCGTACCGCCATGCTGAGGTTTATTGACAGAGATCGCGATAACCGGTCACGGCGTCAGCATTATACGCTTGCAGAGTACGGACTTGACGAAATGGCGATTGACGCTGCATTCGCCGATTATCTGTGTCGCTATGGCGTTGCCTTGGAGCGCGACTGATGAGCTTATGAACAGGAGGGCGGAAATCTTGGCACAAGTCTATTTTTACATAAATGCGCTCCTCTATGCCAGTATCGCTATCTGGGCGACACTGAACCCGGAAGGGGCGGGCGCATCGATGGGCTATGGTCCATTTGGTCCAGACGGCCGATCGGAATTCCTCACCGTCTATGGCGGCATGGTTACAGGGCTTGCCCTGATCTTCGTCATCCTCGCGTGGGACACAACCAATGCGAAGCTTGGCCTGCTCATCGCGATAGCCTTCTATGCACCCGTGCTGTGCTATCGTATAGCGACGGGGATTGGTCATTATCCCATGTTGGGGATATTGCGCGGAGCGGTTATACTTGAAGCTGCTCTGCTCCTATCCGCGTTAGTTCTTTATTACCGCCATCGATGAGGAGCCAATGGCCAGCTCATCGAATCAAGGGTTAGGACCGAATGCGCATGGTGAAGTCGTATTCAGTAACAGCTCTTTCCTCCACTACTGTCAGATCAAATCCCTCGAGCCCTGAGATCGGCAGACTTTCTGAGCTGCGCAGAAGGATCAGTTGGTTCACGCCGATTGCTTTGAGGATCAGGCAACCCAGTCCGAAATTGCGGAACCGGCCGTCTGGCGGCATGGTATCAGTCTCAAGGGCGATATAGCGACGCACGGTGGTGCCATCGAGTTCGCGGGGAATGACGACTGCGCCTGTGCCATGTTCGGCGATCTGTAGCATCGCGGCATTCAATTGGTGAGCGCGACCGTTTGCCAGGCCAAAGAAATCTTCCATCAAGTTCACCGTATGAACTCTGACCATCGCAGGCGTGTCTGGCCTGATCTTGCCCTTGACCAGCGCCATGTGCTCCGTTCCTTCGGAGAGATTGCGGTAGGCACGGATGCGCCAGTCGCCGCCATATTCGCTGACGAAGGGCTCATCCATGATCAAATCGACAATTGTGTCCCTTTGCAACCGGTAAGAGATGAGATCCTTGATGGTACCGATCTTCAACCCGTGCTCTTGTGCAAAGGGTATCAGGTCCGGCAACCGGGCCATTTCGCCATCAGGGCCCATGATTTCGCATATGACCCCGGCGGGATTGAGGCCTGCCAGACGGGAGATATCCACTGCCGCTTCGGTGTGGCCCGCGCGAATGAGGACGCCGCCCTTTCTGGCTACGAGGGGAAACACATGACCGGGGCTTACGATGTCACCGGACCCCTTGCTGCTGTCGATGGCGGTCTGGATGGTACGCGCTCGATCCGCGGCGGATATCCCCGTCGACACACCCTCGCGTGCCTCGATTGTGACAGTGAAGGCAGTTTCGTGGCGCGAGTGATTGTCCGCTTTCATCGGCGGCAGGCCGAGTTCCGTCACGCGCTCCTGCGTCAAAGCGAGACAGATAAGGCCACGGCCGTGCTTCGCCATGAAATTGACAGCGTCAGGCGTTGCAAATTGCGCGGGGATCATGAGGTCTCCCTCATTCTCGCGATCCTCGTCATCGACGAGAATATACATTCGCCCACAACGGGCCTCCTCGATGATTTCTTCCGCAGTCGCAACGCGCTGAGGTCCATCGGCTACTGTCATTCTGCGATCCTTTTGATTGCTGTACACGCTTCCTCATTCATTATCTTCTTCTAAGCTTTAGCCATCCCCCCGGATATGCTGGCCGGTCAATTCCTGTTTGCGGAAGGCAGACTAGAGCGAGGTTGCCTTGTCGATTACCCAAACCACTTTTATTGTGTGTCAGGTTCGGTGTTCCCCTAACGCACATTAGCCGGACCGCGATGCTTCTAGGGCAGCACAAAAGAGGACATATGGAAAATAGCGAACTGGTCGATCCTGAACTGCGTCTGTTGGCCGCATCCATCCCACCTCTGGAACTGAGCAACGACATGCTCCACGAGCTCCGCAACGCGGAATCCGGCTACCCCCCCGTTCCCGATACCCGGACCACGCGGGAAAGGCGCAGAGTTCCAGGCCCTGCCGGGGCGCCTGATATTGAGCTGGTCATCTATCAGCCCGCTGGAGCACGAGATGCGCGCGCCTGCATTTTTCACATTCATGGGGGCGGATTCATTATGGGAACCGCCGGAGATCTGGAATTCATGCATCGGCCGCTCGCCGAACATCTTGATTGCGTACTTGTATCGGTAGAGTACCGGCTTGCTCCTGAAACCATTTATCCGGGCGCGATAGAAGATTGTTATGCCGGCCTTGCCTGGGTCTACGCCAATGCCGGATCTCTGGGTATTGACCCCCGGCGCATTGGCGTGATGGGGGAAAGTGCAGGGGGTGGACTGGCCGCAGCGCTTGCGTTGCTGGCACGCGACCGGGAGGAAATACCGCTCGCCTTTCAACATCTCGTCTATCCGATGATAGATGACAGGACAGGCGTGACCTCCGGTCCGCATCCCCATGTCGGGCAATATGTCTGGACCGCTGCCAATAATCATTTCGGCTGGGGGGCCTTGCTGGGTCGAGAGCCCGGTGGAGAGGGTGTCTCCCCTTATGCGGCGCCTGCCAGGGCGAAAGATCTTTCTGGCCTGCCTCAGACTTTCATTTCGACTGCGTCTCTGGACCTCTTCGTTGAGGAAAACCTGGAATATGCCCGGCGCCTTATGCGCGTCGGCGTTCCCACAGAGTTGCACGTCTATCCCGGAGGGTTCCATGGGTTCGACATCCTGACGCAAAGCGCGCTCGCTGCCCGCGCGATTGAAGATCGCAAGGCCGCATTGAGCCGCGCTATGACAGGCTCCACCCCGGCAACGCACTGCACTCAGCCTTGAACCGCCTACATGGCAAGATATGATTTCCGAGCTACGCTCCGCGTTGAATACAAGATTGACGGTATCGATTTTAGCAAGGCTGCCTCGCGCCAAAAGCCATCGACGGTGGCTCCGTGCCTAGTTTAAAGTCTGATATTCAAGGCATAGTGAGAGGTAACAATCCATGAATTTCGCTCATCCGTTTCTGGACGGCAAGCCGAAAAAGCTGATGATCGGGGGGAGATGGGTGGATGCGGCATCGGGCGAAACCTTCGAGACCCTGAACCCGGTGAACGGCAAAGTTCTAGCGCAGATTGCGATGGGCGAGGCTGCTGATGTGGACCGTGCTGTGGCGGCGGCGAGAGCTGCCTTTGAGGGGGCGTGGCGTAAAGTGAAGCCATTTGAGCGGCAGGCGATGATCTTGCGGTTGGCCGAGCTGATTGAGAAGAATTTTGAGGAGCTGTCGCTGCTCGACACGCTCGAAATGGGCGCGCCGATGAAGCGGGCGATAGGCAATCGCCAGCGTGCGCTCGGGTTACTGCGTTATTATGCGGGGCAGGCCGTCTCGATCCGAGGCGATACTCTCGACAATTCGCTGCCCGGCGAATTTCTCAGCTACACGCTGAAGGAGCCGGTTGGTGTCGTCGCTGCGATCACGCCGTGGAATGGACCGACAGTCGGCACACTCATGAAACTTGGCCCCGTTCTGGCGACGGGCTGCACGATGATACTCAAGCCTTCCGAAGAAGGCTCTCTGGCGCCCCTTCGTCTGGCCGAGCTGTGCCTCGAAGCGGGCATTCCGGAAGGTGTCTATAATGTGATAACGGGCTACGGGCACACGGCCGGAGCTGCATTGGCCGCCCACCCCGACGTCAACAAGATTTCCTTTACCGGTTCGATCCCGACCGGCCAGAAAATTGCGCAGGCCGCAACGGGCAACCTCAAGCGGGTTACGCTGGAACTAGGCGGGAAGTCGCCTGATGTCGTTTTTGCCGATGCCGACCTTGATGCGGCAGTGCCCGGCGCGGCTCTGGGCTGCTTTGCCAATTCGGGCCAGATCTGTTGCGCTGGCACCCGGCTTTTTGTTGAACGGCCGATCTATGAGGAATTCACGCATCGTGTCGCCGAGTTCGGAAAGACGCTGCGTCTTGGTGATGGCCTCGATCTAGAAACGGACATCGGTCCGCTAGTGTCGAGCAAGCAACTGGAGCGCGTCTGCTCCTATATGGACATCGGCCGGGAAGAAGGCGCGCAGACTATTTCCGGAGGTGCACGATCGTCCCAAGCCGGTCACGAATCGGGTAATTTCGTTCCTCCCACCGTATTCGTGGACGTCAAAAACGACATGCGTATCGCACAGGAGGAGATATTCGGGCCCGTTCTCTCGGCCATTCCCTTCGACGATATCGAGGAGGCCATTGCCCTTTCCAACCAGACAGTCTTCGGTCTGGGTAGTGGACTGTGGACTCGTGACATCACGAAGGCCAATCGCATGGCGAAAGCGCTGCGGGCCGGCACGGTCTGGATCAACTGCTATTTGGCCATTGATCCTGCTGTTCCGTTCGGTGGAGTTGGAATGAGCGGCTATGGGCGCGAAATGGGACCGCAGCATATCGAGGACTATCTTGAGCTCAAATCAGTCTGGACCCGTTACGGCTAAGCGGTCAGCTTGCCACTCCGCCGCGTCACGGGGAACCCACTCCGCGCGGCGACCGGGCTGATGCGGCTTTCGACAGCCTAAGCGGCGCGCAATACATCATCGGAGAAGAAGAACTATGTTATCGTACGACTTCAACGGCAAGGTAGCGGTCATAACCGGCGGTAGCAGCGGAATGGGACGGGCTGTCGCACAACGCTTTGCTCAGGCGGGCGCAAATGCCGTGATCGCGGACATGGATCGGAACGGTGGTCTGGAGACGGTGAAGCTGATCGAAGAGGCGGGCGGCGAGGCCCTGTTCGTTCCTACCGACGTGTCCGTGACCGAGGACGTGCAAAATCTCATCGCGAAGGCGGTCGAGTGCTTCGGCCGCGTCGATTACGGGTGCAATACCGCCGCCGTGAACCTCGAGCTGGATGAAGACTCAGGCGAGGATGAATTTGATCGGGTTGTCGCGGTCAACCTGCGCGGCACTTATCTGTGCATCAAATATCAGGCCCAGCAGATGCAGCGGCAAGGCACGGGTGGGGCCATTGTCAACTTTTCTTCCGCGACGGCGATCCGGTCGAACGCCACGTTCCAGAATGGTTATGTGTCTTCGAAATCGGGCGTCATGTCGCTCACCCGCCTTGCGGCGATGCGCCTTACCAAAGACGGCATTCGTGTGAACTCGATCATCCCAGGGGCCATCGATACCCCTATGATCCGCGCCGGGTTGGAGCGGCGGGGGATTACGGTCGAGGAAATGGTCGCAAATTACAGCCTCACCGGAACCGTGGGAAAGGTCGAGGATATCGCCGAAGCGGTCCTGTGGCTCTGTTCTGAATATTCCTCCTACATCATCGGCGTGAACTTGCCGATTGATGGCGGGGCACTGATTAATCACTAGGCGTGGATGGAGAAGCGCCTTTTGCCGTAAATAACTGAATGGAGAAACTCTTGAACCAGAATAGGGACGATGATTTGCGCTATTTGCGCGACCAGTTGGAAATCAGGGACGTTGTTCATCGCTTCGTAGCGGAAGCGGACAAGCGTAGCGTAAATGGTATGCTGAGTTGCGTTTCAGATGACGTGATGGTGTCATTCAATGACGGGGCCATCGTTCTCGAGGGCGCGGAGAAGTTGCGCGCATTCATGACCGGCCAGTTTGCGGAGGACGGAACTCTGAACCCGGAAACGCGGGGAACCCATGCGATGTGCAATACAATTATTGAGCTTGATGGCGATAGCGCCACCGCGGAAACAAGCGGAGTCACTTATTTGGCAACACCGGCCAACATTGTGCATATTCGCGGCGTGCACTATCGGGATGCGTTTTCGCGCCTTAACGGGAAATGGCTCTTGGTGAGCCGTAAGCACGGCTGCGGCTGGCAGATCGATACCCAAGGCCGTACGTCGCCGCCGCTGCTTACCTAGGAGTTGGCAACATTTCACAGGTAAGACTGATAAGAAGGCACTCAGATTACGTTTTGCAGATGTTGGCAGCTCGGCTCGTCCTAAAGTCCGCGCTCAGTGTATGAAATTTCTAACGTACATTTAAACTATGGCTGTGGGCTATGTATGATTGATCCTGCAATTTTCAGACAAGTGCTTGGGCACTGCCCTACCGGAGCGTGCGTCATCACCTCCGCTGAGTCGGGCGGGCTTTGTCAGGGCAACTTTGTCTAGTCGAGCGAAAGCCCGAACTTGAAACTTTATGCCATCGCGGCGGACACAGCATTCCACTCCGCAAATGCGCGGTCTCTGAAAAGTCGCATGGTGTTTCTGGAGATGAGGTGACGCTGGATATTGAACGTAGTGTAGATTGTTGAGTGGGTGGAAACGAACCTCTGGGCTTGGCCCTGGGATTTAAACCGCTGCAACTTTCGCTCTCGTCGCCGGACCGGAAGGTGTGAATTTTCTGCGCGATTATTTTCCCGCAACCGGCCCGGCGCGTGGCGGGCCTGACAGCCGAGTTCCTTCATCGCCGCCTTGTATGATGCAAGACCATCGGTCACGATTGCCTCTGGCACGTAACCTTGATTCTTGAGCAGTTTCCTCAGCAATTTCAGTGCCGCCGCCTTGTTTCGCCGTTTCTGGACCAGAACATCAAGAACCTCGCCTTCCTTGTCGACGGCACGCCACATGTACATCCGTTTACCGCCGATGCGTACGATCATCTCGTCCAGGTGCCATACGCTGTCGGCCCGTTTGCGTTTGCGACGAATGTTGGCGGCGATGGCTGGACCGAACTTGTTGGCCCAGCATCGGACGGTCTCATAGGTAACGTCGATCCCACGTTCGGCGAGCATTTCTTCGACGTCCCGCAGACTGAGCGTGAACCGAAAATAGAGCCAGACCGCATGCCGGATGACATCCGGTGGGAAGCGATGACGTTTGAAGGAAATGGGCTTCATTCTTGCCTCTCTATCCGATTCGTGACCGCAATCAGAGACAAGTTAGCGTTAGACTGACAGCACCTGTGGAAGGTACAGTTCGCGGTATCAGGAATGGATTTTCGATGGAGGACCGCGCCGACCTGACACTTCTTTCGGCCACGGCGGTCGATTGGGCGGCAGATGTCGTTTGCGATATCGTGCGGCAGGCGGGTGGTTCGATCCACTTTGAAGGTCAGGAGCTTGATCGCATCAACCGCGACATGCTGATGCTGGGAAATCACAGCACCGGCGATGTCAATTATGCAGAAGAAACCTGCGGTCGTGTGCTGCTCGGACTGGGTCTGGAGGGACGCATACCGGCCTTCTTCTGATCAGAAGAACAAATCAGGGGAGAAAAGCTATGCAAGAACTTGGCGGGTCCGAAGTCATCGCTATTGCGCGCAATCAGTCGCTTTCGGCGATGCTGGCGCGTTCTGCAAAGCGTCATCGCGGTCGCGAGGCGATTATCTGCGGCGATGTGAAATGGACTTATGCAGAGTTTGTGGATGTTGTGGACCGCCTCGCCGGGGGTCTGCGCGCGGCTGGCATAATGGCCGGAGACCGGGTTGCGATGATCGCCCGCAACAGCCATGCTTTCATGGCGCTGCGTTTTGCCGTGGCACGCGCCGATGCGATTCTGGTGCCAATCAATTTCATGCTCAATGCGGGCGACGTCGCCTATATTCTCGACCATTGCGGCGCACGGATGCTCTTCGTCGATACGAGCACGATCGACGTCGCCAACGAAGCGCGACAGCCGTGCGTCGAACAGGTTTACGGTATCCCAAACGAAGCTGGAGATCTGCCCGGGCAAGTGCCGTCATGGGAGGATCTGTTCGCCAAGGATGCACCACCCCCCGCGGTACGCGGTGGCGAGGATATCTTTCAGATCATTTACACAAGCGGCACGGAATCCCGCCCCAAGGGCGCGATGCTTTCGCACAATGCCGTGCTTTGGGAATATCAAAGCTGCATCATCGATTGCGAATGGACGCCCGATACGGTGGCGGTTCACGCTCTGCCACTGTTCCACTGTGCCCAGCTCGATTGCATGATCGGGCCAGCGCTACAGGTCGGTGCCCGTAACATCATTACCGGCAACCCGACAGGCGACAACATCATCCGCCTTTTGGCAGAGCATGGCGCCAATTCCTTTTTCGCGCCGCCAACGGTGTGGATTTCAATCCTGCGTTCGCCCGAGCTGCCCAAGCACGATCTTGGGGCGCTGGTGAAAGGCTATTATGGCGCATCGATCATGCCGGTCGAAGTGCTGCGCGAGCTGCGCGAGAATTTCCCCAAATTGCGCCTCTGGAATCTATATGGCCAGACGGAAATTGCGCCGGTTGCAACGGTGCTGTTCCCCGAAGAGCACGAGACTCGTTTAGGATCTGCAGGGCGACCGACCCAACATGTCGAAACGCGCATTGTCGACGATGAGATGCGGGACGTTGAAGCGCATGAAATTGGTGAGATCGTGCATCGCTCTCCCCAGTTGCTGAGCGGTTATTGGAACGACCCCGAACGCACTGCGGAAGCCTTTGCGGGCGGCTGGTTTCACAGTGGCGATCTCGGCTGGCGTGACGAGGAAGGCTATATAACGGTCGTTGATCGCAAGAAGGATATGATCAAGTCAGGCGGCGAGAATGTTTCCTCGCGCGAAGTGGAAGAGACTATCTATCTGCATCCGGCGGTATCCGAAGTTGCCGTTATCGGCCTGCCCGATAGTCGCTGGATCGAAGCGGTGACAGCAATCGTGGTGCTGCGCAAAGATCATGACTGTTCGACGGAAGAGCTTATGGCGTACTGCGAGGAGAAGTTGTCCGGGTTCAAACGCCCCAAACGCATTTATTTCCAGAATGATCTTCCGCGCAACGCCAGTGGCAAGATCCTCAAGCGCGAGTTGCGATCTCAGTTCGCCGAAGCGAACTGAAATCGGCTAAACCCGCTTTACGCACGTGTCAGTCAGTGCAATTCGCTTCAAGCGTATTGCCTGTCATGGATGTCGCGGGCAGGGCGCTGCCCGGCTTATGGTCGAGGAGAAAGCCTTCATAGCCGTTCGCGGCAATCTGGTCGCATTTTTCGCGATACGCGGGCAATCCTCCGACATAGGCGAGCATGCGGCGCGGTTTTCCGGGAATATTGTCGCCCATGTACCAGGATTTGGCGAGCGGAAACAATGTCATGGAAACAAGGTCCGCTGCATGTTGTGACCATGCCTCATCTGCCTCGGTCGTTGATTCGACCTCTTTGATGCCTTGCGTGCGCATATGATCAAGCAGGTCGGCCACCCATTCGCCATGCTGTTCGATGGCGGTCAGGCAGTTGGTGAAAGCCGATGGGCTCGTCGGTCCAAGCATCATGAAGAAATTCGGGAAGCCTGCGGTCGCGAGCCCCAGATAGGCGGCCGGGCCGTCGGCCCATTTTTGTGCAAGCGTTTGGCCATTGCGGCCCCGAATATCCATACGAACAAGCGCGCCTGTGACGGCGTCATAGCCAGTGGCAAAGACAAGAACATCAAGATCCAGCGTTCGACCGGACTCCAATTCCACGCCAGTGGCGGTGGTGCGTACAATTGGGTCCTTGCAGACATCAATCAACGATACATTGGTGCGATTGAAGGCTTCATAATAGCCGATCTCGAGGCAGGGGCGCTTGGTGCCCAAAGGGAATCCGGTGGGTTTTAGCAGCTCAGCCGTTTCCGGATCTTCAACAATTTCGTCGATCTTTGCGTAGGTAAAATCGGCGAGGGTGCGGTTGGATTCCAGATTGAGGACCAGATCTGGATAGGCAATCGTAATTTGTCCGCCACCCTGATTCCAGAAAGTCTGGTAGCGTGCATTGCGTTCTTCGGGGGTTGCGTCAAGCGCGCTTGCGACAGGCGGGACGCGTTCTGCATCATCCATCCGCAAGTCGCCGAAACCAACAATTTTCGCCCAGCGGTTCTTTTCGCGCAGTTCACGAAAGTTGGCACGCCACCAGACATGATAAGGTTCATCAAGCGGATAATTGTGGGCAGGGATAGCAAAAGCCGGTGTTCGTTGCAGGACCGTAAGATGTTCGGCCTGCTCTGCGATTGGTGGAATCGCCTGAACGCCTGAAGACCCGGTGCCAATAACGCCGACCCGCTTGCCACTGAAGTCGACAGGTGCCTTTGGCCAATCGGCCGTGTGGTACCATTCACCCTGGAAATCGCCAAGCAACTGCTTGTCCGGCATTGAAGGGACAGAAAGGATGCCGGTTGCCATAATACAAAAACGACCAGTGAAGCGGGCGCCGTCCAAGGTTTCCACTGTCCATTGTGAAGCTGCTTCATCCCAGACGGACGAGCGGACCTTGGCATTGAGGCGGATATCACGATGCAAATCAAAGCGGTCCGCGACGTGGTTGAGATAGTCGAGAATTTCGGGTTGTGTCGGGAAGCGTTCGCTCCACTCCCATTCGCGATCCAGGTCTTCGTCGAAGCTATAGCTGTAAAGCACACTTTCAACGTCACAGCGCAATCCCGGATAGCGATTGCGATACCATGTGCCGCCAATTGCATCCTCAGCTTCAAGAGCAACGACCGAGAACCCCATGCTGCGCAATTTGTGGATCAGATAAAGGCCCGAATGCCCTGCGCCGACAACAACTACGTCAAAAGTCTGCTCGGTCGTGTTGCTGCTCATGTCATCCGTCTCCAAGGCGATCTTGATTTTTAACTTTACACCATGTAAATTGAATTTATCGCAAGGTCAAGCTGGACATCCCGTTCTGGCGGGGCGATGAGTTGGTATGGCAAGAAAGACATCGACAGAACGTGTGGCCTACGGAACCTTCTCGTCCCAGCGTGAGGAGAACACGCGGGCGACAAAGGAAACTATCCTGCGTGCCGCCCAGAAATTATTCTCTCGCCAGGGTTATGCAAACACCGGGATCGGCGCGATTGCCGATGCGGCAGGTGTCAGCCGTCAAACCTTCTATCTTCATTTTTCGACGAAGGTCGCGGTTCTGAACACTTTGATCGCGGAGTTTGAGCGGGGTATTCTTGGGCTGTACAAGGATTTGGCTTCCATCAAACATCCGACATTTCCGCAACTGGCGGATTGGGTAACGCGGTTTCTGGCCTATTGCGAGTCTGACCGTAAATCGGTGCTATTGGTATTGTCGACGATTCCCAAAGAGACTGACCTGGCTCAGGATTGGGCCGATATTTACCAGCGCCTTTTGACGATCGCCGGTAAGGGGCATCAGGCCTTTGCGCTCGCGGCCTCTGGAAAAGATGCGTCTGTGCGCGGACGCGCCATAACATTATTGAGTCAAATCGAAGCACTGCCCCGCTTGGTCATGTCGCCTGTCCAGATATGTGAGCCGCAGGCTCTGATTAATGCTGTCGCTGAGAGCTTGCTGCGATTCATTGATGAGGGTGCCAGATAGGACAATGGCTCAATGCGGGGTCGATCTCATCCGGCGCGATCTGCCCGACGTCGGCGGGCGGGCCGATTGCGCCGGGTGACATGCTGGAAGATGCGATCGGTCTGCTGGTAGCTCGAAAATTATATGCGCGCGATAAGCGATGCCAGTGCGCGATTGACGGTTTCGGGATTGTCGAGGTTACATAAATGCCCGGCATTTTCGATCAGCTGGAATTTGCCGCGGGGTGTCGCTTCGGCAAGATAGCCAGCGACCATTTTGCGCCAAGGCATGTCGCTGGTGCCGGTCATCGCGAGTAATGGCATGTCGAGATGTGAGATTTCCAGTGCCTTGATATCGATGCCGTCGGACGGCTCGCGCTGATCACGACCGTCATAATCGGCAAGAATATCACGCAACAGCGCCTGGCCCTCTGGTGCGGTTTGGACGAGCGGGTGCATTTGCCACTCCGCTTTCATCTCTTCAAGTTCGCCGTCGCGAATTAACTGGGCATAGTGATCGCGTGGTATGTCCTGAGAAGGGTCAATCGGCAACACGCTGTGGAGCGGCGCGCCAAGTAGCGCCAGAGCGGCGACGCGATCGGGGTGACGTCTGGCATAATCGAGCGCAACACTTGCCCCCTGCGACAGGCCGACGAGAATGAAGCTATCGAGTTCGAAAACACTGGCGATTGCCTCTATGTCTTTAAATTCGCGTGCAAGCGCCGGGGGTGCAGTTGAACGGCCAAAGCCGCGACGATCAGGCATGATAAGCCGTAAGGCACGACCAAGCGGCATTTGCGGTATCCATATCCGCCAGTCGAGCGTCCAACCATGCAGCAGGATCATGGGTAACCCCGTGCCACAGCACGCAATATTCAGAGACCCGTCTCCGACATTAAGGGTGTGGATCGCCGCCTCGGCAACGTCCAGATTGAATTTTCCCTCATCGACCTGTGGGCTCACCGCATTTATCCCTGCGGCCGGGTGTAAATACGGGGGCAAAATCTACGCTCATCGGTCAAAAAAGACCCCGCCGCAGATGCCGTCGCGGTCGATGCGTCACGGGTGAATTCAAGAAGCGTCATTCGGCAGATCCTTGATTCATTTGGTTTATTGATACAAAACAGCCTGTCGATAGCATATCTGAGTATGTAAGTATCAGATTGTTTGATCCATATTGTTGCAATATCGGCCTGCTTTGCTCCCCAAACTGCAGCAGGCCACCATCGGCCAGTTCGAGAGCGTATGATAACAGGTACGTTCCCCGTCGATAAACTCACTATTTTGAGGTGGGCCGCGGTTTGCGAGAATCTTCGACCGGTCTTTATTGTTGACCATATTTTTGAAATCATTGTTTTTAT
>JBFKAE010000077.1:0-14034 GCA_041621755.1 Sphingomonadaceae bacterium | reverse complement strand
CTCGATGTTCGAGGTCGAGGCTGTCATTGATCGCCTTGATGACGTCGCCGATGTTGCAGCCTTCGGCATTACATCCGAGGAACTGGAATCGGAATCCGAACTGATGATCGCGGTTGTTAGACGGTCTGGATCGACCCTGACCCCCGAAGCGGTCGCGCGTTTTGTCAACGAGAATGCGCCCTATTTCTTCGTCCCGCGTTATATCACTTTTATCGACGAAATGCCGCGCAACGCCCATGGTCGTATACAGAAGGAAGATCTGCGCAGCGCAGGTGTGACGTCGGAGACATGGGATCGCGATGCCAGCGATTTTGAAGTGACGCGTGCATGAGCGAGGCACCACAAATCATCCAGCCCGATCTCGTTCGTGCCTATCGCGCTGAGCTTGTGACGCAGACGTACGGACATAAAGAGGTAATTCTTTATGCTTTGGGCATCGGTGCGAGTTCCGATCCGGCAGACAGTCAATATGTCTACGAAAAGGCGTTGGTGCCTGTTCCAACTTTTGCAGTTGTGCTCGCGCGCGAAACCTTCTGGCTGAACGAACCCCGCTTCGGGATCGATGTCGGTAAAATGCTTCACGGTGAACAGAGTATCGAAATGCATGCGCCTCTGCCTGCTTCAGGGACAGTAACGGGGCAACTCGAAGTTGAAGCCTTGCATGACAAAGGGCCGGGGCGCGGGGCGCTGTTGGTGATGCGACGCTTGATCAGCGATGCTATGACCGGTGCGCCGCTTGCGACCGCCAGAATCACATCCTTCCTCCGCGCCAATGGTGGTTTCGGGGGCGATTCAACTGGTGCCGCTCAGCCCCATGTCCTGCCCGAGCGCAGTCCCGATCAGCAGATCGCATTATGCACTACGCCTGAGCAGGCGTTGCTCTATCGTCTTTCGGGGGATTATAACCCGATCCACGTCGATCGTGATGTTGCTGCAAAGGCGGGTTTCCCTGGCCCGATTCTCCACGGCCTATGCACTTACGGGATTGCCTGTCGCGCGGTACTGAGGGCTGTCTGCGATGATGATCCGGCGCGGCTCCGGCGTTTTGACGTGCGATTTTCCAATCCGGTTTATCCCGGCGACGAGATCGTAACCGATATCTGGCGCGATGGCGACGCTGTCTCGTTTCGGTGCCGTGTTCAGGCGCGTGACGCCCTCGTTCTCAATAATGGCTTGGCGCTGATCAAATGATTGCTCAGGACGGGCGGGCACTGGGCTTTGTCAGGCGGTCACGTACGCTATCCCGGAAAGCATCCGAAACAAGCAATCGCGCCTGCTGCTGCACATTGGTTTTCCACTCACGCTCCATCGTCGATTCGATTCCGCGGTGAAGCGCAGCCTTAGCGGCGGCGAAGGCCGCAGGGGGGAAGTTTGCCATTCCCAGCGCTCTTTGCTCGGCTCTTGAGCGCAAATCGACTTCTTCAACCAGCTCATCGACCAATCCAATTTCTAATGCTTTGGGGCCCTCAATGATCTCAGCTTCCAGAATCATCTTTTTAGCCCAGCCCAGCCCGACGATACGCGGCAGCAAAACCGTTCCGCCAAGTGGCGGCATCAGCCCAACATGGAACCAGGTCTCTCCAAACCGGCTGCTGACCGATGCCACCCGTGCATCACAGCACAGAGCGAGTTCGCATCCTACTGTAATCGCCGCGCCATTGACTGCCGCGACAGTAGGTTTGGGACATCGCCAGAGGCGCTCGGCTGCGCCCTTGAACAGTGCGTAGAGGCTAGCGCCGATTTCTTCCTCGTCCTTTTCCAGCAAATCTTTGAGCCATAGAAAATCCGCACCTGCTGCAAAATTCTTGCCTTTCCCGGTCAGTACAATCGCACGTACGGCCTTATCATTCGCATAGGTATCGATTACTTCACAGAGTGCCTGCATCATTTCAGGCCGGACAGCATTGGCGACTTCGGGACGCGAGAAAAGGATCTTCCCTATACCATCCGAACTGATTTCGCACTGGATGTCGCTCATACGTCATTCTCGCCTTGAGACTTGTATTTGAGTGCTATCATTTATAATTATCCTCGGAAAAAAATGACAATATCACTAAACTTGCGCTTATTGGGATAACTCTTTAACATGCCTTTCGACAAGGCAGAAATCAAAATTTGAGGGTGGTTAGTGAACAAGATGAATGATGGGGGGCTGGTTCGCGGTGTCATTACCGACGAGAGTGTCGAGCAAATGGAACAGCGTATCGGTTACCCGAACCCCACCGTGCGCGCGGGCGTTATTACCTTGCCCTGGAACTCGACAGCAACCGGTGACGCAATCCGCCGCTGGGCACAATCAAATGGCGATATGAATCCGCTCTACGCCGAGCCCGGCTATGCCGAAGATACGCGCTGGAAGGGGCCGGTTGCGCCGCCGGGCTTTGAATGGTCAATGGGGTTCAACGCAAATCGCGAAGTTCCTGAAGAATTGTTCCGCGCAACACGCCATGCGTTGCGCGGTGTTCAGCTCTATCACTCCGGCGCACATTATCGCTTCTATCGGCCGATTACTGCCAACATTCCTCTGTTTAAAGCTGAATGGGTTTCAGACGTCGCCCAAAAGAAAAGCAAGTTTGCCAACCGGACCGTACTTGTAACCAACTCCAATCAGTGGTGGGACGCCGAGGACCGCGTCTACACTGCCAGCGATCGCTGGTTCGTCCACGCCGAACGCAAGAAAACATCTTCCAAGGACAAGAACGCAAAAGACGAGCCGCCATTTTATTCCGATGAGGAAATGGCGAAAATCGAAGCCTGCTACGACGCGGAATACATACGTGGGGCCGATACGCTCTTTCTGGAAGATTGCGAAGTCGGACAGACTGTGCCTCGCATGGTCAAGGGGCCACTGACGATTACCGACATGATCAATACCTATATGGGTGCCGGTTGGCTCAGCTATGGCAGCCCGCCATTCCGCCTCGCTTTCGAAAATCGCAAGCTGATGCGCGGTTTCTATTCGCGCGATGATTATAATGCTTGGGATTGCGTTCAGCGCGTTCACTGGGATGCGGAACTTGCAAGCACGGTCGGCGTCCAGCGGATGTACGATATCGGTCCGATGCGATATATGATGCTTTGCCACTATCTAACCAATTTTGCCGGCGACGATGGCTGGGTCCACGAAATTCGATATGAGCTGCGCAGTTTCAACTATGTCGGCGATGTCACCTGGATTGACGGCATGATTACCGACGTCCGTGATGATCCCGCTTTGGGACCGTTGATTGAACTTTCGGTGACTGGAACGAATCAGCGTGGCCAGCGCAACATTCAGGCGACGGCGACGATCCTTGTGGCCTCGCGAGTGAAGGGACTTGCCAAGTTGCCGAATGGTCCAGCTGTGACCGAGTTTCGTAAAACAGGTTAACCGAACGCGCCCGCCTCGGGTTGGGGGACTGAAGGGTCGACAAAGATGTCGACCTGAAGCGGCTCATCGCCGATGTGACGATAATGTGCGAAATCGGTTACGCCTGCTGCCGCCAGTACGGCATCGTCGATCAGGAAATGGCCGGAAAATGTACGGCTATCCTTTAGCAGGATTTCGTGAGCCGCATCGGCCATGATTTCGGGTTTGCGTGAGCGCTCCATCATCGTTTTTCCGCCGAGCGCGAACTCGACCGCCGCTGTCGCAATAGTGGTGCGTGGCCAGAGGCAGTTACATGCGATGCCATTGTCTGCAAACTCCGCACTCATACCGAGCATGACCATCGACATGGCATATTTACTAAGCGTGTAAGGAAGATGCGCGCCAAACCACTCAGGGCGAAGATCGAGAGGCGGCGACAAAGTAAGGATATGAGGATTGGCGCTTTTTCTGAGGTAAGGCACACATGCGCGGCTGGCAATAAAGGTGCCTCGCATGTTGATCGACTGGAGGAGATCAAAGCGTTTCATGTCGATCTCGGTGGATTGTGCCAGATTGATCGCCGAAGCGTTGTTGATGCAAATATCAATGCCGCCAAAGCGCGTGGCCGTCTCCTCTACGGCCCGATTAACCGCCTCCTCGTCGCGGATGTCCACCAGCAATGGCAATGCTTTGCCACCCGCCGCCTCGATCTCGGTTGCAGCTGTGTAAATCGTGCCTGGCAACGTGGGATGAGGCTCGGACGTCTTGGCAGCTATGGTAATATTTGCACCATCACGCGCCGCGCGCAACGCGATCGCCAGCCCGATTCCCCGGCTGCCCCCAGTAATAAACAGTGTCTTGCCGGTAAGACTCATAGGTTGACCGGGGTGAATACCAGCGGCAAGTTCACGGGGATCGCTTTCCCCTGTCCGCTGACATAACGGACCGGTACAGCATCTAGGTCTAGCCGATAATCAGGTATGGCCTTATGAACCTCATCAAGCGCAACTCGAAGCTGGAGAGTTGCCAGATGTGAACCTATACAGCGGTGTATACCTGCGCCAAAGGTGAGATTTGAGTGAGCCTGAGCGCGCTCCAAGTCTACCTCGTTCGGATGTGGGAATTTTGCCGGGTCGCGGTTGGCCGCTCCGGTGGACATTAACACCAGATCACCCTCTTTGATCAGCACACCGCCGATCTCGACATCCCGCGTCGCCTGCCGCGAACTCATATGGAAACCGTTAAAGCGGATCAGCTCTTGCGCTGCATTGGGGACAAGCTTCGGGTCAACGACAATTCGATCGCGCTGTTCGGGATGCTGAGAGAGATAGATAAATGCGTACGTGATCGCCGCGCGGGTGGAATCGGTGCCGGCAAAGAATAGCAAGGTTGCCAGATTGACGATTTCCTCTTCAGGAAGAGGCGCGCCATCAATCTTACCTTCCAGCAGGATTGAAAGAATATCATCGCCCGGATTCTTGCGCCGATCGGGGATCAGCGCAGCAATGAAGTCGTCGATCTCCTTATTGGCGCGCGCGCGAACCGCTTTGGCCGCCTCTACACCGCCGCTTTTGAGCGCTTCTGCCGGACCGAAGATCAGTTCGTGAGCCATACGGGAGAAGCGGGGATATTCTTCATTGGGCAGGCCAAGCATGAAGCAGAACATAGTACCCGGCAGAACGTCGGCAAACTCCGATACAAACTCGCATGACCCTTTTGGTCCGATCAGTGCTAACTGGTGGCGAGCGATACCGCGAATAAAATCCTCGAACCGCGCCAATTGGCGCGGCGAGAAGATCGGCGTCAGCACCTTGCGCCACGGCATATGTGTGGGGGGATCGAGATAGAGCGGTTTGTAAAGCTTGGTGAAGGGATTGGCGGGTACGCCCTTGCTCCACTGCTTGAACAAATCGGGCGATTGGTAAATCCGGCGAATATCCTCATAGCGCGAGAACACCCAGAATCCGCCATAAAAGCTTGAATAGAAAACCGGCCGTTCCGCGGCGATGTCGAGAATCGCTGTAGGTGGGAAATTCAGCACCTCGGGACCATTGAGTTGATCGAAAGGCACGACCAGCTCGGGGGGAACATGTGATGGAGCTTCGATCGTCAGGGCTTTCATTTCAGTTGTTCCTTTCACAGCCCTGTCAGGTCGAGAAGAGTGACGGTGCTACGTTCGTCATCGCGACCGACGCAAACGTCGGGAACAAGCAGCGCAGGCTCACCATTCAGGCAGGCGGGGTAACAGATGTTGATATCGGCGGGGTTGCGACCAAGAACGGCGCCTTCGCCTTCCAGCAAACGATGATCCCCGTCGGGTAGGAAAAGATGCACCTGCGCAGTGCGCGGGTTGCTCAGCACAACCGAGCCGCGCTTGGTAAAACCCACTCCGTCAATGATACCTATACCTTTCACTGACGCTTCGGGCAGCTCACCAGCTTCGAACTCAGCTTCGGTCAGGCGATAGAGACCGCCTTCGTCGGGATCATGGCTCGAACAGCTCACCATCCAGCATTCCCCATCAGAGATCGAGACGGTTAAGCCGTTGACAAAACCTGGCGCAAGAACGCGCTGGACTTTCTGCGCGCCACCATCGTCGCCCCGAGCGAGCGCGTCGAGCGCAGCATTGGGTATGTGGTAGACAGCCGAGGGTGTTGGCGCGGGAAGAACCGTTTTGGGGTTGCCATTTGGAATATCGCCCACAAAGACATCACCTGCAGCATTGATGGCGAGGCCATTCGGTTGGTCAAGGCCATTGAACTTCCGCCCGATCGCCGAGTCATCCCACAGCGGAATACAACCCAGCACTTCGCCTTTGATCGGGTCGAAGGCGATTGCCTGTGAACGGCGACGGTCAGCCTGATGTGCCAGTTCAGTGTCGCCGCGTCGGATGATCGGATTGCCGCCTGCAGCCATAAAAACACTGCCTCGAGGAAACATGTCAGTCCCTTTGCGGAGAATGTCACAGCCAAGAGTTGCGGTGAGATTAGAAATCAGTGTACGCTCGATGAGCGAAACCACCTTGTCTGCGCTGATCCGGGCCTTGCTGATGAACGCCTCGTTTTCCAGATAGACCAAGCCCTTGCCGTCGCGATACGCTGGAATACCGACAGTCATCGCGCAGTTGCCGAACACGAAATGTTCGCCATCTGATAGCAACTCCGCGCTTTCGGGGTGGGTGCAGCCTTCGATTTTGCCGAGGACCGGCACGGTCATGGTTGCCGGATTGTCCTTGCACGTCCAGCGGGGTGCGGGATGACTCGTCATTCTACGTCTCACCAGCCTGCGAGTGCGGCAGCGCGCTCGCGATGAAGATTGGGCGTTCCAAATACGGTGCGATCATGCATCGCTCGCTTTAAGAATAGATGGATCGGGTGTTCCCAAGTATAGCCAATTCCGCCATGCGCTTCGAGTGCGACACGCGCACAGTTGACCGCGATCTCGCTTATATGTGCCTTGGTGAGCGCCGCAATGCGATGAGAATCGTCGCGCTCGGTATCCCAGGCGTGGGCGGCATACCAGCAGAGCGACCGTGCAGGTTCGATCTCGACGCTGATATCGGCAAGCTGATGCTTTAGAGCTTGAAACGAGCCTATGAGCTGCCCGAACTGCTTGCGTTCTTTAGCGTAGGCGACCGCGCGATCCTGCGCTGCATGCGCTGCGCCCAGCGCGTCAGCGGCGTGGAGGATCAGCATCGCGTCGACAAGACGGCGACCAACTGCCCCATCTTCAGATATCGGCTCGATCGCGACATCTTTCATCTGCACATCAAATAGCGGTCGGGTGCGATCGAGCGTATCGATTGGTTCGATAACAAGGCCATCTGCGTCCGCCTCGACAATGCCGAGTGCACCACCTGCCAATCCAATAATGAATATACCAGCCGCATCCGCACGCTCGACATTGCGTTTGACACCTTTGGCATTTTTGCCCGTAGACCAGTCATCCGCCATCCATCCGGCATCCTCGGCGAGCGCTAACGCGGCGATCGTCTGCCCCTCAATCAGCGGTGCCATCCATCGGCCGCGCTGGGCAGTGCTTCCCGCTTCAGCGATCAGCCAAGCCGCAAGGGCGTTTGCGATTATGGGAGAGGGAACAGCATAGCGGCCCAGAACCTCGGATACCAGGCAAAGTGTCAACAGCCCCATCTCGACTCCGCCTTGATCGGCAGGCACCATGATTCCGCCCATACCCAAGGCCGTGATGTCCTCCCGCAAAGCTTTATCCAGCGTTGTATTGGCCACTGCCGCAACGCCCTCAGCCCCGCTGAAGCGTTCAGCAAAAAACGCGTCGAGTGTTTCGCGCAGAGCCTTTTGTTCGTCGGTCAGGTCGAAGCGCATTCAGCTCACCCCACCGCGCGGCAGGCCGAGGCCACGCTCGGCAATAATGTTTCGTTGAATGTTCGATGTACCACCCGCAATTGCTTGGCCGAGAGACCCGAGCATCTGATTTACCCAACGTTCGTTGCCGCCAAGTTCGATGCCCTGCCTTGGCATTTTGAGCGCGTCGTCTCCGATAATCTCGCCCGATATGGCAGCAATGCGATGGAAGAGATTGGTCGTCGTTAACTTGTTGACCAACCCAAGCACACCGGCGCTCTCATCCTGCGCGCTGAGTGTCTGCTGATAATAGCCCGCCCAGAGTTGTGCTTGCAGGTAACCCTCAATCTTCACCAGCTCGCTGCGGACGCACTTATCTTCGATCGCAGGCCTGCCGTTCAGCTCCGTGCGCTGTGCCAGGCGGACAAGGCTGCGGAAAATCGGCTGGGTGCGCGTTGATGATCCGATATGATTGCGTTCATGTTTGAGCGTCGAGCGCGAGACAGTCCAGCCCTTGCCGCGTGGTCCCACCAGCCGATCGGCTGACGCCCGGACATCGTCCAGAAAAACCTCGCAGAAACTATTGTCGCCATTGATCTGCCGTATCGGCCTCACGGTGATGCCCGGCTGATTCATATCGAGAAGAATATAGGAAATGCCCTGATGTTTGGGTGCATCCGGTTCAGATCTGAGCAGCGCGAACATGTGCGTTGCGGTTTGAGCCAGTGTCGTCCAGATCTTGTGACCGTTGATGATCCACTGATCTCCTTCGAGCACAGCGCGGGAGGACAGTGAAGCCAGATCGCTTCCTGATCCGGGTTCAGAATAACCCTGCGCCCAAAGATAATCGCCGGTCAGCGTTTTGGCGATGAACTCATCTTTCTGTGCTTCCGTACCCCATTCAAGAAGCGTGGGTACGAGCAGTGCATTGCCGTTTCCCGGCACTTCCATAGGTGCGCCTGCGTCGATAAAGCACTCGCGGATTATCTGTGCACGGATCACGTCCGACGGTTGCTCCGATCCGCCGTAGCGGCGCGGCACACCCCGGTAGAGGTAACCCTGTTCAGTTGCCCTGCGACGAAAAGCGGTGATGGCATTCTCGTCCCCTTTCATGGCCGTGCTGTTCCATTCGCGCGCAAGGAAATATTTGACTTCAGTCAGATACCTAGTTTGCTCGTCTGTATAACTCAGATCCATTGTGCCACTTCGTCTCTATCCGGGAACATGTTCCCCTAATGCTCTGAAACGATAGATTGGTAATAGCGGTAACTCAATAGAAAAATTAAGGTCAATCCTCGTCGCCATAGATGGCGTTGATAATATGACGCTCTGCTGGAGGCGCGGCGATCACTTGATTCTGCTCGAACTGCTCGATTTCCTCCGGGACATAGCCGAGTTCGGTCAGCAGAATGTTATTGTGCTGGCCGACCTCAGGCGCGGGCTCAGGTTCGATCATTGCTGCGCCATTAACGATCGCAGGCTGCCCGAGATAGGTAAACGGTTTCCCTTCAGCCTCGCTTTCGACGAACATCGGTCGACTCGCGATCTGCGGATCGGCCCTCACTTCATCGATTCCATCGTTGATCGGGCCAATTGGGAGACGATGCTCGATCGCCAGCGCCAACCATTCTGCATGATCGCGCGTCATGATGATCGACTGGATTTCCCGTCGAAGTGTCTCGCCTCGTTTGGAGTCTTTGAGATCGTCCCTGTCGACCAATTCGCAGAATTTTGCCCAGAATTTTTCTTCCTCGGGGCAAAAGAGCAGCATCTTACCGTCCCGCGCAGCATAAGCCTGATAGCGTGCTACGGGTCTTGTATTATCGGGATTTTGCCACCACCCCCGGCGCTCTGGCCGGTTGATCTGGGTTGTCACGGCAAGCCAAGCACTTGCCACTACGGCCTGTGCTGAAGAAACATCGATATATGCACCTTCTCCGGTGCGCTCCCGATGCGCGAGAGCGGCCGCGATGTGAAAGGCCGCATAGATCGCACCCATAGTGACACCGTCGCCTGCCGAGACCATCGTGTTCGTTCGCCGCACATAATCGGGGTTTGGTGTGGTCAGCCCACTTTCATCCATCACAAAGGGCAGGGCGCCGGCCATTGCGTCCATCATCTGCCCATGTGAGGGGACATGACCAAACGGTCCTGTCGCACCAAAGCCGGTATTCTGGCAGTAAACGATATCAGGTTTGCGTACGCGAAGTTGTTCATAGGCGATGCCGAGCCGCTCATTTGCCCCCGCGACAGCGTTTGTCACCAGCGCGTCTGAAGTCTGCAGCAGGCGATAGAAAATTTCCCGACCGGCTTCCTGTTTGAGATCAACAACAAGGCTCCGTTTGCCCTTGTTGGTTTGGAGATGCAGATGTCGTGTTTCGGGTAAGCGGATATAATCCCCGATACCGGGACTTTCGACCTTGATGACTTCAGCGCCGAGATCGGCCAGCATCATTCCTGTCGCCGCGCCATTAAGTAACATCGACGATTCGATCACACGAAATCCAGAGAGCAATAATGTCATTGAGTATCCTCTTTTAGCTTCATTGCCGCAAAAAGATTGAGGACTCAAGTCAGTTGAGTGACCAAGTATAGCTATATGACCAGTTCCTCAGGGGTGTCCGTGCGAACTATATCCATGAACGAATACACTGCATCGCTCATCCGTTAATTGACGACTCGGGCCGGCATGATCATGGAGGATGCCACCACTGAACGTATGGCCCACCCCGTCTGAAAGCTGTTCATGCCCTCATACTCCCAGACATTTGTCCGATACCGTCCGAGTACGCCGAGCTGAACATTGTTTTGGTGCTGCGCTTCGCCTGCCTTGAAGACCGCAACCATTTCGTGACGGGAACGATAGAGCGAACCCATTCCGCCGTTCGGCTTTACCCAGACGCAGATGTTCTTGAGTTCGGAGTAGACTGATCGTCCGGCCTCAATAAGTTCGCTGATATGTCGCCAGTCCATGCAAATGAAGTGGATTGAGCCGTCCACGCTCGCAGCACGCATGTTCCTGCCTGCCGTATGGAGGAACTGTGAGAACTCGCTTCTCGACATCTCGCCGGACGCCTGAATGAATTCCCGGTGCCTGGTCCTTCCAAGGCCTGACACGTGCCCCTTGACCGGTACATTGTAAGGCGGGTCGGTGAACACGAGTTGCGCCCGCTCTTCACCCATCAGAATACGATAGCTGTCTGAATCCAGCGCATCGCCGCAGAAGAGCAGATGTTCCCCAAGGCGCCAGAGGTCACCCATGCGTGCGACGCCCGGAATTTCGTCCGGTTCAGGAATGACATCATCCGTGTCCGGCGTATCATTATTTACCCTGGCCTCATCCAGGATCAGATCGATCTCGGCCATCTCGAAACCGACGTCGGTGATCTCGAAATCAAGGTCCAGTTCCAGAAGACCCTGCAGCTCAACAGCCAGAATTTCCCTGTCCCAGCCTGCCAGTTCCGCGATACGGTTATCTGCCAGGGCATAGGCCTTTAACTGGTGAGGATTAAGGTGATCCAGCCGTATTGTCGGGACATTTTCGATCCTGAGTTGCTGTGCAGCAAGCAACCTCCCGTGTCCTGCAACGACCTTGCCACTCAGGTCGATGAGGATCGGATTGTTAAATCCGAATTTCTCAATGGATCGGGCGATCTGGCCAATCTGCTTTTTGCTATGAGTCCGGGCGTTGGAGGGGTCCGCAGCCAGAGACTCTGTCGGCACGAAGTTGATACGAATTGAATCCATTCTGGAATCCCTCGATCCGAGTTGATGATCGAATCAAATTTACCGGGGTTTTGTCCGTTGATGTAGGTTCACCAAAAATGAACGGATTTATAAGGTGAAACCTCGCTCACCCGGTCAGACCGTGCGTTCTCTTGACACAGGACTATGTTTCCCTGTTCGGGTGAATTATTTCCCTGATCGGATGCATAGGGAATTTGCACTGTTTCTGGCAAAATTGCGTGGGATCTAAAGGCACGTAAGGCTGGATTCTGAGCCTATTCCCTGTAGATTCCCTGATCTGCAGGGAAAATCACCCCAGAGACCCGTTCGCTCGGGACTGCGTCGCGCACCATTCAGTCCACAATATTCGGCTGGCGCCGAACCGCGCCGGTCTGCCTATAAGTTCTTGCCTGATTTCAGCCACTTGTGCCCTGCCAGTTTTCCGTGCCGCAAACAGAGACGATTCTGGCGCGCGGATATGGCGCACGTCGGGGCCATATCTCTGAAGGGCCAAAACGCTGGCACCGGTTGCAGATGCGGATGTGCGCGTGGAGAGAGGCTGAGTCTAGCTAAACCCGAGAAATTCACGCTGCCCGGGCCAGTCGAGCGGGACGTCACCGCAGCGCAGGAGGAAACGGGCTGTGAGATTTGGTGGCTGACGCCCTTCGAGAAGATCAGAGACGATGTCAGGGGCGAGCCAGGACAGCCGCGCCAGCTTCTGCAGGTGACGCCTGCTGTAGTCTGATACGGTCTTCCGCGCCTGACCTTCGACAAGATGCTGGCGCGCAGCAAAGGCCTGTCCCAGGAGCTTGACCAGAACCGGGTCGGGTGACGTTGCCGGCGATCGATTGTCGGGAGACAGCGCGATCTTCAGTTCATGGCCTTTTCGAACCAGCTTCATGGGAACAGAGATGATCGTGGGCTCATTGTTACCCGGATCTGTGATCGTGACGTCTATCACGTCTTCATTTAACTTGATGCTCGTTTTCAGCGTCAGTAGCTGTTCGCGCTGTTCGATCGTCGAGCTCTTTCGCAGCGTCGCAACCACCTTCGCCATTGCCTCGTTGCGATTCTGCCAGTCGGCGGTGTTGTTTGTGCCAGACGGCACTGGCTGTTCGAGATGGCGGGCGATCGCCTCGATCACGACGGGGTCAATTTCACTGGTCGGGAAGCGCCAGAGCTTGTCGCGACTTTCGCCGGGCTTCGTTCGGCTTATGTAGTAGCAATAGGTTCTTGCACCCTTCCTGGCGCTGCCCGGCGACATGGGTCTTCCATCGGGATCGGTCAGCATTCCGGTCAGCAGGCTGGGCTGGCGCGTCCTTGTGCCCACCAGCTTCTCATGAGTGCCTTGCCTCAAGGCTTCCTGCACGGCATCGAACGTGGCTCTGTCTAGAATGGCCTCATGCTCGCCATCATGGATCAAGTCCTTGTGGCGGATCTTGCCGATATAAATGGGGTTCTTGAGCATAAGACCAAGTGCGCCTCGTCCAAAGCAGACATTGCCGATGACACGTCCGGAGGTCAGAACGCGTCTACGTGTACGATAACCACTGCGGGCAAGGTCATCCACCAGCCGGGGGACAGATTTCAGTTCCAGATACCGCCTGAAGATGTGGCGTACGGCTTCGGCTTCAGATGGTTCGATCAGCAGCTTGCGCTGCTGGACGCAGTAACCGAGCGGAACGGCGCCGCCCATCCACATACCCTTTTTCTTCGATGCTGCGATCTTGTCGCGGATGCGCTCGCCTGTGACTTCGCGTTCGAACTGGGCGAAGGAGAGCAGAACATTGAGCGTGAGGCGCCCCATGCTGCTGGTCGTGTTGAAGGCCTGGGTGACGCTGACGAACGATGCACCCTTGCTGTCCAGCACCTCGACGATCTTGGCAAAGTCGGCGAGGCTGCGGGTCAGCCGGTCGACCTTGTAGACGACAATGACATCAACCCTGCCGGTCTCGACATCGGTGAGCAATTGTCTCAGCGCTGGTCTGTCCATGTTCCCGCCCGACCAGCCGCCATCGTCATACTGTTCAGGAATAGCTTCCCATCCCTCGCCGGCCTGACTCAGAATAAACGCGGCACAGGCCTCGCGTTGAGCATCGAGGCTGTTGAAGTCCTGTTCAAGCCCTTCTTCTGTCGACTTCCTCGTATAGATGGCGCAGCGCTTGCGATCAGCCACTGGCGTTCCTCAAACCGAAAAAGCGCGGCCCGGACCAGTGCGCACCGGTGATGGCGCGGGCAATCTGGCTGAGGCTGCGATAGGATCGCCCGTCATGCTCAAACCCGTCGGCAAGAACCAGAACCTGATGTATGGCGCCATGCCAACTTCGCATCAGCCGCGTTCCGGGCTTGAGCTTTGAGAACCTGGCGATGCCGGCGTCGCTGCCCTGCTCCAGCCGAGTGACAATCCTGTCGATGTCACGTCGGGTTGATGATGCGAGCGTACCGAACTGCCGCTCCTGCATTTTGTACGCAACACCTCTGCGCAGCAGGTCGGGCCCAATATCCGGGGCCGGTCTGCGATATTGATCTCGCCATGCAGCGCGCAACTGCGCGGGTGACATGGTCTCGAGTTTCTTCAGCGCCTGGTCGCTCATGATCCAGCAGGCCCGTCTGGTGCGATCCGATAGGCCGTCCTGCCAT
>JBFKAE010000076.1:0-14106 GCA_041621755.1 Sphingomonadaceae bacterium | reverse complement strand
TGAACCTGACCGAAGTCCCGATCATCCGCGCCGCGTTTCTGACCGATGCCGACCGGCGGGCGTTCGCGCTGGCCGAGAACCGCATCGCGGATCTTTCTGGCTGGGACGATAAGCTGCTTGCCGAGGAACTGACTGCGCTGTTTGATGACGGCTTTAATCTCGAGATTACCGGCTTCAGCACCGCAGACCTCGACTTCGCGCTTCCAGACGCGGATCGGGAAGAGGCGTCAGAAACAATCGAACTGCCCGACCCCGCTGCCATTGCGGTCAGCAAGCCGGGAGATCTCTGGCTGATCGGACCGCACCGGCTTTATTGCGGCGACGCGCGCGCGGTTGCGAGCTGGGAAGCGCTGCTCGGGGAGGATCGCGCGGCCATGGTCTTTGCCGACCCGCCATATAATGTGCCGATTGACGGCTTCGTCTCGGGCAATGGCCGCAACCGTCATCGCGAGTTTCTAATGGGCGCAGGCGAGATGAGCCCGCCCGAGTTCACCGCCTTCCTGCGCACGATCTTCCGCAACTGTGTGCGCTTCTCACGCGATGGATCAATCCACTACCAGTGCATGGACTGGCGCCATATGCGCGAGATCCTCGATGCCGCCGACGGCGTCTACGCGCAACTGAAGCAGCTCGTCGTCTGGAACAAGACCAATGCCGGGCAAGGCAGCTTCTACCGCAGCCAGCACGAGCTGGTCTTCGTGTTCAAAGCCGGCAAGGGCAGGCATATCAATAATTTTGGCTTGGGGGACACAGGCCGGTACCGCAGCAATGTTGTCGACTATGCCGGCGCGAACAGCTTCCGCAAGGGCCGCGACGCCGATCTTGCCGCGCACAGCACGGTAAAGCCAACCGCGCTTACGGTTGCATTTCAACACAAGCGCAACGGCGGACGCTTTGGATACACCTACACAATCTTCGCAACGAGGCCTATGCCATCACATTACAAACGCCTCTTAGCTTCGCGCCGTCCTATAAGAACATGGCATATGAGGAGTATCGCAGCGCCAACGCCGACTGTCCAATGCAGCAAGCTTACATAGTCGCGCAATGCCTCATTCCCTGTATAATAAAGCATGAGTGCAGTGAACGACAGAAACAGGCACGATCCCGCCATGAGAGCCCCACTGACGCGATTAAGGCCGAAGCGCCATCCCGGAACGATATGCATATGGATGAGCATTCCGGCAAAGATCAAGAATATATAGGCCATCGTCCCATGAATAATGATTGCCCAATGCTCAGCCGGATGTCGTCCTGGCCCAAAGTCTCCTGATACACGTACCCAGCTATCGAGCACGAGCCATATAATTCCTGACGCTAGCAGGCAGAAGCCACAAAAATATAACGCAATTTCATGCCATCGCAGGAGGCGGGAGGGGCGTCTGCTTGATGTCATGCTGCAATCAAATCAGCTCCGAGCGGTTCCATATGGCCATGAACGGTCATGCCAAGTGCCTCGGCGGAAGCCGCTGCGAGACAATGGACAGCTTCGTCGCGCCCGGACATCACTATTTTGGTCAGCGCGTCAGCATCGCACGCTGTCGGAGCACGCACTGTCACAGATGACCAGCGCTGATTTGATCCTGGAAGATGAGTATAAATCAGGTCCTCCGTTTCACGCCGCTGACCGGCGCTTGTCGCGACTGCGCAATTTTCAACCCAAAGTTGTACACTCGGCCTGCGTGTGCGCGGGTCGGGGATGTAAACGGGCCAAGACTCATCGCCAAATCCACGCAGATCGCCTCCGGCGTTGACAAGGCCCATGCGTGCACCCGCCTGGCGCATGCTAGAAATAGCCATGTCGACGGCGAACCCCTTGGCAATTCCGCCAAGATCTAGGCAGCAGGGACGCTCAAGAAATATCTTGCCATCTCGGATCTGAATATCGCGCCAGCTTGACTCAACTACAGGGTCGATTTGCTGATTATGGCGGGGGATTGAACCGGCCTTGAGGGCGTATGCGCCGGCCTTCACAACATCGAAAGCGCCGCCGCTCATTTGTGACCAGTATTGCGAGCGTAGTATAACTGCTGCCGTCCACTCGTGGACTGTGACCGGTTTGATGTGGGCGCGAGCGTTGATAACGCTCAGGTCGCTGCCAACTTTATGAGCACTCATGAGTGTGTGAACGCTGGTAATGGCCTCGAACGCCATTTCAATGGTTGCCGCATCCTGCGCGGTGACTTCGACCAACGTACCTAATAATGGCCGACAGCGACGCATGAGATCAGTCTTCACGCAACAGGACGTTGAACACCGTCAAAATGCGCTTGATCCCGTCCGTGACATGACGGCAGGATAAAGTGGCGCCCGATATATTCTTGATGTCCTTGTCGAGGCGGAGTTCCGCGCCAAACCGCTTGCCAACAAATTGCTGACGCCAGCGGGCATCACGAATTTCATCACCATAAGTTTCGCGATAATCAAGAATTTCAATGCCATGGACCGCTCCGTCAGCATCAAGTGCCACGGCGTAGGTGATGAGTTCGTGCTTACCAAGGACGCGATCCACGAAAAGCCATCCGGTTCGCGTCGGGCCGACACGCACATCCCAGACGCGCAGACTCTTTGGCGAAGGCACGCCTGACGCCTTGGCGATGGCGGTGCGTTGGGTCTGGGTCAAGTAGAGTGAACGGTCGAGAAAGCGAGCTACTGTGGGAAACATTAGCTTTTGTGCTTGCTCGACCGTCAGATAGGTTGTGGCGTGCGCTGGTGACACTGTGCCGACGATCGCAATCGGAACGATGCTATACCAATGCGGACGGCCAGTCATGGTTAGAAATTATAACCTAGCTTGAGACGCATCTCGCGCTTTTCATAATCAGCAAGATTGAGACTTCCGGACCGAGCGTTGGGTCCGCCCGCGATCTGAGGTTGGTAACTCAATGTCGCCCACCACTTCTTGGCCGCATAATGCACTGTCGGACCGAAATAGATTGCATGGTCGGCGCGATGCACCTCATTAGGAAAATCCTCATAGGCGCTAGTATATCGCCCTTCGGCACCAAGAAACCAGCCCTGCGCAATATTATAGGCAAGGCCACTGGAAAGTTCGAATTCGAGTTCGGATTCCCATTCGTTCGCTTCTTCGTTCTCAAATTCTTGTTCGGCGGTAATGTTGCCAACCCAGATCAGGCGATCATTCATGAAATTCTTCTGCAACAGCAGCTTGGTTTCCAGTGACAGTTTGGTTTCACGTTCGCCGGACTTGCCACTGTAAAGCGCGAAACCCGGTTCAACATAGATCGCGACACCCAGCCCATCTTTATACGGACTAGTGAAAGCATATTTGAACGACGCCTGCATACCGTTCCAGCGCAGATTATGGTCGATATCCTCCAGTTCCGGTTCGAGGCCGTTTATATGGTGCGCCGCGAAATTGACATAGGCTGAAGCCTGGAAACGATCCGAAAATCCATGCTCGATTTCCAGCTTGTAGTCTTGGGCATTATATTCGCCAGCGCCCTTGCCTCTGCGGTCAGTCGCCCAGAGATACATCTCGGTTCCGCCCTTTGGCAGGGTTTCACTGCCGTAGCTATAAGCAAACACATTTTCATCCGCTTGTGCGGTAGGCGCCGTAATGCTGGCTGCAAGAAACATACTCGCAGCAATGATTTTCCTCATGAACAGAGTCCCCTTATGTGGTTTCGTCAATAATCGACGTTCCGCTAATGCAACTCGTTCGCATTTGCAAGATTTATTATCGCAGGGCCAAGTTAAGAACTCTCAGTCATAAATTTGCAACGACCCACATCGGACATATTATTCTGACCTAAACGACAGACCGGCTGACGCCGGTCGTCTTCTCGCAAACTGGTTCGTTGCTTCAGGCGGCAGCTCGGTACTCGTTGCCAGTTCGCAGCACGGCCCAGATTACCCGTGCATTCTTATTGGCGATGGCAACCGTTGTGCGGTTGAGGCTACGCCACTACCGAAATTCGTTGGCCCATTGGCATTTGGGGTCATTTTTGTTTACCGCCGTTCTCCCTACGGCCCGGGCGCCATGGACCAGCAGGCTGCGCAGATGCTGACTTCCTCGCTTGGAAATGCGCATGAGCATAATTTTGTCACCGCTCGAGAATTCCTGCCAGCCGAATGTGCAAACGACATCGGGGGAGCAGGACATGCATCAGTGTGAAGCAGAAAACTCTAGGAATCGAATAACGCCGTTATGCAGGACCGAGTTCTCGTATCGCTTCACTGAAAATCTGCGCACTGCCCCAGATCGCTATAGCCGCCATAATCGCTGCGACGGCAAGGTCGGGCCAAGCGTAACCGGTCCCGAAGACACCCAGAGCTGCAGTTAAGACTGCAATGTTGCCGATCGCGTCATTGCGCGAACAGATCCAGACCGAGCGCATGTTCGCATCGCCCGAGCGGAAGCGGAACAACATCACGGCAACCGCTAGATTTGCGACAAGTGCAGCGGTCCCGACAATTCCCATCGTTCCAGCTTCTGGCGATGCCCCCACAAGAAAGCCCCAGATCGCCGACCCAAGCATCCATACGCCGAAGGCCAGCATGGTTGCCGCCTTGACGATGGCCGCACGCGCGCGCCATGCGAGCGCCATCCCGGCTACTCCCAAACTGATCGCGTAATTCGCTGCGTCGCCGAGAAAGTCGAGCGCATCGGCTTGCAAGGCACGCGACTCCGCGGCAAGACCTGCGACGATTTCCACACCGAACATGACGGTGTTGATGATCAGCGCAACCCATAAGATCCGTCGCCACAGAGGATTATTATTCGGATTGTTGGCCGCCTCGGTACCGCAACCGCAATTGCCCATTCGCTCGACTCCTTTCATCGAATCGGCGTATGCACCTTGTAGTAACTAGAAGGTCAAGTGAGGCATGAACGATCTTGGAGAAACCAGGTCATGAAAATTGGCGAACTGGCTCGGATTACCGGCGTCAAAGCAGAAACCATCCGTTTCTACGAACGTGAGGGTATACTACCTTCTCCAGCACGTACCGGAGCCAATTACCGAGACTATGATCTTGATCAAGCTTCAAGACTGCATTTCATTCGTTGTGCCCGGGACCTGGGTTTCACCATGGCGCGTGTTCGTGAATTGCTCGACTTGGCCGATGACCAGTCGCGATCCTGTGAAGCCGTTGACACGCTTACACGCGACCATCTTTCCGAGATTGAACGGAAAATTTCCGATTTGACCGCGCTTCGAAGCGAACTCACGCGGATGCTTGCGAGCTGTGAGCAAGACACAGTCGGGGACTGCCGGATTATCGAAGCCCTCGCCAAGGATGCGAGGGGATGAATGCTATCTGGATCTATCCACTCGCCGCGCTTGCCGAGATTGCGGGCTGCTTCGCCTTCTGGGCGTGGATGAGAATGGACCGGACACCACTGTGGCTGGTGCCAGGCATTCTCTCGCTTTCGCTCTTTGCCTATCTTCTGGCGCGGACAGAAGTCGACGCTGCTGGTCGCGTTTTTGCTGCCTATGGCGGCGTCTACATCGCCGCATCACTTTGCTGGCTTTGGGCTGTCGAAGGCGTGCAGCCGGACCGCTGGGATCTTCTGGGGGCGACGATATGTGTCATAGGCGCTGCGGTGATCCTGTTTGCGCCACGCGCCGCCTGATCGCGGCGAAGCTTTGACACCACCAGTGCATCCTGGCTGAGCTGACACCGTAATCAGAAGCTTGCCCCGCTGGCGGGAGACGGCTTTTCTTGCGGCATCAGGCAAATTGTTCACCGTGTGGCCTTTGGAAACAGAATCGGTCTTGGACCAGCGTTAAACTATTCGAGAAACTATTCGAGATTTGTGCGATCCACGCATCGATTTCGGTTTCGATGATGTACTTGCTACCTTCACAAGCTATGGCAAGGTGCCCGCGCACCAGCAAAGCGAAGTGATCCGGGGGCTGGGGAACAATACGCCGCCCGATCCGGTGTCGGCGCGCCTTGCGCGGCTGGAGAAGATAGTGGCCGCCAGCCAAGCGCTTACTCGACCAGCCGTCCCAGGCGCATTATCCGCCGGAGAAAGATACCGACGACGGGTCTATCGCGTCGCTCACGGACGAGGACAAGACGGCGGTGCACAAGCTGTTCTCGCTGATCGCCGAGGTTGCCAGCGAGATCGCGCCGTCGCTTCAGGTGATCCTGCTCGACCATGCCGATCTCAAGGAGGATTGGTTCGATGCCGCCGTGATTGAACGCTGGCGGCACGGCCGCAAGCTGGTGCCGCTCGACTGGATTGATTCCTGATGCGCGACGCCGCCGAAACGGCGCCTCACGAAAAGGCTGGCGGTCGTCGGCAACCAAGGGGCAGCTTGGCTGCACTTGCTGGGACAATGCACGAGAACGGCTACGTCTTCATGGCACAGTACGATCCAGAAACGGCGGGGCATGAGGTCGCGGACGCCATAGGGGTTCGGATCCCAGGACAGTTGGGGCGCCTGCACGTGATTACACCTAGCCCGGCGGATACAGCGATACCCAACACCTACAGCGGCCGGTATGGCTACGACGGGTTTCCTCTACACACCGACCTCGCCCAACACCGCGAACCGCCGAAATATCTTATGCTTAGATGTTTGCAACCGATCCACGCAGAACGCTTCAAAATCGACTTGCAGAGAGAGAGCGGTACAGAGAAGTAATAGATTTACTCCACCACCGCGATCCGACGACAGGTTTCGGCAATTTAAACCCCTTGCGCCAGCGCAATCTCAACTTCTCGCAGCTCACCGATAATCTCTACCGGCTTGTGCTTCTTGCTCGGCACCCAATGTCTCATTCGTAATCCAAAATAATATTGATTTTGGATTACTCAGAAGGGGGCAGATCACTTTAGCGACACTCAATAAACGGTCCAGTGACGTGAACGGCACAGAAATAATATGCAGCCGGTGACCCGCAATCGTCCGTCGTCATCGATCTTCAACGTCGAACGATAGCTGTTTCCGGTCTTGGGATCATAAGCTCTGCCATCCGCCCATTTGTCACCCGCGCGGGTGAAACCTCGGAGCACGACTGTCCCGACCAGTGGTTTCGAACGAAACTTTTTGTCGGGATTGTTAATATCGTTCTCCGGCGCTTTTGGGTCGAGTACACGATCAATCCAGCCGCACAATGTGTTGCCGCACCGGTCGATTGTGACAATTGCCGCATGATCGTCGGTAAGCCACCTGCCGAAAACAGATTGTGCGCTGGCTGATGAGGCCTGGCAAACCAGCATACTGATCAGGCTCGTTGCGATCAGGGCCCGAATATGCAGGCGCATGCTCATGTCAGCCTCAAACCGGGGAGGCGCGTCATGGAAACAAGAGACGTCAGTGCGCCAGGCCAAAGGCCTAGCAGCGCCAACACTGGCCCCATAATGACGGGGAGGCCCGTTACCCTTTGCAGGCGCATTGCGCGCCTGACTTGCCCCGACGCCAATTGTTCCATGCGTCGGTGATAGGGTGCGGCATCAAATCCGGATTGCAGACAATCAGCAGCAAGACGGGCGCTGCGGAGCGCAGTTGCCATGCCGTCTCCCGTGAGCGGCGCGGTGACCGCCACCTGATCACCCAGCCGGAAAGTGCGCTCGCAGGCCGACGAACTGGTGGTGTTTACGTAGCCAAAGGGCTGGTTTGCTATCGTCAAGGGACGGGGAAACAGTGTTTTGGCATTGCCAAGCCGGCGGGTAAGGTGTGCTTCGCGCATCAGCGCGGCCAGAACATTTTCCCATCGCCCCCCCATGCCGGCAAGGCGCTCGCGCCGAATGACGAGACAAAGATTTGCGACGTGGGAGGCGATACGCTGCAAACCCGCATAACCGCCATTGAACATGATAAGCTCTATGGCATTGCCCAATGCTTCGCACTGGCTTGCCTCAAGCCGCCAATGCATTTTGAAGCCGACATAGTCATCACGCCGTGTGGGTGTTGTTCGACGCCAACCCCTGAGGTCATGCTTTCCGGTCGCAAGAAAAATGTGCCGGGCCTGGCGTGTGCCTGCGTTCGTATCAGCCACGCCATGATGCATCCGGCTGACCCGTACGCCACGCTCGACAATAGCACCTGCTGCGCGGGCCGAGTCCAGCAAGGCTTCGTCGAGGATTTTTCGGCTAATGCCGCGCGCCACAAACGGAAGCGCGGCTTCAACTTGTTTCGTTCCACGTACAAGCCTGAGCCGGTCGACAGAGACAGCGCCCAGCTGGTCAAGATTGATGCCAAGTCGTTCCAGATCTCGCTGCGCTTCGATTGACAGGAATTCCCCGCAAACCTTGTGAGACGTGGCCGCGTCGCGTTCAAGCAGGCGTGTCGAAACACCAGCTCTTGCAAGCTGGATAGCGGCTGCTCCACCTGCCAGCCCGCCGCCGAGGATCAGTACCTCGTCCATCACTTCACCCGCTCCACACAATAGCGGAACGGGAAACGCCAGCGAACGACAGCTTTGCTGTCGAGTTCCGCTGCTACCAGAAGCCTGTGCCAATCTTCGCGCCGAAATGCCCGCGCGACCGAGAGCGGCCCATCATGCCGGACGAAGGGGTGCCAACGCAGCGCAGCCGACAGTATGGAAATGCCGTAATAGGCAAGCAGATGCCGGTGCAGGTCGTTCACTAGCCACCCTGATCGTGCGCGAGCTTCCATCCATTTCAGAAAGTGAACAATCTCGTCGTCGCGCATATGGTGCGTGACAAGCGAGCTGATGACGACGTCTACTCTGTCCTCTGTGGGCATTTCAAAGGCATCACCCGAGCGGTATTCAATCGGTGATGAAGGCGCCGTCAGCTGATGGGCAACCACCTTGCTGCGCGGATTTATGTCATATCCGACAAGCCTTACATTTCGGCCTTTGCGTTGCGCCATCTTCGCAACTGCGCGAAGCATGTCGCCTGCGCCAAAGCCGACATCGACTATGGTGATCATGCGTTCCCGAGGGAGCCTGCGCCATATCCTGTCTATAAAGGCCAGAGTCGGAGGCCGGGCCAAGGTTAGGGTGTTGACCCTTGCCAGATCCTTGATGCACGCAGCGAAGCTTGCCTGCGTTACGTCCTCGCCATCCATCCATTCAGGAGCGCAGGAGCGATGACGAAGGTTGATCAATGCCGCTCTCCTAGACCATGCTGAAGCGAAAACTTTCCGCGGCGAGGCCGGGACCAAAGGCAAGGGCAAGCCCCTTGCGGCCCTGATCCGGCTCTGCCTTATGCTGTTCCATCATACGCGCCAGTACAAACATCAAGGTTGCCGATGACATGTTTCCAAATGATCGCAGAATATCACGCGACGGCTGTAGAGCGCTTGACGGCAATTCCAGCGCGCGTTCCACGGCGTCAAGAATTGTGCGCCCGCCGGCATGGACCGCCCAAAGGTCGAAATCGACCGGGGTCTGACCACGCAGGATTCCACCATCATCATTGCGTTCTCTTTCCCGTTTCAGCGCTTCGGCGATGAGTGCTGGAACCTGTCCGCCAAGATGCATGTCGAACCCCTGATCGCCGATCCGCCATGTGATCGCATCTTTACCTTTGTCGATCGTGGTCGACTGAAAGTCATTCAGAGCGATCCCCGAAGCGTCCGCGGTGACAAGCGCTGCCGACGCGCCATCGCCAAAGAGCAGCATCGAGAGCAGTTTTTCCAGCTCCTGCGTGCGCTGGAGATGCAATGTGCAAAGCTCGATATTGACAACGAGCACGCGCGAATCCGGTTCGGAACGTACGATATGATGCGCGAGCCGCAGCGCATTGACCGCAGCATAGCAGCCCATGAAGCCGACAACCGTGCGTTCAGCAGATGGATTGATACCCGTTGCTGCAATCAGATGCTGATCGATGCCCGGTGCGATAAAGCCCGTGCAGGAAGCGACGATGACATGCGTGATGCTTTCGTCTGCAATGGAAAGGTTGAGTGCGCCGATGGCTTGCAACGCCAGTTGCGGCGCCCATTGTTCGTATCGGGCCATGCGTACTTCAGTGGATGGCCAGTCGCCCAGCCCATAGAAGCGCGCCTTGTCGGTAATTCTGCCATCATGCAGAATCTCCGGCTCCAGGAACGAATAGCGCTGCTCTATACCGCAGCGCTTCAGCATCTGGCCGAACAGCTTTCGCTTTTTGGGGTCATCAAGGCTCTGGCGTGCGAAACCGATAAAGGCATCATGTACAGGATATGGCGGTAATGCCGTCCCGATCGCATTGATATGTGCAACTGTCATTATCGTCTCCGCCCTATCAGTACGGCGTTGAGCCCTCCGAAGGCAAAGCTGTTCGAGACCAGAACGTCGTGAGAAATTCTGGTCGGATCCAGAACAAGCGGCAGGTCACATTCCGCATCGGGACCAAGATAGTTCAGGATTGGCGGAGCGACCCCCTCGATCAGTGCCCGCATGCCCAGAATAAATTCAATCGCGCCAGTGCCGCCGATCATATGACCGTGGGCGGATTTGGTAGCAATGACCGAATGATTGTCGAGAGCCTTTCCATAGACAGACTTGACCGCAGCAGTTTCCACTGCATCGTTCAGTCTGGTGCCGGTGCCGTGCGTGGATATAAGCGCAGGATGATCAAACGCCAGCTGTGCATCGCGATGCGCGGCGCGGATCGCCTTTTCTATCCCCGATTGGTCTGGCGCAGTCATATCATGCGCGTCCGACGTCGCGCCGTATCCAGCTAGCTCCCCCAGAATATTCGCACCCCGTGCCGTGGCGTGCTCTTCGCTCTCCAACATCAGAACGGCGGCACCTTCGCCCAGAACGAGGCCCCGCCGGTCCGCCGAAAATGGTCGACAGGTATCGGGCGCAATGACCCCCAGCGAAGACCATGCGATAAAGGAGCCAGGGTTGAGACAGGCTTCACCGCCACCTGCAATTGCCGCATCGACCCGTCCGCTGCGGATCATGTGCATGGCCTCACCCAGCGCATGGGCAGAAGACGCGCATGCGCTCGCCAGCACAAAAGATGGCCCGTTCACGCCCAGCAACATAGCGACATGGCTAGCCGGCGCGGAAATCATTGAAGCCGGGATGGTCTGGGGATGAACTTTCGAAAGCCCGCGCCTGTAATAGCGCTCATAGGCCGTATCGAGGACTCCATTGCCGCCACTTCCACAGCCCAGCACAATCGCTGTTCGATCATCGAGAACAGGATGGCCCGAAAGGCCCGATGCCTCGACAGCTTCGATTGCTGCGACCAGAATATATGTAGACAAGGGGTCAAGCTGGCCCAGTCGGCGCAGATTTCTGTCAGCAAGCGCCGCCGCAACGGCATGTTGATCGACTCTTGCTGCAAGGCCACCGCTCGACCGAGACGACCCACCCCGAGAGGCTTCATTCTCAAACGGCTGAATCGCGCCATCGCCACGGCGCATGCGTCGCCAATTCTCTTCGACCCCGCACCCCAGGCCGCTGACGCAGCCCATGCCTGTGACTAGAACGCGCCGGCTCATTTCCCGGCAAGAGCGGTTATGCGCTCGATAAAGTCGCCAATTGTGGAAGTTGGTGGAATGCTTGAAGGGTCAATTTCCACCCCCAATTCGTCCTCCAGCGCAAAGACGGCACTGGCAATGTCGAGCGAGCTGATATCAAGCTCCTCAAAGGTTGCTTCAGGCCGCAGCGTTGCGCCATCAAGGCCCGCTTCGGCAGCAATGATGGACATTATCGTCTCATTTGGGGTTGTCATTCAAACCTCTCGCACTTCGCCTGCCTGATGTGTCAATGGATAGTCTGACGAGGTGTTCCTTAATGGACGGTGATCTGACCCGTCATTCCCAGCGCCGCATGGCCAAAGTGCGTGCAGACAATCTTGTACTGACCGGCAGCCGGTATGATGCGGAGCAGTGTCGTTGCGCCACCGTTCAGCTTGATCTGTCCATCGGCGATAAGCGCGGAATCACCCGGCGCGACAGACACATCTGCAAAGAAACCCGGTGCTGTAAAGTCATGACCGCCCGAAGCCGTATTGACGAACTTCAGAATATAGGGGCGCCCTGCCGTCAGACTGATTTCCGAAGGCGTGAACGCGAAGTTCGACAATTTGACCTCAATTGTTTCGGCTTGCCCGAAATCGGCTGCCTCATCAGCCATTCGGGGTTCAATCTGGCGCGTGGAAGCGCATCCCGAAAGGAGACCAAAGGCAATAATGACAAGCAGGGTTTTCATTTCTGCACTCCCTGGCGCAAGTCTCCTGCATGATACCACGATAGCCGTTCCCCGTCAGCACCTATGGCGCAGATTCGAGGTTGTCATTTAAGGAGGATTGACCTGTCCCATTAGGGTGGTCCACCGGTTAAGTTAGAGTTCCGATCGATTGAAGCGCTTGGGATTGCCAATGATCCGCGAAAAGGGAAACCCGCGGTCTGCAACAAGATCCGCCTGAATGTCATTCAAGTCGGCAAGAAAGGCGGCTACAGTGATATCAGTTGGCAGAGGTTCGTCCAGATTTATGCGTGCGCCGAGTTCCCCGGTGTGCAGCGCGTCTGAATCAAAACGCCTGATCGCGGCGAAGCTTTGACACCACCAGCGAATCCCGACTGAGCAGACATCCCTAATAAGAAGCTTGCCCCGCTGGCGGGAGCCGGCTTTTCTTGCGTCATCAGGCAAATTGCAGGCGCAGCTTCCTGGATGCTTGGACCAGATGAAGTTGGAGAATTAAGGAATCTGGCGTCGTTTTCTGAAACGTTGATAGACCCGACTTCTCCCGATATAATTTTTATTGCAAACAAATCTCATTAGCGTATGTTCCCCGCTGACTGGAGATTCGCATGATCGTTTGCAGTTGCAATGCCATTAGAGAACAGCAAATCCGCGATGCTGCACGCGCGGGTTTCAGCGACATTGAAGATGTTTATGCCAATTTGGGCTGTGCGCCGAATTGTTGCCAATGCCTGTCCTTTGCCGAACAGATTATTCAGGAAGAAACCTGCAGCGCAGCCTGAGAAGTCGGATTTCCGATGGCTTTCAATTGCGATAGATAGGCGAACTGATAGGATGCTCACGTCAATATAAGGAGAGCGTCATGCAGGGCGATGCCAAGGTCATTAAATTCTTGAACGAAGCGCTCAAGAATGAGCTGACCGCGATTAACCAGTATTTTCTGCACTACCGGATGCTCAAGAACTGGGGTGTGAGCCGGCTTGCCAAATATGAATATGGTGAATCCATCGATGAAATGAAGCATGCCGACAAGTTGACGGACCGTATTCTTTTCCTTGAAGGTTTTCCAAATTTTCAGGATTTGGGGCGTCTGCGTATCGGTGAAAACGTTGAGGAAATTCTCAAGGCCGATCTTGAACTGGAGATGGATGCTGTTCCGCAGCTGAAAAATGCCATCGCATATTGTGAAGAGGTGCGCGACTATGTCAGCCGCGACTTGTTTTCCGAAATCCTTGAAAGTGAAGAAGAGCATATCGATACGATCGAACGTCAGTTTGACTTGATAGAGCGCATGGGCATTCAGAACTACATCCAGATGCAGTCCGAAGCCGAAGAGCAAAGTTAGATGCCGCTCTGCATGTCTCGGTAAGCGACTGCGCACAGGGCTTTGGCAATGAATTGAGCACTACCATCACCCTGAAGCCTCAGGCGCGATTTCGCCCCATGCGTGTGTCGCTACCCACACCTTTATCATATCTAGCGCAGTCGAGGGACGCACGGTGGTCCCACGGTCCCGCGACAGTGCTCGGCATGATAATACTCGCTGGGGATGAACGATCAGCTTTATCCGCACTCTCATCCCACACTACTCGGCGAGAACGGACTGGACTTGCGCGTGGAACGAAGCATTGCTGTTGGTGCTGCGGCGGACGAGATTCCCCGCAGGCCGCTCCGGTGTTTGTGATCCCGGAGCTTCGGGTCGTGGGAGAAGCCCCATGCATGGTGTGTGGGACCTCCCACCGGAGACCCGACATGACCAGTATCCAGCACATCACCCGCCGCCTCGCGGCAAAAGCCTCGTCGCCTCAATCACAGCGCCCGTCCAAAGCTGCTACCGTCAGGAAGTTGCTCTCACGCGCGAAGGGCGCCAGTCTTGCCGAACTTCGGCAAGACTGGCTGGCAGCCGCACAGCATTCGTGCCTACCTCTCGGGCCTGCGCAAGAAGGGCTTTGTCCTCGTCCGGGAACAGCACGGCGAGAGCGGAACCCTCTATAGAATAGAAGACGCGGCTGC
>JBFKAE010000075.1:0-14109 GCA_041621755.1 Sphingomonadaceae bacterium | reverse complement strand
TTCGTGGCATTGGTATCATCGAGCCCGATCCTTATGCCGGTAATACGGTGAGCATTGTCGTTGATGGTGTATCGCAATTTTTCTCGCTGGGTGCGCTTGCTGACGTATACGACGTCGAACGGATCGAAATCCTGCGCGGGCCACAAGGCACTCTTTTCGGCGCCAACACGACTGGCGGTGTCGTCAATGTTGTCAACAAGCAGCCTGAAAAAGAGCTGGGTGGGCGCATAGATCTGGCTTATGGAAACTATGACCATGTCACGCTTGGTGGTGTACTCAACGTGCCGCTCGGCGATACGCTTGCTGCTCGCTTTGTTGCCTCACATGATCAGCGTGATGGTTATATAACGAACGTCGTGGATGGGCGTGATCTTGGTCGTCGGAACGTATCGCTTTTCAGAGCTATAGTGAAATATGACCCCGGCACGAATTTTGATTTTACCCTGTCAGGCGAATATGGCCGTACACGCAATGGCGCCCCGCCGGTGGTCCAGGGAGCGTTGCCGGGAGAGCTGGTCTTCGTTCCTGAAGGCTTCCGCGGAATGTACGCATCGCCATGCGCACCTGCAGGTTCCCGCTGTAAAGCGCCCAGCAAATATGTCTCCGGGCAGGTGCTTGGGCCGACCGATCCTGCAACTGGTGAGATCGTTGACCCGATCACCGACACCGAAAACATGGATACATTCGCCATTACCGCGACGATGAACTTGTCTGATACACCGATTGGCGATATTACGTCGATCACCGGCTACAAGCATATCGACAACCATAACTTTACCGACCAGTCAGGCGTGTCGGTGTTTTTTGCGGATACCCAGCGCGAGACCAAGGCCTGGCAGTTCAGCCAGGAGCTCCGCACGACTGCCGATATTTCCGATCGGATCACGTTGCAGGTCGGTGCATTTTATCTGAATACGCACTTCAATCACCAGTCCGACCTGCGACTGAACTTCTCGGCGCCGACCACGTATGATTTCGTAAATGATACAGTAACTTACGGGTTTCCCGGCGTTCATGTGCACAACTCCGAAATTCAGGATAACTATTCGGTGTCCGGTTTTGCGCAGACTTATATCGAAGTGACCGACAAACTGCGTTTGCAGGCCGGTATTCGCTACACGCATGAACGAACTGATATGCTGGCATCGGCCGTCAACTCATTTTCCTTGACCGGAGTAACCCAACTCAGGGTAGCGGCTGGGCCTGACGGCACACCTAATACCATTTTGGGCGTTGTCGCGCCGCCCAAAGGGGTAGAAAGCTGGGATAATATCGGCTGGAAGCTCGGTTTCGATTATAAGGTGGTCGATGATGTCATGCTCTATGGTTATTGGGCGAGGGGTTTCAAATCGGGCGGATTTACCGGCCGTATCGCGGCACCCCAGGATCTGGGTCCCTACGGCCCGGAAAAGGTTGACACATTCGAACTCGGAATGAAGGCAGACCTGTTCGACCGCCATGTGCGCTTCAACCTGTCTGGCTTCTATACTAACTATCGCGATATGCAGTTGGCAGTGATCGGCTTTACGCAGGATCCCAACACCGGCCAGCAATTGCAGAGCAATGGTATCATCAATGCGGCGAGCTCTATCATCAAAGGTTTTGAGGCAGAGCTAACAGTCGTGCCGACCAGTGGACTGACGTTCGAGGGTTCACTCGCCTATCTCGATGCGAAGTATGATACTTTCCTTTTCGCTACAGGAGGGGGCAGTGCAATCGACCTGAAGGGTGAGCGCTTGCAGAATGCGCCCAAGTGGACGAGTTCGGCTTCGGCGACCTATGTTTTCCCGATCGGGTCCATGAATGCTCGTCTTCGTGCGCAATACAACTATCAGAGCGAGAAATTGCTGAGCAACATTCTGGATACACCGCGCTCGCGGGTCCAGGCACAGCATATCGTCAATGCCAACGCGGACTTGATGATCACGGACAGCGTGACGATTGGTGTTTTTGCTACGAACCTGTTCGACAGCCGTTATATCAATGCGGCTAACGACTTTCCCGGTCTACTTGGCCCTGTTAGTTATGCGCCGCCACGGATGTACGGTATCAAGGCAGGTTACCAGTTCTAAATGGAACAGGCTCCGCGGCGTTCATACGCCGCGGAGCGACAACCGGAAGCTTCTGTCTGGGCAGATGGAGTTTTTTGGCAACGGCATAGCGCGGGGAAATCCTTTCGCTGGGCCTCGAACCAAAAGAGATGACGATGACGACAACGGAATCAGGGCAGATTGTTACCACGCGGCGCCAACGCTGGCACATAGGCGATGTGACAATCACCAAATTCGTCGACTGCGTTGAGGCGCACGATCTTTCGCATATCTTCATTGGTGCCACGACTGAAAAGATCATGGCAATACCATGGCTCCGTCCACACTTCATTACGACAGAAGGCTTGGGACTGCTCAGCTTTCACGCGCTGGTAGTTGATACGCCGGACAAGAGGATCATCGTTGATACCTGCTGGGGCGATAATAAGGATCGTGGTCCTTGGGATGTCAGATCAAACCTACAGACCACATTTCTCGAAAATCTTGAAGGTGCTGGTTTCAGTCGCGAGAGTTTCGATATCGTTTTGTGTACCCATCTTCACGCCGATCATGTCGGATGGAACACGATGCTCGTTGAGGACAAGTGGATGCCGACTTTTCCCAACGCACGCTATCTGCTGGATAAGACCGAATTCGACTTCTGGATGAACCCTTATGACGTGGCGACAGGTGGCGGTTTCGACAAGGTGCAGGAGCTGTGCGTCCTCGATTCGGTAAAGCCGGTATATGATGCAGGGCAGATAGACCTTGTGGATGGCGCTCATCAGGTATGCGACGAAGTGCAGTTGGTGCCCACGCGCGGCCATTCCAAAGGGCATGTCAGCGTGCGTATCAGTTCGCGTGGTGAAGAAGCGATCATCACAGGCGACATGACCCATCATCCCTCGCAGCTGGTCCATCCCGAATGGGGGCTGAAGGAGGATTATGATTTTGATGAAGCAAGACGAACACGTGAACGCCTTTATGCCGATGTCTCGGACAAGCCAGTACTCTTGATTGGGACGCATTGGGCAGGCGTGACCGCCGGATATATTCGGCGCGAAAATGGCGCATATCGCCTTGAATATAAGGAATGATCGGCTGGACCGGTCGGAGCGGGGGCATGGTGTCGCTCCTTGGGTCCAGCCAGAGAGATTTTAGAGGATATTGAGATATGCGATCTGCAACAGTGCATGAGGATGGTCTGATAGGCTTGATTGATCGGTTAGGTGATCCTGCTTTCTTCCTGACGCCGGAATTTCACAGTTTGCTGCGCGAATTGCGCCGAAGTAAGCCGGTGGCCTGGACGCAGGCATGGGACGATCGCGGGTTCTGGTCTGTAACGCGCTACAGCGACATATGCACGGTGTTGAATGACCCGAAGATCTTCTCATCGGAGGCTTATGGCAGCCAGATGCCGACCGACCCGCATATGTACGACACACCCGAACAGCGGAAGGCCGGCGGTGTCGGCCTGATACCGACCTTTACCGACGGTAAGATTCATGACGATATCAGGCGGGCAGTGCACAAGCCTTTCGGGCCGGCTCAGGTCGCGAAGCTCTCAGAACTCTGCCAGAAGGTCTGTGACCAGCTGATTGATGAGGTAATCGACAAGGGCGAATGTGAATTCGTCAGCGAGGTCGCCGCCAAGGTGCCCATGTACATCATTTGCATGATGCTCGGCTTGCCCCGTGAAGACTGGGAAGAGATGCACCGTTACGTCAACAGCGTCATCAACAATGAGGACCCCGACGCACAGCTCGGGAAGGATCCTGTCGATACGCTGCGTATCGCGCAGAAATGGCAAATCGATTATTTGCGGGACGCGATCCGCGCGCGCCGCGCCGCGCCGACGGATGATCTCATCTCGCGATCAGCCAATGCAAAGATCGGCGATGACCTGATACCGGAGGACAACATACTATGGTGGTGCTGGTCATTCGTCGTAGGCGGGTTTGAAACGTCGCGTAACGTGATATCCGAAGGCCTGCTGGCTCTGATCAACCATCCCGATCAGGCCGAACTCCTGCGGAACGAGCCGGAGCGCGACCGGGAGGCAGCAGAGGAAATGGTGCGTTGGACTACACCCTCTCCGCAGATGATGCGCACAGCTATGCAGGATACCGAACTGGCGGGACAGCCAATCAAGAAAGGAGACTGGCTGATTGCTTGGCTCGCATCGGCAAATCGCGACGAAACAATCTTTGAAAGCCCCTATAAATTCGATATTACTCGCTCACCCAACCGACATCTCAGCTTCGGTTATGGTCCGCACAATTGCATCGGCCGTTATATTGCGCTGCTCGAGACCCGCTTGATAATGGCGACGATACTCAGGCGCCTGAAGAATATTGAAGTTGCCGGCAACGTCGACCGGGTGGCTTCCTGTTTTGGTATGGGTATCAAGAGGATGCCGCTTCGGTTCGAGGCCAGGTAAGATATGGCGAGATATTGCACCGTCGATATGCGCTCATGATCCGGTTGCTCTTGAGCTGTCTGGTTGTAGCTGGTTGTCTGGCCACCCTGTCTTGTACACCATTGGATGCGGGCAGCGGCATTGAAACCGATCCGACCACCAATGCCCTGACTGACTGGCCCGCGACTGGGCGCGGCTATGACGGCGCTTATTTTAGCCCGACAGCTCAGATCGACCGGAAGACGGTGGGTAGGCTCGGCCTCGCATGGTCGCTCGATTTGCCGTTTGAACAGACGCTGGAAGCAACGCCCCTTGCGGTTGATGGCATTCTCTATTTCACCGGCCAAATGTCCAAGGTCTATGCGGTTAATGCGGTGACCGGTCAAAAACTGTGGGAATATGATCCCGAAAGCTACAAATATCGCGTCGAGAACCAGCGCAACATGTTTCCGGTCAATCGCGGAGTTGCTTATTGGAAGGGCAGCGTTTTCGTGGGTACGCGTGACGGGCGGCTCATCGCTCTGGATGCGAACACTGGTCGGCTGTTGTGGAGTGAGCAGACCGTCGATCCGGATTCAAAAAAATATATCAGCGGTGCTCCGCTGGCGTTTGATGGCAAAGTGGTGATCGGCAATGGCGGTGGCGACTTTGGTGAGCGCGGCTATTTGACAGCCTATGACACTGCGACGGGCAAGCAGCTCTGGCGATTTTATACCGCGCCCGGCGATCCTGCACGGGGGCATGAAAATCCCGCGATGGAAATGGCGGCGAAAACCTGGAAGGGCGAATACTGGAAAAGGGGAACCGGCGGTGGACCGTGGAACGGCTTTACCTACGACGAAGAACTGAACCGCCTCTATATCGGGACTGGCAATTCGGGCCCCTATGACCCCGAAGCGCGTAGCCCCGGAGGTGGGGATAATCTTTTCCTTGCCTCGATTGTCGCGGTGGATGCCAATACAGGAAAATATATCTGGCATTATCAGGTCAATCCGCGCGAAGCGTGGGATTTCAAGGCGACGATGAACATCATCCTTGCCGATCTCAAGATCGCGGGCCGTGATCGTCGGGTGTTGATGCAGGCTCCGACCAACGGCTTCTTCTATGTTATCGATCGCGAGACAGGAGAGTTGCTGTCTGCGGAAAAAACCGGAAAGGTGACATGGGCCGAGAGGATAGACCTCAAATCGGGCCGTCCCGTCGAGGCGAAGAACGTCCGCTATAGGGATGGGCCGGTGACATTTTGGCCCAGCCCTTTCGGCACGCATAACTGGCAGCCCATGTCGTTCAGCTCCCAAACCGGGCTGGCCTACATCCCCACGATCAAGGTTCCGGCGACTTATGGACGGTCGCAGAACTCTCTGTTCGAAGGCGGCGGAACCGAGTTCGTCATCAAGAAGATAGACCCCGATGATGGCACTGGACGACTTGTCGCTTGGGATCCGGTCGCCCAGAAGGAACGCTGGTCTGTCAGGCAGCCTAATTTATGGAACGGCGGCGTACTGAGTACCGGCGGAGGGTTGGTGTTCCAGGGGGATTTCGAAGGTAAATTCAACGCCTTTGACGCGGCGAATGGCAAAAAGCTTTGGAGTTTCGATGCCAAACTCGGAATTATTGCGGCGCCGATCACCTATACAGTCGATGGTATACAATATATTTCCGTGCTGGTCGGATATGGGGGATCAACCCAGTCACTGGCGCTTTTTACCCGCGCAGGGTGGAAATATGGCGCACAGCCGCGCCGCCTGCTGACCTTCAAGCTAGACGGGAAGGCCAGTCTGCCGTCGACCGCCCCCCGCGATTATACGATCAACCCAATTGATGATCCCAGCCTGAGAATTGATCAGGCAGCGGTGGCACGGGGAGAGCGCCTGTACAGCACCAAGGCCTGCATTGTTTGCCATGGTTTCAACGCTAAATCATCGGGTGCGCCTGGGCCTGACCTGCGTGAATCGGGCATAGCGACAGATCCCGTCGCACTGTCGCAACTGCTGCGCGGCGGAGCACTGGCTCAATATGGAATGCCACGCTTCGAGGAGATTACGGATGCACAGGTAAGAGATCTCTACATGTACATCCGCGCCGCCGCCCGTAGCGCGGCAAGAGGCGAAAAGCATAACGAAAGCAATGGTGGCGGCAGGTTCTGACCCGCTTTTGCTGAGTAATGATCAGGAGAGAGAATATGTCGGCCCGTAGACTGAGGTTCGGAACTTTCGTCGCGCCGTTTCATCCGCTTGATGAAAATCCGATGGTCTGGATGGACAGGGATATAGAGCTGGCGATCTGGATGGATCAACTAGGTTTCGACGAGTTCTGGATGGGCGAGCACCATTCCGGCGGTTACGAAATTAATGCGAGCCCGGAGGTTTTTATCGCCGCCGCCGCGCAGCATACCCGGTCCATTCGTTTTGGAACAGGCGTGTCCTCTGTGCCTTATCACCACCCGTTGATATTGGCGGACCGCATAAGGCAACTCGACTATCTGACGCGGGGGCGCACGATGTTCGGAATCGGCCCCGGTTCACTTCCGTCCGATGCTTATATGCAAGGCGTCCAAACCAGTCAGGTTCGCGATATTCTTGATGAATCGATCGAGCCGCTGGTCCGTTTGCTGCGCGGTGAAACCGTCAGCAAAAAGGCAGACTGGTTCACCTTGCAGGACGCGCGCCTGCAACTGCTGCCCTATAATGAGGATGGCATGGAAATTGCGGTTGCCAGCATGGTGTCGCCCACAGGAGCGCGCGCCGCCGGCAAGTGGGGGCTGAGCATGTTGTCGATCGGTGCGACCTCGGCAGGTGGCTTCAATGCGTTGGGGTCCAACTGGGCGATCGCTGAAGAGATGGCAGTCGAACATGGCCAGCGGGTCGACCGGCGTAACTGGCGCTTGGCAGGCCCGGTTCATATTGCCGAGACGCGAGAAAAGGCGCGGGAGAATGTGCAGTATGGATTGCAGAAATGGGTTGATTATTTCGCAAGCGTTGCAGTGCTTCCCTTTACACCGAAACCTGGACTTGACCCTGTGGATGCGATGATCGACAGCGGATTTGCGGTCATCGGTACACCGGACGATCTGGTCGCGCAGATTGAGCGGTTGCAGGAGCAATCAGGCGGTTTCGGTTGTTTCCTTCAAATTCATGTACCTTGGGCCGACTGGGAGGAAACAAAGCGATCTTACGAACTCATTGCTCGCTACGTCATGCCAAAGGTCAACGCGCTGAATATTAATCGGCTTGCGTCTGAAGATTTCCTAAAGAAAAACAATGCCCTGTTTCGAGGCGAGTTGCAAACGGCGCAGAATACCCGCATCGCACAGCACGCTGCGGAAAGGGGAGCGGCGAACCTTAATCCCGATATTCTTGCGACAATGAAGGACAATGCAAAATGAGCAGCGGTTTTGAGAACAAGGTTGCCTTGATTACCGGTGCAGCATCCGGAATGGGGCGAGAAACGGCACGGCGCTTCGTTGCGCAAGGCGCGCAGGTTATTGTCGCCGACATTAACGAGGAAGGCGGCAGAGCGGTGGAAGCGGAGTATGGAGACGGAGTGCGTTTCATATACTGCGATGTGACTAAGGAAGAAGACATCGTTGCGGCTGTGGATTTGGCTCGCTCTGCCTTCGGTGGCCTCGACATCCTGTTTAATAACGCGGCCACGGCGGGGCCAGAGATAGGTGTGCTCGACATGACCGGCGAGCTTTGGGACCGGATGATGGCTTTGCTGCTACGCGGGCCCATGTTTGGCATCAAACATGCCGCCGCCGCTATGCGGGAGCGGGGCGGGGGAGCGATTGTCAACACCGCTTCGGTGGCTGCACTGGAATGTGGTTGGGGACCGGTCGCATACTCCACTGGCAAAGCGGCGTTGCTGCAATTGACACGCTGCGCGGCAGCAGAACTGGCACCGTTAGGCATTCGCGTGAACGCAATCTGCCCTGGCGTCGTTGCGACGGATATTTTCGCAAAATACCTCGGCCTCAGCGGTCAGGCGGCTCAGAATGTCATTGACATGGTGGTCCGCAACGGCGTTGACGTGCAGCCGTTACGACGCACAGGGATGCCGGCCGATATCGCGGAGGCGTGCCTGTATTTGGCCAGCGAGCAGGCGGGATTCGTGACCGGCACCCATCTGGTTGTCGATGGTGGGATCACGATAGGGCCGCGCCATGCTTGGGATCCATTGGCGCCGACACCGGCACAGACGATGGGCTTTACAGCGGAGAATGTCGAGAAGCTACTGAAGGGCGAAGTTCCGTGAAACAAGACTTGGTAGAGCGTATCGCGGAGATCGAGGACAGGCAAGCTATTGAAATGGTGATTTATCGCTATTGCCGCGCCATGGATCGCGGCGATGCCGACCTGATGCGCACGATATTCTGGGAAGATGGTGGCTTTGGTCCCGGCAAGCCTGCCGCTACTGCTAAGGATTTCGTCGATCCTCTGGTTGCGGCGATGACGACAAAATATGAAGCGACACATCATTCTGTCAGCAATATTCTTGTGGAATTGAATGGTTCGGTCGCTTTCGCCGAGAGCTATGCCACTGTGTATCATCGCACATTCCCCAACCGGCAAAGCAATGAGAGCGTGCTTGGACCAGATTGGCTGAACTCGGGCACTATCAATCCGTATGCGTCTCAAGATCTGATTGCCGGCGTGCGCTATTGTGATCGGTTTCAGAAGCGTGGTCCAGAGTGGCGTATCGCGATACGCAACTTGATTTTCGACTGGACTCGTGTCGAACCGAGTAACAATTTGGGTTTTGGGGCCCTCAACGACAAGACATTGCTCGGTCGACGAGGAGAGCGGGACTATTCAAATCAGGACGCATACTAATGTGGTGCATTTGAAATTCGCTGCATTAAATCTTAAGGTAATAAGTCAATTTCAAATTCATAAAATACAATAAAATCAATATATTACTGGCAGTCATGATAAATCTGAAGTTTCTTCAAAACTATCGGATCAATGTGACGAACATCAGATTCGAGTCACTAGGGGAATTCTGGTTATTGAAGAGTTGCCCGGATATCGGTCACGATTTGGAGAGGCGAATAACGTGGAATTTATAAAGGCAACTGGCCACCTGGGCCGCTGGTATGTGGTGGGTCTGCTAAGCCTGCTTTACGCACTTTCAATGGTGGATCGCTTCGCGCTGGCGCTGCTGGCCGAACCAATCATCATTGCATTTCAGCTTTCGGCATCGCAGATGGGATTGCTCTTAGGTGTCGGTTTCGCCTTGCTCTATTCGGCAACAGGTCTGCCGCTGGCTCATATGCTGGATCGCCATACGCGCAAATATGTTCTCGTAGGCGGTGTGACGCTATGGTCGATCTCGACGATCCTGTCCGCCTTCACGCAAGGATTTATGGACTTGCTGGTTTGCCGTAGCGGCGTTGCGATTGGTGAGGCTGTACTGACGCCCGCCGCGATTTCGTTGATTGCTGATATGTTTGATCGCGATGAGCGTAAATTGCCGATCAGTGTCTATAGCTCGGTCAGCAGCCTGATGGTCACCGGGTCATTCATCGTCGGGGCCGCTGCATTGCATCTCGCTACATCAATGAGCGATGGTATAGGCTTGGAACCTTGGCGAATAACCCTGATATTGGTGGGTGTTCCCGGTCTTGTGATCGCCGCTTTATTCGCGGCAACGGTCCGCGAACCGGCCCGTCGAAAAGAGGAGCAGGGCATCGATGTGGTAAAGTCCGCAACAACAGCGGAGCTGTTTAATTATCTGGCCACGAACAGGAGCTTCTATATCCCATTCTATCTTGCTTTGGGTTCGATGAGTGTGTTGCTATTCGCGATACTTTCCTGGGTGCCGACGATGCTCGCACGGGAACAGGGATACAGCACCTCTGATGCTGGGTATATTTTTGGACTTGTCGGAATTGTTACCGGGCTTGTCGGAACCTTTTTGTGGCCTCAGTTGGCGACGCGGGTTGACCGGGAAGGCAGCGGAATAGGTTTTCTGCGAATGATCCTAGCATGTATAATTCTTGGCTCGCTCGGCTCTTTCATCGCGATGGCATTCGGCATACTTGCATTGCTCTTCATAGGTTTGGCTCTGGCGATGATGACATTTCCTCCAGTCAACACGGCATTGTCGTCATTGCTGATCCAAGGCTTCGGTCCTGCGTCGATGCGCGCACGCTTGATCGCGCTCAATATCTTAGTGATGAACCTTTTTGGTTATACGATGGGGCCTCAATTTATCGGGGCTTATGTTGATGCGGGCGAGGGAAATCTAATCAGCGACGGCATAACCTGGTTGGCAGTCTTTGCCGGACCGATAGCGGCCTATTGTCTGTTCTTGGCTCATAGGGCTTTTGGACGCATGACGGAGCCAGTCACGATCTGATAGTCTTCGCATCAAGCGGACGGTTGGCGTCCATGCCAAGCGACGGTCGCCTCTCGGTTCATCGCCAGCGGGCCGACATGCAGCGCGAAGCCGACCAAGGTCAGTTTACTTGCACATGAGCCGCAACCAGACCAGTGTAAGATCGACAATATAGCGTCCATCAAAAAATAAGGGGAAACTCGTTATGGACTTCAGGCAGATGCGGTATTTCGTTCATGTCGCCGACTTTCGGAACATCACCCGCGCTGCTTCCATGCTCCGGATTTCCCAGCCTGCGCTCAGCCGTCAAATGCAACTCCTTGAACAAGAGCTGGGGACTAAATTATTCCATCGTCAGGGACACGGGCTTGCCATGACAGCTGATGGGGCATTGTTTCTCGATCAGTGTGTCACGCTTCTCAACCAGTTTGAGGAAGTGAAATCTCTGTTCCAACGCCGCCGGGAAAGCTCGGAGCTGACGGGCGCTGTCGGCATTGGAATGCCAGTACCGATGATCCAAATGTTTGCCACGCCCTTCCTCTCGGAATTTACTCGGAACTATCCCGGCATCTTATTGCGCATGGCGGAAGGCTTCAGTGCATTGCTGCATGAATGGCTTCTCAGCGGCAGCATGGACCTGGCTATGCTTTATGGGATGAGTACAAGCAAGGTCTTGGTTCAGGAGCGTTTGCTGGTTGAGGACGTATCGCTCATGGCCCCTGTAGGAATGTCTTTTTCGCAAGACGGTGCTCCGATTTTTCTGCACGAGATTGGCGATACGCCGATGATTTTGCCACACCGGCCACACGCCTTGCGCGATATTGTGGACCAGACTGGCTTCAAGCCGAGCGACGTTATTGAAGTCGATGCGCTTACTTTGATGACGGAATTGGTACGGGAGGGGAAGGGGGTAACCTTGCTGCCAAACCTGTCGATTAAACATACGGGTGAAAGAGATGTCGCTGTCATGCCGTTGAGTGATCCGGGCATGAACTGGGATGTGACCTTGTGCTATTCTTCATTACGTCCATTGAGCGATGCAGCAGAAGAGGTGCGCCGGGCGATCCGCGCCGAAGTGCGGCGGCTTGTGCTCACTGGTCGATGGCAAGCCAGATTGGCCATGGGGTTGGTTGATCAGGAAGGTTAGTCTGGGCGCCATTAAACAGTGTGGAGCCAACTGAGGCGGGAAACCGCAGCGGCTCCACACTTACTACTTTTGTCAAGCCGTGGCTTCCACCTTCGAGGATGGTTTTAAATGGCTTAGTTTTGGTGCGATTTCCTGGCCCAGCACCTTGAGATTATTGTGCCAGATACCCGGATCGTCGGCATAATCGAAGCCATAGACGAGCAGTGTGCCAAACCCGCCAACGCCATGGTAGATTTCCTCCAGTTTTTCTTTCACCGTCTCGGGTGTGCCGATCACCCAATTGTGTTTGGCACAATATTCGGGTGTGACGTCGCTGTCGGCAACCGACGGGTCGTGCTTTAGAAAATCGAGGATTTTGGCGCGCTTCATGAAGGGAATATAATATTCTGCCATCATCCTGCCCATGGGACCATGTGCGGACCAGCGCAATGCTTCCTTCTCTGTATCCGCGACCAGTATTTCGCGAACCAGACGCCAGTCCGAACGGTTGGCCGTGCGCCCGACGCGAGCGGCGCCTTCCTCGACGGATTCCCAGTGCGATGCAACAAACGTAGGGTTGAGGTTGATGCTCATCGGCATGAAGCCGCGCTCGCCGGCCAGCTTCAGTGTTTCAGACCCTTTCGACACGCCTGCGACGCCGATAGGCGGATGCGGCCGCTGCAACGGCTTGAGATGGGCCCCAAGGTGCTGTTCCTTTATCCCTTCGGGCTTGCGCACAGTCCAGAACTTGCCTTTGTGTTCGAAAGGTTCCTCTTCGGTCCATAGCCGTAGCATGATCTCCAGCGATTCACGCGTCATCTCTCGATTGACGCCAGATGCGCCGTCGACATTGAACATTTCGAAATCGGTAGGAATTGCGGAGGCGGCGACGCCCACATTGAGCCGTCCGCCGGATATATGATCCAGCATCGAAATGCGGTTCGCCAGTTCGGCGGGATGGTGATACGGTAAGCAGAACCCCCCCGGTCCTAAGCGAATATTCTTGGTTTGAAGCAGCGCCTGGGCAATCAGCAGGTCGGGCGCCGGGTTGGGTTCCCATGAGCAGGTATGGTGTTCTCCGTACCATGCTTCTGTAAAGCCCAGCTCATCGCACCAGCGGGCCGTTTGTAGATCCCATTCAAAACCTTCTCTGAGATCTCTCTCGGGGGGGTGGGACGGCATCGTGAAATAACCGAAGTCCATTTAGATTTCTCCTAATACCAATATATTATGCATCTTCATTGAGTGCTCTTGCGGCATCATGCAATTGCGCTTCAATCTAGGTGACAAACTGTATTGAATGCGTCAAACGCATTTTGTGAAGCGATTTGATGAGGAAAATGCAATGAATATCCGATCCTTGAAATATGCGATAGCGTTGGACGAATATCGTAGTTTTCAGCATGCTGCGCGGGCGTCGAACATCAGCCCATCCGCCTTAAGCCGGGCAATCCAGGCACTTGAAGACGAGTTTGAACTTGAGCTGTTTGATCGCACGAGCCGCAAAATCGTTACGACAGCGGCCGGTCGGGAATTTGTCTCGGCCGCCAGAATGATGGTCCTCTATGGCGAAGATCTTATTACCAGGATGAAATATTTGAAGGATGCGACCGCTGGTTCAGTGTTGCTTGGTCTCGCTCCATTACCGGCAGGTCTGTTTTTATCACGTTTTCTCGTTCGAATGTTACGCGAAGTTCCTCAGATAAATGTCCATGCAAAAACCGGAGTTGGCCCAGACTTGCTGGTTCAACTGGACGAAGGAAGTATTGAATTCTTGATATGTACTGATACGGCTCTCACGGATCTTGCTCAGTATCAGGTCCGAGAATTACATCAGTTCAGGCTTTTTATCATGACGCGTCGCGACCATCCATTGACCGGATTCGACAGAATTTCTTCGGAACAATTAAACGGCTATCCAGTTATGGGGGGCGCTTTTCCCAATAATATGTGGCCTGCAAACAAAGGTTATCTAGCTACTCATACGATATGCAACAATTATGATGCTATATTCTCAGCAATATTGTCGACAGATGCTTGTTGCCTCAGCCCAAAGATAACAAGAAATATAGGAAACATAGATCACAATATGTTCTCCTTTACCGAATTCAGCGGAGATATGTTTCCAAACAAATCTTCCTTTATTTTGGTCTGCGCGCGAGGTCGGCCGCTTTCGCTGGCGGCGGAACTGGCGC
>JBFKAE010000074.1:0-14123 GCA_041621755.1 Sphingomonadaceae bacterium | reverse complement strand
TCCTGATAGGCGGTCAGCAAAGCCTCGCGATGCGCAACAATATCGGCAAGGTCGGTGAGCGGCGCAAAATCGGTGGTGCCAAGCGTGTCCGCGACCGCCGCCTCGATCCGGTCAGGGTCAATCACCTGCAACCGGCCAAGGGCAAAAGCCTTTTTGTTGAAATCGATCGCGACGCCGTTGATTTCGATCGCCCGCTCTATGGCTCTGGGCGATACCGGCAAGAGACCAAGCTGCGACGCGTACCCCAGCATGAACAGATTGGCCGCAATACTGTCGCCCAAGAGAGCCTGGCCCAGTCCGCTCGCATCGACGTTGTGAAGGCTTTTCGATTGATCACGCAAGCGACTGACGAGCAGAGTCTTGTCAATGACGAGATCAGGATTGCGCTGGAATGCGGGTGTCGGCGTGATCCGTGCGTTCACCACTGTCGCCGTCCGGTCATCGGCGAATGTGACCGCAGGTTCAGGCGACAACGCAGCGACAGCATCGAAGGCCAGAGCGATGTCAGCCTCGCCGACCCCGAGCTTTTGCGCACCGAGCCCGGTCACATCGGCAGCGATGCGGACATGGCTGTAAACCGCGCCGTTTTTCTGGCTCAGCCCGGTCATGTCGAAAACAGAACAGGCAAGCCCGTCGAGATGCGCCGCCATGCCAAGCAGCGCACCTATGGTGACAACACCCGTGCCACCGATACCCGAGACCATGATGTTGCACGCACCATCAGCAAGGCTGGCGCGTGTCGGTTCGACAAGTTCGCCCAAGGCTTCGCCTGCAAGATGCGAGCGCTGCGGCCGCCGCGGCTCGGCATCGAGCACGGTTACGAAACTCGGACAGAAACCCTTTGCGCAGCTATAATCCTTGTTGCAGCTCGACTGATCGATCTGCCGCTTGCGACCAAGTTCGGTTTCCTTGGGCCAGATGCTGACACAGTTTGACTGGTCCGAACAATCGCCGCAACCTTCGCAAACAGCCGCATTGATGAACATGCGCTTGGCCGGATTGGGGAATGCGCCATGTTTTCTGCGGCGGCGTTTTTCCGCCGCGCAGGTCTGCTCATAGATGATGACGGTGACGCCTTTCTCGTCGCGAAATGCCCGCTGAAAATGATCGAGACGGTCGCGATGATGAACCGTGACGCCGTCGCCCAAATTGCTGTCAGATCCATAGAGTTCAGGCCTGTCGGTCACGACAATGCAACGCCTGACCCCTTCGGCCAGCACCTGCCGCGAGATATCGCCGACGGTCAAAGGTCCATCGACCGGCTGCCCACCCGTCATGGCAACAGCGTCATTGAAAAGAATCTTGAACGTCATGGTCGCGCCGGATGCCACCGCGCCGCGGATCGCAAGAAGGCCGCTGTGATAATATGTGCCATCGCCCATATTCTGGAAAATGTGCGGCACATCGCTGAAATGATGGAGGCTGTACCAATGCGCCCCTTCGCCGCCCATATGCGCGCCGGGCAGCATTTCGGGGCCAGAGAACACCGCCATAACATGACAGCCGATACCGCCGGACGCGACGCTGCCTTCGGGGAAGCGCGTGCTGGTATTGTGCGGGCAGCCAGAGCAGAAATAAGGAGAGCGGGCGACATCGGCAGGCGCCATATCCGCGATGGATCGGAGCCGAGCGCTCACTCTGCCACGTGCAGCTTCCGCACTTTCGAGCGTAACACCAAGACGACGCAGACGCTCGGCGATTTGCAGCGCGAGTTCGGCGGGTTCGAGCAATATGTCCGATGGTACGAGCGGTGCACCGTCCTCGTCCATCTTTCCGACCACACGCGGCATGACAGGCCGACCATAGAGCGTGGTTTTGACCTGATTTTCGACGAGCGGCGCCTTTTCCTCGACAATGAAAAGCACATCATGATTTTCCGCGAATTCAACCAGACCCTGTTCTTCAAGCGGATACATGCAGCCGAGCTTGTAGTGTGAAATACCTGCGCGGGCAGCGGCGGCATCATCCAGCCCAAGCAACCGCAATGCCTGTCGCACATCCTGCACGGCCTTGCCTGTCGAAATCAGCCCCAGCCGACGCTGCGGCGCATCAATCAGAATCTGGTTGATATCATTTGCCTGCAAGAATTTCTGCACAAGCGGCATCCGGTAGCGCTGGACAACCATATCCGATTGCACCCGGTCCAGAATCGTCGGGTAATTGTTGAACCCGGTTGGCGGGGCAGGACCGCGATCGGGCAGAGCGGGTGCGATTTCGGCGACCGACGTGAGATCAACCGTCATGGTCTGTTCAAGCACTTCGTTGCACAGCTTGAACCCGGTATAAAGGCCGGTATAGCGCGACATCGCAAAGCCTAGCAGGCCAAGTTTCAGTACGTCCTGAACATTTGACGGCGCAAGCACCGGCATCCCGGCATGTATGAGCGCCAGTTCGCTTTGATGTGCGACGGTTGAGGATTTTCCCGAATGATCATCGCCAGCAACAATCAACACGCCGCCTTTGGCGTGGCTGCCCGCTGTGTTGCCATGTTTCAAGGGGTCACCCGAACGATCGACGCCCGGCCCCTTGCCATACCATATGGCAAAAACGCCGTCGCGATTTTTACCCGGCACAAAATCGAGCATCTGCGTGCCCCAGACGGCAGTCGCCGCAAGATCCTCGTTCACACCGGGCTGAAATATGATGTCGTGCGCGGCGAGATGTGTTTTTGCGCGCCACAATTCCGTATCATAGGTGCCAAGCGGGGATCCGCGATAGCCGGATATGAACCCGGCGGTATTGAGACCCGCACGGCGGTCGGCCTCGCGCTGCATCATCGGCAAGCGGACCAACGCCTGTGTCCCCGTCATCAGCGCAGTACCCGTTTCGGCGGTATATTTATCGTCAAGCGTTACATCACGCATAAGCCTGTCTTTCCGGGGGCCTCTCCTGCCGGATCACGGTACCACAAATAGACCCGCTCTCAATGCCATAGAATGAGACCTTCCAACCGGAGCGGAATGGCAATCCGGGACCGAACATATTCCTTCAGGTTATCATAGATTGCCAAACCCTTTCCTTCGTCTCATGATTGCATATGCAAGCATCCGCGTTTCAATTCGAGGAATTGTGGTCATGGATTTGAGAGCAATGCGCTATTTCGTGGCATGCGTTGAACACAAGACCATGCATGCTGCGGCTACCGCGGTTCATATCTCCCAGCCTGCGCTCAGCAAGGCGATCCGTAATCTTGAGCTTGAGCTTGGCGTTCATCTGCTCGACCGTCGACCGCGTGGCGTGGTGCCGACACCCTTTGGCGACACGTTGTTTCGCTATGCCAAGATGGTCGACAGCGAGATGCGACGGGCCATCGCGGAAATCGACGCCATGCGGGGCATGACGCGCGGCACGATTGTGATTGGCGTCATCCCGACGATGAGCACAGCCGTAGCGGACGTTGTACGCGATGTCATGAAAACCCTGCCGGGTCTCAAACTCAAGCTGAAAATCGCATTTTCATCCGAACTGACGGCGGCGCTTCTCGACGGGGAACTCGACATTGCCTTGCTGCTGCTCCCCGAAAACAGTGCGCCGGTGGATATAAATTTTGAAACGATCATTCGGACAAGACCCAAGGTGGCGGTCCGGCGCGGTCACCCGCTGGCCGGGCGCAGCCGCCTGACACTGGCCGAGCTTGCCGACTATCCGTGGCTCATCCCCGATTATCCTCCATCGCATCGCGCCATTATCAACAAAGCCTATATCAATGCCGGACTGTTGCCGCCCAACCCTGCCATTGAAGTCAGCACGATCGTCATGTTCGATGCCGTCGTCCGGGAAACCGATCTTGTCACCATCGTGCCTGCAACCTTGCTCAGCACAAAAGGCGCCGACCTTGTCGCATTGGATGTCGATCTCGGCTTCCCGCTTGAAGAGGTGGGGTTGGCCTATCGTCAGAACAGCACCTTGCTACCCGGCGCGCGCGCGGTGATGGAATTGATCCGCACTCGCTGCGCAACACTGCCCGATTATGTACCGCCGGACGACACCCGCATTGAATGATAACCATAAGTTATCGAATTTCTTCTCAATGCTCTTTGTAAGTCAAGTGATAGGCCAATATCATTGCATCCAACGTCATAATATTATGCGGTGCCCGCCTTGCCTTCACGCGGACAAGCCGCCGTATCGGAGGTTCGCTTGTCATGAAGACGCCACGCTTCTCACTCAATCACATGGGCATCTATGTCATTGATATTGAAAAGATGACCGATTTCTACACATCCTTTTTCGGTTTTGTCGTCACGGACGAGCGGGTCGATGTGAACCCGATCCGCTTTATGACGATGTCACCCGACGAGCATCATCAATTGCTGCTTGTCGCGGGTCGCAAGCCCGACAGCCCATCAACCGTGGCGCAGATTTCCTTCCTGCTTGATGGTTTGCCCGCACTGCGCGCCCTCCATGAAGCGGCCAATAGCGACAAACGTGTCCCCAAGGTCTGGACGCTCAATCACGGCAATAGCTGGGCGGTCTATTTCATGGACCCCGAGGACAATATCATCGAATGCTATGTCCACACGCCCTGGCACGTCAGCCAACCCTATGGCACGCCGATTGATTTTACCAAGTCCGACGGCGACATATATGCAGAAACAGAGCAGGCTTCGCTTGCCAATCCCACCTATATGCCCGCCGAAGCGTTCAGGGCCAAACTTGCAGACCGGCTGGCAGGATGAAGCAAACCATGATCAACGCGGTTGAACGCCACCTTATCAAGCAGGAAATTCTCGACCTGCTTTATACGCGGGCGCGGGCGGCGGATCGTTTCGACCCGCCACTGATGCGCGCCTGCCATCCGGTCGACGGCACTGACAATCACGGCACCTATCAGGGTTCAATGCACGGTTTCATCGATTCCCTCGTCGACGCCATGAAAAAGGGTCCGCCGTGCCAAAGCAAGCTGCACGTCATCGGCAATGCGCTGTTTGATTTTGTCGACGACGAGGTCTTCGTCGAAAGCTATCACGTCGCGCACGAGACCTTCGAGGACCCCGGCGGCACAGTGTTTTTCCATATTGGCGGGCGCTATCTCGACCGGTTTCGGCTTGTCGACGGGCGCTGGCTGATCCAGCACCGCGATATCGTCTATGACTGGTCGCGTATCATGCCGGCGACCGCGCCGTTCTGGAACCCGGCCACACAGCCCGACGCACTGATGGGTCGCCGCGATGATCAAGACCCACTCTATTTGCTTGGCGGCGTCTCGCGCGGACGCCTGCCCGCAAAACCGGATATATCAAACCTGAAGAAAGATGCTCTCATGGACCCCGTGCAACAATTGCTCGACAAGCAGGCGATATCAGAAGTGCTGTACAAACGCGCGCGCGCCGGGGACCGGGCCGACGCCGAATTGGCGCACACATGCTATCATCCCGGCGCGACCGAACGGCATGGCGAGTTTGACGGCCTCGCCACCGACTTTATCGATGTGGTGTCGTTCACACGCCCCAAACCCGGTTCGCCGATCAAGGGCATGTTTCATCTGATCACCAACATCCTCACGGATTTTCAAGACGAGACGCACGCCTTCACCGAATCCTATCACGTCGCATGGTGCCAGATGCGCGACGGCACCGATGCGGCGATTGGCGGACGCTATTTCGACACGTTTGAAAAGCGCGACGGACGCTGGGCAATCGTCCACCGCGACGTTATCTTCGACTGGAGCCGCATGGACCCCGAAACCTCAAAATTCTGGGACAAGCACCCTGCAAAGCCGTTTCTGTTCGGCAAGCGTGGCGAGGACGATCCGCTCTATGCCTATGTCGGCAGGGGCGGTTGAAGCCGGACAAAGGAAGCCAATGCCCACACAGTTTATCGACATATCCATCCCGATTGAAAACGGCGTCGTATCCGACCCGCCCGGCTATCTGCCGAAGGTCGAATATATCGACCACACAATGTCGGTCCCCGACATCACGCAGTTTTTCCCGGGTCTCGAAGCCAAGGACCTGCCCGATTCAGAAGGTTGGGCGATCGAGAAAATCGAGCTGATCACCCATAATGGCACGCATCTCGACGCCCCCTATCATTTCGCGTCGACGATGAACAAAGGCGAACGGGCGATCACCATTGACGAAGTGCCGCTCGACTGGTGCCAGCGCCCCGGCGTCAAGCTTGATTTTCGCGGTTTTGACGACGGTTATGTCGTGAAGGCCGACGATGTCGCGGCGGAACTCGACCGCATTGGCTATAGCTTGCAGCCGCTTGATATCGTGCTGGTCAATACACGCGCGGGGTGTCGCTATGGCCATGCCGATTATCTGCAAGCCGGGTGCGGCATGGGGCTGGAGGCCACGCTCTATCTGCTTGAACGCGGCGTACGTGTGACAGGCACTGATGCATGGAGTTGGGATGCACCATTCTCGCACACCGCCGAACGCTATGCCGAAACCAAGGACGCCGGATTGATCTGGGAGGGCCACAAGGCCGGACGCGAGATCGGCTATTGTCATCTTGAAAAGCTGCACAATCTTGAAGTCCTGCCGCCCTTTGGATTCACCGTCAGTTGCTTCCCGGTAAAAATCCGTGCCGCATCGGCGGGTTGGACACGCGCAGTCGCAATCATCGAAGACAAGGTCAGGGAAAACATATGAAGCTTGCAACATTGGCGACAGGCGGTGATGGCACGCTTCTTGTCGTATCAAAGTCCCTTAAGCAGGCGGTGCCAGCGCGTGCTGCGCCAACATTACAGGCGGCTCTTGGCGACTGGGACCACATCGCGCCGCAGATGCAGGCCCAATATGACGCGCTCAACAATGGCGAAGCAAAAGACACGATCACCATTGACCCGGCAGAGCTGGCAGCGATCCTGCCGCGATCCTACCAGTTTCTCGACGCCTCGGCATTTCTGGCGCACAATCACATTCTGGCAGAGGCCTGGGGCTTCCCGCCGCGCGGGGCAGACGAACCGCCGCTTATGTACCAGGGGCTGTCGAACCTTTATTATCCATCGCGCGGGAAAATACCGTTCCGGTCGACCGGGGACGATATTGATCTCGAGGCCGAATTCGGCGTCATCACCGATGCTGTGCCGATGGGTGTATCACCGGACGAAGCGATCACCCATGCGAAGCTCATCATCCTCATCAATGACTGGAGCCTGCGCGCCTTTGGCCCGAACGAAATGCGTGGGGGCTTTGGCTTTTTGCATGCCAAACCGCCAAGTGCTTTGTCCGCTTTTGCCATGACGCCCGATGAGCTTGGCAGCGCGTGGCGCGACGGGCGCGTATGCCTGCCGATGACCGTCTATCGCAATGGCCAGCTATTCGGGAACCCCAATGGCAGTGCGATGCATTTCGGTTTCGGCGAGCTGATCGCGCACGCCGCGCTGACACGCAACCTGTGCCCGGCGACAGTGATCGGATCGGGCACCGTCTCCAATTTCGACGCCGCCACCGTCGGTTCAGCCTGCATCGCCGAACGGCGCGCGCTCGACATGATCGCAAAGCGCAAGGTGACGCCCTATCTTGGCTTTGGCGATCGGGTGCAGATGACGCTGCTCGACGATGATGGGCAGGCGATGCTCGGCACGCTTGATCACGAGGTGGTTGCCGCCTAAGCGCTCAGGCGACGTTACCTTGCGCCAGATCATAACGCCTGGGATCAACGCGTGCGCCGGGCACATAGGCAATGTCAAAAGACGGTCGCGCCTTTACAGCGTCGAGCCAACGGGCAATGCCGGGAAGATCGTCCCATAAATGTGACAGGCCGAGGTCTTCCATCCGCACGACGCTCGGCACGAGCACGATATCGGCAATGCTGTAGTCCTCGCCCATCAAGAATCGCCGGCCGTCATCAAGCGCAGCCGCGACACGGCGCAGGCACGCCGACAAGCGGTCGAGCGAGTCCACAAGCACGGGTTCGGCAAAACCCTCTTCACCCATCTGACGGTAGAATTGTTTTCTGAGCGGCATTTTCTCGGTCATCGCATCAAATTCAGCTTCACTTCGCTTGGATTTGATGGATTTGGTGAACAGCATGTTGAACGATGGAACGCGGATCGCGGCGGTCGGGACCTCTTCGAAATAGCGCATCCAGGCCCGCATGCGTGCGCGTGCGATGGGGTCTTCGGGTGTCAGTTTGGTCCCCTCGAACACCTCGTCAAGATATTCGCAAATCACCGAGGATTCGATGATCGGTGCGCCATTATGAACAAGTGTCGGCACGACGCCGTTGGGATTGATCGCCAGATACCAGTCTTCAAGATGCTCCATGATCGTCCAGTCGATGACGTGCTGGTCGAAGGCGAGGCCTTTTTCCGCAAGCGCCAGGCGCACCTTTTGCGAACAGGTCGAAACCGGATGGTGATAGAGTTTCAAATTCATAGGTTTTGTCTTTCAGCCCCCCAAATATGCTGCACCGGGCTTAGCCTTTTTTGTTGATTTATGCAACAATAGTGTTGCATAACATTTTTGATCAGAACTGACCTTGGGAGGCCAGATTGGCGACTAAAGACGATCGTTATCGTTCCTTCATGGACCGCTTCATGGCAGGCGACGCGCCTTCGGAAGACGAATTCCTATTTCATTTCGAACATCAGAAAGGCGACCCGAAAGACACGCTGGCAATCGGCGCAATCGCCCCGGATATCCGCTTGATGGATCAGCATGGCGAGACCCGGTCGCTCGACACGTTGATGGGAGAAAAGGGCCTTCTCGTCGTGTTCGCGCGCTCGGCATATTGGTGTCCCTATTGCCGTAACCAGCTCGCCGAGCTCAACGTGCAACAGGCGCGCATGCGTGCGGCGGGCTATAATATAGTCGCGATCACCCCCGATGTGCCGAAACGCATACAGGATTTCTGCAGCGCGAACGGGATAGACTATCCGATCCTCTCGGACCCCGAGGCCGAGGCCATCAGCGCGTATAAAGTACGCAATGATGATATTCCGCCAAATGACCTGCAGGGCAGCGCGCCGCTGCCGCACCCGGGTCATTATCTGATCTCTCGCGCGCGCAAGGTCATTGCCAAGGAATTTACCGGCGACATTCGCCACCGGTTGAGCGGGGCGACGTTGATCGCAGAGGTGGCAGAGACAGGCGCGGCAGGTGTGACGCTTTCATCCGACCTGCTCAGCGCGACGATTACGCCGTCCGCAAGCGAAGTCTATGGCGGACAGGTCATCGCGATCAGGATGACAATCGCCGTTGCCGACGGCGTTCACATATATGGGCCAGAGGTTGCAGCGCCCTACACGCCATTCTCGCTTGCGTTTGAAGAGGGCGCGCTGCTCGCCTCACAGCAATTTGCCTATCCTGACGCGCAAGTCACCGACCTTCCCGCCGCCGGAGAACGCCTTCCCATCATGGAGGGAAATTTCGACGTGACGGGCCGTTTGACGCTGCGCTGGAGCCCACCCCCCTCACCCTTCGCCAAGCTTCGCGAATATACACGCAAGCTGGCGATCATGCCGGGCGAACACAGGTTACAAGGCACGCTGCGCTTTCAGGCGTGCAGCGATACGCAGTGCTACCCGCCCCAAGCGATCAGCTTTGAACTGCCGATAACGGTGATGCCAAATGCAAGCGCCGGTGTCCCGGTTCGCCTAGGCGATCAGGAGCTACCACCACCGAATTTCTAGAGTCCTGAGCCTTCTGCGTATCTAATCCGTTACAACAGCTCATCACCATCTCGAAGAGTTGCATGCGACCGGTCAGGACCGCGCATTGTCTGATAGTAAAGAAAGGGCAAGACTATTTGGTGCACGACACAGTCCCGAGTGAACCGGTCTCTGTGTAATTTTCCATGTTATACAGGAATGGAACAGGCAATACTCGTTATCTCCACTCTTCATCTACCGAGTGACAAAATCCTTTCACGGTTGCTTGGGTCGAAAATCGCTTTTGACCGGGTTTGGGTGTAAGACTGGGCTGCGAGGAGAGCAATTTGGGAGGGATCAATGGCTCGACACAGGACAATCTCCAGCACCTTGTTGTGCTTGGCCTCTTTAATTGGTGCGGCGAATTTCGTGTATGCCGCAGATGATGAACAGCAAGTCCGCACGGTTCAGGCCCAACGGGTCGTTCCAACTCGAGCAAGCGGGATGACGCAGATCGACCCTCCCAGTTTGCAGGTGCAGTTAAACGAGGCCGCCACTCGATCAAAGGTCCAGGCGAATATATCGGGAATGTCCGTCAACGATGTGCTTGCTGCTGCCGCGCAAATTGATCGAGTACCACGCGATGCTGCGGCCCGTGAGCGGCGGGAGCAAGATTATGCCGGTGAGCAACAAGTAAGCCGAGCACAGATTGTAGCATTGTCGCGATTAAAACCGATCGAGCGTGCCGCGACGTCACCAGAAAATGTGGTGCCGCCTATCAGAGCCCAGGTCCAGCGGCGCACGACAACACGACCAGCTCCTACTGGCAGTGACCGGCTTGCCGCGCCACCTCGACCCAGCCTTGATGTGACAGGTTTTGGCCAAGACCTGCATCAGGCCCTCAGTGGTAGCGTGCAAGGTTACACGATGCGCCTGCGACGTAACGGGCAGAACATCTACACGCTCCAGTGGAATTGGGCGCGAAGGCCAGGGGATGGCCAGCGCGGATGGAATCCGGACCGGCGAATGAATATCGCCAGTGTCTCCAAGTTCATCACTGCGGTTGCTATGGTCGACTTGCTCGACCGGAGAAACATCGATCCTGACACGCCTATTGACCAATGGCTTCCTTCGTATTGGACGCGTGGTACCAACGTCGACGACATCACTTTTGCAATGTTGATGACCCACTCGTCCGGCTTGGCCAATTCAGGGTCGACAGATTTCGCGACAATGCGGCAATTGGTGGCCGGTGGTGTGACATCCAATCTGCCCACCAACTTCACCTACGAGAATACCAATTTTGGTCTGCAGCGCATCCTCATCGCGACACTGGGCGGATATGTAAATCGTAACCTGAACTTTGGGCTGGTGGGTTTGAATGACAGTGTCTGGAACGCTGCGACGACAGCTGCTTACCAAGACTATGTCGAAAAGAACATCTTCGTGCCTTCGGGAGTCACAAATGCAGGCTTTGGTAAAACAGCGAACACTGCAATCGCCTATGCGTTCAATGGTGGCGCCGGCTGGAATTCAGGCGACCTGTCCTGGCGTGCCGGCTCGGGCGGGTGGCATTTGTCCGTTGATGAGATCCTCGATGTGGCCGGCACCTTCCGATACACAGGTAAGATCGTATCGAAGGGCGAAGCGGCTTCAGCGATCGCCAACCGCTATGGTTTCGATGGCCGGTGGTCGACCACTCTGGGTTTTGTATACCACAAGAATGGAAGTTGGAGGGAGCAGGCGGATTGTCCTGTCGGACAACGCCAGGAGCAAAGCCTCCTGTTGCTTCTGCCTGACAACATGGAAATGGCTTTGCTGGTCAATTCTCCGGTTGGTTCCAACTGCACCTTCCTGCGAGGGGTGGTACAGCAGATCCTGTTAGACAATATAGTCGAACCCGACAGCTAGGATGCGCCCGCGCTTCTAACCGGCGAAGCCGTGCCCGAATATTGGGCCGGGAGGAGACGTCCGCTCTCGAAATGGACGAAGCCTACTTCTCATCGCCTTGGCCTAATCCCACGCGATCTTGGTAAAGTTAAAGCTCACCTGCTCCGATGCGCACTGGCTTACCGTGGCATCAAGTATACGCCCCGTGCGCCCGGTGGACGCCTCCATGATCTCAACCCCATGCAACGTCTGGCCTGACGTGCAACCCGGCCACGCCTCGGTGCGGGCAGCGGCTTCGCGCACTTTCTGCACAGCGGGGAGCAGCAAGCTGATCGCTACTGGACCCTTGTCTGGAGCGGCAACGTCGCCGGGCCCATCAGGCCGTTTCTGGTCAGGGCTCGACTTGTCGATGCGCTTGCGGATGACTATCGGCTCGTAGGTGCGCCGCCCGGTTGCCTGGGCCAAGGGCGCTTCACGCAGCGAAATCAGTTCAATCCAGCCCTTATGATCATCGCCAGCCGCCTTTTCGCCCTTCTCGACCTTGAATTCGGTTTCCACATTGCCGCCCCTGACCGCTTTGGCAATTCCTCGCTTGAGCGTTATGTCGCCAGCTTGTGACGTTGCCGGGGCCGCCGCCTTGCTGTCGATCTCGTCGGGTTCAATGCCTGGCTTCATCGCTCCACTCTCGCCCTTGATCGGCGGGATTTTGAGGTAATAGTCTGCGCTCGCCGCATGAGCTGCGCCCGCAGTCAATAGCGACGCAGCAAGTGCCGCCCACTTCATTATTCTCATCGCGCCTCTCCCAATGCATGCCCGACGCGAGGATACACGTCCGCGAGGACAAACCCAAGCAGAACGCAGAAATGCGGTCGGTTGGCATTTGACTTCAGTTCCGCCCGATCGAACCTGAACCCATATTGATCCCGATCCAGTCCTCATTAAGATGCTTGCCAAAGCGCATGTTGTGCAGCGCAAGATGATATGGGGATGATCTTCCGCTGCGTCGGCTTGGACAGATGGCTGACAGGGAAATTGGGGCCGCCTCGACCGGTGACCTGCCCCCTCAGGGTGGTCCAGCGGATAAGTTAAAGTTCCAGCGCGACGCGTACGGCTGGCTACGATGATGTCAAATACAGCCGCGAAGATCCAGAACAGTTCGATGCCAAGAACGAGCGGCAGATTCCACTGCGACGTATCGGTAAGCCGGAAGAGGTCGCACGGATGATCACGTTCCTGGCTACGGACGGTGCGTCTTATGTGCAAGGTCAGACCATCAGTGTGTCGGTCGGATTGACAATGGTTGGTTGATTTGACCCTTCGGGCAACGCTGTTGCTCACCGCCCAGACCGCTCCAGCTGTTTCAGACGATAACAGCGCCGCCATCAACAAATATCTCCGCACCCGTCATGTAGCTTGCGTCATCGGATGCGAGAAACGCCACCACTTTGCCGAGTTCCAGCGGATGGCCCATCCGCTTCATCGGTATGGCATCGATAATGGCTTTCGCGGCGGGATGTTCGACTGCCATGCCATCGCCCACAACCATCGGCGTCGCATGGACGCCGGGATGAATACTGTTGACGCGAATATTATAGGCCTGTTCGGCGCAATGCAGTGCCGCACTCTTGGTCAGGTTGGCGAGCGCGGCTTTCGATGCGCCGTAGCAGGGTGCAATCGAAAGGATCTGGTCAGTCGTGGTTGAGGCGACGTTGATAATTGACCCGCCACCCGCGCGCTTCATCGAAGGAAGCACAGCTTGCATACCGCGAAAGGCTCCGAGTAGGTTTACATCAAGTATGCGGCGGAAATCTTCGATCAGAACCGCCTCAAAATCTAGATTGAGCGTTATGCCTGCATTGTTGACGAGAATCGAGATTTCTCCCAGTTGCTCGACACCGAAAGCGACAGCGCGGAGCCAATCAATCTCATTGGTGACATCAAGTCGCGCGAATATCACACGGTGCCCCTTGCCTGCGAGATCTGCTGCGGTCACTTCCATATCCGGCAGGATATCGGCCAACAGGACAGATGCACCCTCCGCCGCTAGAGCTTCGGCAATTCCGGCACCAAGGCCTCGTCCGCCCCCGGTCACAATGGCGTTTCGTCCATGCAATCGTCCCATCGAGATTTTCTCCTTAATTTGGCAAGGCGTCTATCAGCTTGCACCGGTTATCCTGCTAATATATTCGGCGCAAGTTAGCGCTGCTAAATTGCATACAACTTATCAAATTGCTGTAAACCTCACACGGTCGAATCAGCTCTAGCGTGGTTGCCGATTACAAAGTTGGCCGGGAAGAGGATGAACGAATGACCGAAGCAACACCAGCGAGTGGCCCGCTTTCAGGGTGTCCGTCGTCAGGACATTTGGCACAGATCGCGGCTTAGATTAGCGGAGTGCGGGCCTCGTCTGGGGGTTGATATTGGGCGGCGAGCTTGCGGTGTTGCAAGCGCCGATATACGGCAGATGTCACTAGCTTCCGATGGCCAGAGCCGGGCGATTTCAACTGGGCACTCGACTGGTTCGATGGCGAGTTGGCGCGCGCGGCTGAAAGAAGGGCAACCAGATTGTCAGGGAAGAGTCCGCTACCGGTGCAGGCGTTTACCGGATGATTGTCCAAAGCGATGTCGGGCATGAGAGCAACGATGTCGCAGCTTGAAGAAGCAATCGACAATTTGCGCAGGATGACAG
>JBFKAE010000073.1:0-14255 GCA_041621755.1 Sphingomonadaceae bacterium | reverse complement strand
GTTGAACGATAATTCTGTTCAAGCCTGATAACCTTGGCGCCGTCAAAATCCTTTTCAAAGCGCAGGATATTAGCGACTTCCGCGCCGCGCCATGAATAGATTGACTGATCATCGTCGCCGACACAGCAGATATTACGATGATCCTGCGCAAGCAGTCTCAGCCAGAGATATTGTGAGACATTCGTGTCCTGATATTCATCAACCAGCACATAGCGAAAGCGCGTCTGATAGGATGTGAGAACATCGCGGTGTTTTGCGAAAATTGTCAGGCAATGTAGCAGGAGATCGCCAAAATCGGCGGCGTTGAGTTCGATAAGGCGCGCCTGATAGGCGCGGTAGAGTGCGCCACCCTTGCCATCTGCAAATGCAAAACCTTCATCATCTGGCAGAGTTTCTGCCGTCCAGCCGCGATTTTTCCAGCGATCGATCAACCCGCCGAGCTGCTTTGCCGGCCAACGTTTCTCGTCGAGACCCGCGCCGGTGATGATCTGTTTTAAAAGCCGGATCCGATCGTCCGTGTCAAGAATGGTGAAATTGGATTGGAGGCCGACAAGGTCCGCGTGACGGCGCAGCATCCCTGCCGCGACAGAATGAAAGGTGCCGAGGAAGGTGAGTCCCTCGGCCATATCGCCGAGCATGTCATACATGCGTTCGCGCATTTCGCGTGCAGCACGATTGGTGAAGGTAACGGCAAGAATTTCAGATGGCCATGCGCGCTTTGTGTATATGATATGGGCAAGACGGCTGGTGAGTGCGCGCGTTTTTCCCGTGCCTGCGCCTGCCAGCATCAGCACCGGTCCCTCGGTGGTAAGGATCGCTTCGCGCTGTGGTGCGTTTAGGCCGATAAGATATGGCGGGTCGTCGGAATTGGCGGGTACAGGCAGGGTCATTGCTATAAATGGGCTTCGCGGGTCAGTGTAGGTTCAGTTGCGGCAGTCTATAGAACATATTGGGAACGGAGTGTCATGCGGAAAAGTCTGATCGGATTTGGCGTTGTTGCAGGAACGGCTGCGACGATTGCCGTTGTGCCGTACTTCATCGACTGGAACTGGTTCAAGCCACAACTGATCTCGGCTGTCGAAGACGCAACCGGCTATAGCGTTGATGTTTCTGGCGACGTTGGGTTTTCGTTTTTACCGGGACCACGACTTTCGGTTGAAGGTCTGCGTGTAACGGGATTCGGTCCAAGCACACAGCCGTTGATCACTTCGGACAAACTGTCGGCGGCGGTCGCGTTTTTACCGCTGCTCTCGAAGCGGGTCGAGGTTTACTATATCGCCCTTGAAACCCCGGTCGTGAGACTGCTGACCTATGCCGACGGGACGAACAACTGGAGCGATCCAAACGCGGAAAAAGCCGAGCAGAGCGATAGCGAACTGTCGATTGCCGATTTTCGTGTCGAGAACGGTACGCTGATCCGGTTTGCCGCGAATAGCGATGAAATGCGGATCGACGATATCAATGCGCAGATCGAGGTTGCGAGCAGCGAAGGGCCATATGCGATGAGCGGAAGTCTGCGCTATGGCGCGCTGCCGGTGGCGTTCAAGGCTGGATACAAGATGGGTGGCGGGATTGATCTTGATGCTACTCTTGACGGCGCGACACAGGTGCAATTCGCCGGGCGGTTGGGAAAGGCGGCGGAGGGGGCTGCGAACCCGGTATCCGGTCGGTTCAAGGTGGAAGGTGAGACACTTGCCGGGCTGATGGATGCGTTTGCGGATAAGAAGAAGACCGCGCGTGGCTCTGCCTATGCCAAGCCGTTTAAACTTTCAGGCACGGTGCAAGGCACGTCGGAGCGGCTGCTGCTCCGCGATGTCGATGGTAATATTGGTGGCAGCACGGTCGGTGGAACACTCGATGTTGCAATGGGCGATGTGATGTCGGTTGAGGGTCGTGCGATTGTGGGCAAGGTTAATCTTGCCGATTGGATCGCCGAAGACAGCAAGGATGACTCCGAACCGTTCGAATTGCCCGAAGCCATCAAGGCCGATGTTCTGCTTGGTGTCGAGGCATTGTCCTATGACGATATGCAGTTTGGTGCGGTGAACGCGCCGCTGTCGCTCGCCGATCGCAGGCTGACCATTGGCAAGACGCGTGTGACGTTACCCGGCAATGGTGAAATGTTCTTGACCGGCTTGCTGGATGCAGCCGCTGGAAAACCACGTTTTTCAGGTGAGATACTTGCGAACCTGCCACGTCCGGCGGCAAGTCTGGTGGCACTTGGCAACAAGAGCTATGCGCAATTGCCGCCCGCAGCCATCCGTGGCCGTATTGGCCTTGATGATGATGTCGTGATGCTTTCCGATGTGAAAGGCACATTCGATGGTCAGGCCGTGACGGCGTCGGTTCGTTATCCGTTGCAGGAGAATTCACCGATCGACGTGGCGCTGGCGATGACGACGCTCAACATGGATCGGTTGGTTTCGCGCACCGGGGCGACGGATGACAGCGCTGCGGCGCGACCGCTCCGCTTCAATGTTCGTCTTGGCAAGCTGCTGCAATCGGGCAGTACCTATGGCGGTATCAGCGCGAGGGGGAGTTACGCCGATGACAGGCTGACGCTCACTGACGCGGTCATCAAAGAGGCGCTTGGCTTTGGCGTTGCGGCGTCGGGGACGGTCGACAATATGTCGGGCAAGCGGACTGCCGATCTGGCCGTCAAGCTTGCCGGGGACGACGTCACGGGTGCGATTACAGTGAAGGGGCCGATGTCGAAGCTCGATATCGGTGGGGCGATTACCTATGCGGGCGCGAAAATTGGACTTGATGGCTGGGTGCGGACCGATCCTGATACGGCCTATGAGCTTGCCGCGACGGCACGGGCGCCAGAGGCGTCGGCGGTGCTCGCAAAGCTGCGCGATGGACCACGCGGTGCCAGTCTCGGCCCGCTTGATCTTGGTATGCAGATTGTTGGCAAGGGCGACATGGTGCGTGTTTCGGGCATTATGGGCAAGATCGGCAAAATGGACCTGAAGGGCGATGCGACGGTGAACACTGCCGGGATAGTGCCGGTGGTTGCGGCGTCATTCGTTGCCGACGTGGTGCCACTTTCTGCGTTGCTTGGCGACGATGAGGCCGGGGCGGAGGCGGCAGTTTCGGGCGGTGAGCGCTGGTCGAACGAGCCACTGTCGTTTGACTGGATCAACAGTTTTGACGGGCGCATCACGATGAAGGCGGTCCGCGCGACCTATGGCGACTATGTCCTCGACAAACCGCAATTGGCCTTGGTCAGTCGCGGCAATGTTGCGACGATCGAGGGACTAAGCGCGGGCATGTTCGGCGGTGCGCTCGCCGCCAACGGGACATTGTCTGCAGGAAATACGCAGTCACTCAAGATTTCCTTGGCCTTGAATGACGTTCCGATTGAACCACTGATGCAAGCCGCGTCCGCAAGTGCGCCTGCAACCGGGACGCTTGATTTTTCGGGTACGTTCACCGCCACCGGAGGGTCGCAAAAAGCGCTGATGAATAGTCTGTTTGGTCCGGTACGCATTGCTGCGCGCAATGGCGTTATACGCAAGATCGACCTGAAACGGCTGGATGAACATCTTGGCGACCTGAGATCTGCGAACAGCTTTATCCAGTTTGCAGGCGTGGCGTTGAAGGGCGGGGAAACGCAGTATCGCACACTGGCCGCAGACCTGACAGGCAAAGACGGGCGCTTTACCATTCAGAAGGTGACGACCGACATGGATGGTGGCAGCGCGACTGCCAAAGGCTATGTCGATATCGGCAAGTATAATGCGAATATCGATGCGACGCTGACACTGGGCAGCCATGCCGATGCTCCGGTCATTCCGGCGAAAATTGCGGGAAACTTGCCGACGCCAACGGTCACCTATTCACTGAAACCCATTCAAGGCTGGTTTGCCAAACGATTCGCACTGGCCGGCATCAAGGCGGCGACAGGCGGCGAGGGTCTTGATATTGGCGGGCTACTTGGTGTCAAAAAACCGGCAACACCGGGCATTGCCGAAGACGGGACGGCGCAGCAACCTGCGGCGACCGAGGCCGCGGAGCCTGCACCGAAAAAATCGGTCGAGGAAGAACTGGGTGGCGCCTTGCGGCAGTTGTTCAAAAAGAAAACCTCGCCGCCTGAATAGGCTTCATTGCCTACGGAAAATATGCAGGCGGGCTTTACCGACATCACGCACAGCCTCGGGCGTGTAACCGGCAGGTTCAAGTGTTTCATCTCGCGCGGTTTCGGCGCTGACGAATGCACCGGGCGCTAACCAGTTGCCCGTAACGAGTGCGTCGAGCGTCTTTGCCGCCCAGCCTTTTCCATAAGGTGGGTCGATGAAAGCGATGTCAAAAGTCTTTGGGGCAAGGCCGGGAGCTTCTGCCGGGCGGGTCAGCACCGATGTCTGTTCGGTTACGCCAAGCTTTGCGATATTGGTTTTTATCGCTGTAATGGCAGCGCGATCCCGTTCGATGAAGGTCGCATCTGCCGCGCCGCGTGACAGGGCCTCGAGGCCAAGCGCGCCGGTTCCTGCAAAAAGATCCAGCACGGCAAGCCCCTCGAACGTGCCAACACGGCTGACCAGCATAGAAAACAGTGTTTCGCGCGCACGATCCGATGTCGGTCGTGTCGCATCGCCTGGCGGTGCCACCAGCGGGCGTCCGCGCCATGTGCCTGCTATAATCCTCATTTCAGCTTGAGATGCCCTCTGAGGCCAGCAACAGCCTCGGCAGGCACAGCCTCAATGCCACGCACGGCGAGCTCATCGAGTTCGAACGGGCCATAGCCGGTGCGGATCAGCCGCGTCACCTGAAGTCCGAGATGTTCAAGAACATTGCGTACTTCGCGATTCTTGCCCTCGGTAATTTGCATCGACAACCAGCTATATTGACCGGATTTGCGGTCGAGCGATGCATCGATAGGGCCATAGCGCACGCCTTCGATGGTGATTCCATCAATCAGATCTTCAAGGGCGCGGGGGCTGACCTGACCAAATGTTCGAACGCGGTAACGGCGGGGAAGAGCATTGACCGGCAATTCCATCGCGCGCTTCAATTCGCCGTCATTGGTCAGCAGCAACAGGCCTTCTGTGTTCATGTCGAGCCTGCCGACGGTAACGAGGCGCGGGAGGTCCTTTGGCAGCAGGTCGTAGATCGTCGGGCGACCTTTGGGATCGTGCGCGGTTGTGAGGCACCCTGCAGGTTTATGAAAGCGATACATCACTGCGTCTGATGCAGCCTCGACCGGTTTGCCATCGACCGCGACCCCGGCAAGAGATTTGAGGTTGAGGGCAGGTGAGGTGAGGACCGTGCCATCAAGCGCGATTCGTCCATTTTCAATCATACGCTCGACTTCGCGCCGCGATGCAACGCCTGCACGTGCGAGCAGCTTTGCAATGCGCTGCGGTTCGCCGGGCTTGTGTTGTGCCGGAGTGTGAGGACGGGCAGGGGCCGGTTTTTGTGCAGGAGCTGTTGCGGCGGGATTGCGAGCATCGTGCGGGCGTTTGTCCGGTCTGCCCTGACGTTCGGGTCGCGCGGGTCGTTCACGCCGGTCGTTCGCGCCTTTGCGCAGTGGTTTGCCGGTCGGTTTTCTGGGTGGCCTTGTCATGGGCGTTCACTGGACTGCACACAAGCAATTGGCAAGTGCGGAACATTCAGCTATGGCCACTCGCATCATGCCCCTGTGGCGGAATTGGTAGACGCGCTCGACTCAAAATCGAGTGTTGAAAGACGTGTCGGTTCGAGTCCGACCGGGGGCACCACTTCCAGTGAAATCACCTACGTTTGCTATTCCCGAATATCGCCTCGGGCGTCATTTGGTCGAGTTTCAAACGGAATGTGACGTAGGGGCCATCGCGCGTGTAGCGGCTTTCGGAAAAGTCGCGATCGTAATAGCCCGCAACATTATAGCCGATGCTGAGCCAGACGTTGGTGAAAGGCGAGGCACCGACATTCGGGCCAATGCTGTATGCAAGACGCCCGCCGTCGGCGACGTGGAGCGCGCTTGCACTCAGGCCGAGGTCGAATTTTTCAGTGATGTCGCGGCGGGCTTCAACCCCGACAATTTGTGAAAAGCCACTGAAATCCATACCGTCATAGCGGTCGAAGACATATTTGGCGCCCCAGTAGATCGAAAGCTGTGCGCGTTGTTCATGCGCGTGACCTTGGTCGTTGATCCAGTTGCGCGATACGCGGTTGAGCGCGAGATTGTTGACGATGCGCCGTGACTTGCCGCCAAGACCCTGAAAACCGGACGGTGGACCAAAGCCGACTGGCAAGGTGCCGTTCGAGACGTCTTCCAGTTTGAAATCGAGCCGGTCGAGCAGCGACCACTGACTGTCCTCGGGACGATAGGCTGCCGACAGGCGGACAAGCGCTGACGTGCCGTTGCTGCTATCGAGCGAAAGCGGGTCGATCTGCTTGACGTGGTAAAGATCGGCGCTTGCTGCAAGCGCGATGCCTGCGCGCGTCTGGCGCAGAACGGCGGTGCGGATGCCGTAGCGGTCGCCATTGTCGCCATCGCGATATTCGATGCGGCCATTCCACGACAGTGTTTCGGTGCGATAGGTCGCGCCAAGCGACAAAGCCCAGAAATCTTCGGTCAGCGATTCCCCAAGGAAACCACCGTTTGCGGCCGGGTGCTCGCGATTGAGGACGTCTTCGACGGGGAGCTGTCCACTTAAGGTGGAATTGCTGTCAAAAGCGACGTCAAAGCCCCATTTTTCGCCAGCGATCAGCGATTGTGTCATGCCGAGCGCGGCAAAGGTGCGTGGACCGTATTCCGAAATGCCGCGTTGGTTGAGCGTGGTGGTGAGGCGTCCACCGCGCCAGGGCGCAATATCAAATCCAACTTGCGTTGTTTGCGCGTCGAACTGATCACCATCGGTGATTTCATGTGAGAGGATCAGGCGGACGTCATCGGTGAACGCATAACGCGCGCCGATGCGATAGCGGCTCGGAAAATCGATGCTATCATTACTGCCGCCAAGCGCGCGTTCTACATCAAGGTCGACAATCAGTTTGCGGTCGAAAAATTCGTGACTTACCCCCAATGTCAGGAGGTCGGATCGGCGCGTTTCCGCATTCTGGTTTTTGTCGGCGACATGACGTAGGCCTGAACGCAGTGACAGCGGTCCGCCTTTATATTCACCGCGAAGGTCAACAGCCGTGCGGCTTGCCGGGCCCACCAGATACTCTTCGCGGTAGGCGTTTGCGGTGATCTGTATGGCATCGGAAAGGCGGACACTGCCTTCTGCACCATATTTTCGGGTGCCACCTTGCGCGGCATTTTGCTGACCGACACCGAATTCAGGGGCTTGTTGACGGAAATAACTGAGCACGTTGACGCGTTCGCCATGATGTTCGATCTCGGCGATAAAGGCCTCGCCTGTGGTGGGCGTTTCGATGTCGCGATCGCTGTGCGCGGCTTCGAAGCGGATTTCTGTGTCGTCGCGTGGGCGAATGCGAACATCGATCCCGCCAAGATCAGTGCGCCCGGCATTGTCCTCGTCGCGAATATAGGATGCACCGACCTCGACCTTGCCGTCCGCAAGTTTTACCGATGCGCGTCCACCGGTGTTGAGATATTTTTTCGCGGTGCTTTCGGTTTCATAATCGACAATGATGAAAACCGGATTGAGGCTCGGGTCGCGGCTCGGGATCGGCTCTCGAAAGCGCAGCGTGCCGGTAAAGGCGTCGATATCATAGTCGATATGGCGCACCATCGGGCGTGTTTCGATGATGGTCTGCGACTGAAAACGATCGCGCACCTCGATTGTCACCTTGTCGGAATTGATGACAAGGTTGTTCCGGCTCAATCGATAGGGGCCTGAAAGGCCATTGCCCTGAATCTCATCGCGGGCAAAGCCAAGGCCGGTTTCCGCGGCAAAGGCAGTGAGGCCGAGAATTTTGCTGCGATATTCGGTCTTTATCCCTGTCAGTGTACGACTGTAGCGCGTCAGTTCGGTCCGTGAGAGGCCGGTTTCAAAATCGCCGTAAAGCGCATAAAATTGTTCACGTTCGAGCCTGAGATACAGCCTGTCCGATGTCGGCGCGTCATAACGCTGCTCGGTGCCGTCGCCGTAAACGGTGTAGTAGCGGTCAGGGTCGATCGTTCGGAGCAATTGACGCTGTTCGCCAGGGCGCAGACGCTTGCGATCCTCGTCATAGGCCAGCGTCATCAGCCATTTGCCAAGAATGCGACCTTTCGCGTAAAAGTTAATCTCGCCGTCCGTAAAGTGTTCGGCGTTTTCGGGGTCTGCTATTTTCGATTTATCGCGCAAGGTATTAAAGCCGGTGGTCCCAGCGACATAGCCAACGACGATCCAGTCACTTTCACCCGGGGAGAGCCAGGCTTCAAGGTCTTGCGAATAGGTCTGGCGCTCCGACTGGAAATCAAAACCAAGTGTCAGCGTACCGGTCTGCGTTGTTGGGGCAAGTTCGATATAGGCAATGCCATCGTCCCCGCGTACGTGCCATTCGGTTGGCCGTGCGTCCATCCCGGCAAGCTGGCGTTCCTGCTGTGCATCGACCTCGGCGGCGGGCAGATATGGCGCGGAGACACGGAATTTTCCTGTGCTGCCGCCGCGAACCGGGCGTCCTGCTGAATCGGTGATGCGCACGGCGATGACCGGACGGCTGCGTCCGTCGGCTACAAGCGTTGAATTGCCCGTAACAATCGTCGCGCGCGCTGCATTATTGGTAAACCAGACGCTTTGGTCCAGCGTTTGAAGGTGGTGGCCTGCACCATCGAGGATTTTGGCCATGATGACATTCTTGCCATCGTTGAGCGGCAGGCCACGCCATGTACTGACCGAGACGCCCTCACGAACGCCGCCGCGTGTACCATCAAAGGCCAGCTGCGATACAGGCACGCCGTTAACGGTCAAATTCACCTTTGTGCCGGGCGAATGTTTGACGACGACGCGTTGTGCGGGGGCGCGGGGATTGTGACCGGCTTGCGGGAACAGGATTGCGTTTCCCGGCGTCTGACCGGCAAGCCAGTCCGTTTCTCCGCCCGCGGCAGCAGGGGCGCTAAGCGGTTCTGGAATGGACGTTGATCTGGTTTTTTCTGCAGTAACGCTGGTCTTGATGAGTACAAAATCCGCCCGCCAGAGCGATCCTCCTGCAAGGTCGACAAAGGTCGAAAAGGATCGCCCGCCGTGGCGACTGTTGCGGACGCAATCCGCCGGTTCATAGCCTTCGGGGAGGCTGGACACGTCCATCTGGACGACATGGATGCCCGGGGTGATGCCTTCAAAATGGTAGCGGCCTTCAGCGTCGGAAATAACATAAGTACCGTCTTCAAGCAGCAGGCGGACGCCCGCGAGACCTTCGCGCTCGGCATCGTTGACGCCGCATTGGCCAACGCTGATGCGTCCGATGATGGTAGCGGCGTCGGTGAGGAAGGGCGGACGAATGCGCAGGCTCGCCTGAGCCTCGTTGCTGATCGCGACCGGTCCCAGAAAGGCCGTCGCGCGATTGATAAGAGTGCCTGGAACCGCGTCGGGTCCGACGACGACCGTATAGCCGATTTCAACCGTACCGTTCGCTGCAATTCCTGGGATCGTAAAGGTCAGCCGCCGTGCATCTGGAGATATGCCGGGTTCATCGACGCTGAGATTATTGGCCGTACGTACTGACCCCGCCTTGTAATTGAGTCCGCGCGGCAGGTCATCAACGATGGCGAAAGGACCAGCAGAGACGGCGTCGCGATTTTCGACGCGCAGCCTGTAGTGCACATAGTCGCCGGTTTCGGCGAGCGTGACGGAGACGGTTTTTTCAAGTGTGAAGTTCCGGGTTTGATGATCAATGGGGATGTCGATGCGCAAAGGCTGTGGACCGACGAGGTCAAAGGGCAGAGAAAAGGAGCCGTCCTCGATAACAAAGGCCTTGCCTTCGGGATTGAGTAGCGGTGTGAGCGCGCTACGCGGGACACGCGATGGCGCGCTATAATTCGCAGGTGGTTCGATCCTCAGCCGATATCGACCCGGCGCTACGAACGGAAAGCGGTATCCGCCGATAATGGCAGCGTATGTATTGCCGCCGCTGTCAGTGATGGATTCGCCCGATATGACGGTCGAAGGATAGGGGGATATGCCATCGTCGCCAAAAACCTGCGCTGGAAGTCCGGTGTCGTTGTTGATCAATGTAACGCTTACCCCATTCACTGGCGTGCCGGTCTGCGAATCGAAGACAATGCCATAGGGGTCGATCAGCAATTCTGCGTTTGCGACGTCGTCGGGGGCGGCGCTGTCGGTGTAATGAACTTGCAACTTGTCGCCGGATCGAATGAACAGGCGGCAATCATTTTGGGCTGGCGGCGGATTATTATGCGTTGGCAATGCGCCGACAAACACACCTGTGTTGGTGCCGGATTCAAAAAGCGAGATGATTTCGAGGTCTTCTGATGAGGTTGTGACAGTGACTTCGACGCTTTCGACGATTGCAGGATCAAGATTCTGATCTGCGTCCGAGAGCGACAGGTAGATGATGTCTCCTGCCTGGAAGCTGATCGCCGTCCCCAACGAGCTTGGACTCTGACTATCCGCACCACTTTGCGGCAGCTCGATAGCTGTCATCGCACCGTCGGCCAGTTTACATTGACCAGCAGAGGAGGGAATTTGAATGCCGTCAGCACCGGGGCGTTTGCGCAAAATGGCAATACTCGATGCCGTGCGTCTGGCGACCGTATCGAAGCTGACCGTGTTGGAATCTACGTTGAGGGAAGTTCCATTAAGTTCGAATGCCAAATGCGCGATATTGGAAATGGTCTCAGCCCGCGCGTGTAGCTCCATCCCGGGATATGTCAGCCCCAGGACAATCAAGAACCATATGGTCGATAGAAAGCGCGTCATGACGGAAGTGAAGCCACTTCCAAAGATCAGGCGACCTCCGGATGTGAAACTGACAAATCCGATTCCCGTCTATCAGTCGACTGTGACGCGGAATTTTACCGTCGTGCTCGCGCCAGCCGCGACTGTCGGGATCAATGCCGACACCACACCTGCAGAATGCGAACCGCCGGTTGGATCGCTTTCATCGCCGCCAACCGCATCGTCATCTTCGACCGATCCCGTATCATCGCAGACGCCAAGCGCCTTGGCACCGCCGACGCGAAAATTCTGATCACCGCCTGATGCCCACGTTGTTTCGCCAGGCAGCGTATCGCTGAGATTGACGCCGGTTGCTGCCGCAGAGCCCGAATTTGCTACCTCTATGCAATATTCGACGACTGCGCCGGGTATGGCGAGCGGGTTGGTTACGCCGCGAACCGGGTCGGAAATTACAAGACTGGTTTTGACGAGCGCGAGCGTTGCCGCCGAAACGGTATAATCGTCATCGTCGCTGGACTTGCCGTCATTGGCAAGATCGGTATCACCCGCAGCGTCGTCAAAGACTGTATCGACGCCTGCGGTATTCCCGCCGACGGTTTCGATAAGGTCCGCGCCCTGACTCGCTGTTGCTCCGCCGCTTGCCGCCGTCGCGGTGAGTGTCAGGCTTGCAATATCGCCGTTTGCCTGGAGTGGAATATCGGCCAGGACGAAGATCATGATCTGATCTCCCGAAGCAAGCTCGTCGACATAGGTTAGCGTATCACCAGCATCATATGTGCCGACCAAGCCGGTGACCGGATTATCGACGAAAATACGAATGTTGTTTGCATTGAAATTGTCGGTTCCACCATGCGCTGCTGTGCCGCCGACATCCTGAGCTGCCGCCAGACTAAAATCGAGCGTGTCATTGGTAGTGTTGGTTAGCACGAAGGTCGTGATCTGGTTGATGGACCCCGGTGTCACTGTGGTTGTTGAACTACCGCTTTCAGACACGTTGAGGTTTACACGACGGTCAACCAGAAAACTGTCATCGGGCGAGATAACAGGAGTCTGTGCAACGCCGCCCACGGAAAAATTGACGGTTGCATTGTTAATGACTGTGGTGCCGGCAAGGGTTCCGGTTGGGGCTGCAAGACTTGTGGTGCTTTGCAGCATTGCGATTGCTGACACCGCAGTGATCAGCTTTGTATGTGATCTGGAAGTCATATTTTCCCCCGAAAATAATAATTTAAGATATAATCTACTCTATGAAATTATCGCAGTTCAGCTTTGAAGGAGACTTGTCCCGCGCCGCCACCGGGAATTGGATTTGCGAATTTCCACTGGACATGGGTGACGTCATCAGGCCGTGCCGGGCGTTCCGCGCCATCGGCGGTACGAACCAATAATGCTTCGAGCACACCATAGGATTTGCCTTTGTCGATCGATACGACCGGAGGAAAGTCGCCATCCCATCCTGCATAGGCAACGCTTTCGGGTACGGGATTGGTGATGACAAAATCACCAGCCGCCGCTTCACCAGCATTTTTGTAAGTGATGATGAATCGCAATTTGTCACCCGGAATAACGCGCTCGGCGGGCAATAATTTGATGGTCTCATGACCATCTTCGGCGATGATGCGCTGCTCAACAAAAACATTACTGATCAATTCGACCGGTGCGGCGATTGCCGGCGCCGATCCAAAGACCGCAACAATGATGGCAATAAGCGTCAGGGTGATTTTCATTGCCAAGACTCCTCTCTCTCGTCAGTTAATCTCGACCTGAAAGTTGATGGATTGTGGCCCGCCGCCGCTGCCTGGAAGTGCAACTGCAACGGCTGAGCCGGTGAAATGGCCAGCATCTGAATCGTCGGCGTCGCTGAGAGCTGCGCCATCAAGCATCAGACTGCCGGGAACATAGTGTGTACCTTGGGGGATGGGGTCGGTGACGACGGGTGATGTCACCGCACTGCCGCCGAGATTTGCAATGATGGTGTACGTGATCCGTGCACCCTTGGTCGGCAAGCCATCGCCGCCGATTACGTATGATTTTGCAAGTGTAGGTAGGTCAGATGTGACAAGCGCGGTCGCCGTTGCAGAGCTTGTGCCTGATGCCGCGCCAAGTATGGCGTCGCTGCCACCCTGACCCGCGCCGGGAAAAAGCGTGCCGGGTGTGCCAGAGCCGGTCGTTGCCGACGCGGTGAGAGTCAGCAACCCCTGATCGCCATTTGTCGCGGAGCCAGGAATATTGACGAATAAGAATATGTCGATTGATCCGTCAGCACCGATCAGCGGCTCACCTCCAGGTGCATAAATCTGGTCGTTAAGCGGGTCAAAAGTCCCGTCGCCGTCGCTGTCGAGAACAATACGGACAAGGCTTGGATCAAACTGGTCGCCACCTATCAGTGGATTGCCAAGCAACGAGTAATTTTCAGGACCATTGCCACTGTTGGTGACGCGGAAGGTCATCATGCGCCCGGTATCGCCGGACAAAACAGCAACGGGCTGCGCGCCCACGGTCGACACGACCACATCAATAATTTCTTCAACGCGGATCGAAACAGCGTTTGATGTCACGGACTGGGGGAGGCTTGCCCCGTCTGTATAGGTTGCATGGGCGACATTGATGATGGTTGTGCCTGCTGCTGTGCCGAGTGCGATTGCCGATGCTGGTGACAGACAGGCTCCTGCCACCAGCAACAGCGAACACACGGTTGGTTTTGCAACCGACCAGTTTCTTACACAACGCAACTCACACTTCCCCCAAAACATGACCGGGCAAAGCCGATCGAGAGGAGATTTGTCGCCGTCCAATAAATGTTTGGTTAAAAATACCTGTATGCTATTATATTAGCTGCGTTATTTCTAAATTTATGGCGGATTTTCTAGGCGAAAAAAATTCATCAGGCATGATTTTTTTGTCTGACCCTGTGAAAAATGATCCGGATCGGATCGAATTCGAGGTTTCGGCACAAATGTCTGTGCGGTAACTGACAATGTTATTGGCGCGAAACAGACATTATCTTCACGTCGGAAAAACCGCTTACCAGAAATATGCAGGCGCCCCTTTTACGCACTGTGAAGAGGTTTATGGATTTTCAGTGCAGGCAGCGCTTGACAGCACTTCGCCCTCACCATAGGTACGCGCGGCCTCGCCAGTAAACATGGCGAAGCGCATCGCGCGGGTGTAGCTCAGTTGGTTAGAGCGCCGGCCTGTCACGCCGGAGGTCGCGGGTTCAAGTCCCGTCACTCGCGCCATTTCATGAAATGGCTGGATTAGCGCGCATTCGAAGCGTCAAAGAGATCGAGTTCGTGCGCGATCGAGCGTTCGACGAGCAGTTCATATATTGCCGCCACATAGTCGCGTGACAGACCAATCTCGTCTGCTGCCTTACACGCTTTTTCAATAACCTCGGCTTTGCGCGGTTCATCGCGAATGTCGCCGCGCACCGGCTTGATGCGTGCCGCGGCCTCGATATAC
>JBFKAE010000072.1:0-14271 GCA_041621755.1 Sphingomonadaceae bacterium | reverse complement strand
CCGTCTCGTGGCTTCAGCCGAGGTTCAGCAACAAAAGGTACTGTCATGCTGATGTATAGTGACATGGCCGGAAAATTGCTGCGGATCGCCATGGTGGCGCTCATCATGCTGTCGAGCGTCGCCTCGCCTGCACACGCGCAGGGCATTTTGCGCGATGCCGAAACCGAACAATTCCTGCACGACCTTGCGAGCCCGCTGGCCGAGGCTGGTGGTCTCAACCCGAAAATGCTCGAAGTCTATTTGATCGGCGACCCCAGCATCAACGCCTTCGTCGCCACCGGGCAAACCGTCTATGTCCATAGCGGTCTGATCGTCGCCGCGAAAAATGTGAACGAACTGCAAGGCGTTGTCGCGCACGAGCTTGGCCACATCACCGGCGGCCATGCCATACGCTTCAGCGACGGCGCGACGGGCGCGACGCGGATCACCATCCTTTCGATGCTGCTTGGCGCTGCGGCGATGGCGGCAGGCGCGGGCGAGGCCGGCATGGCGATTTTCGGTGCCGGTCAACAGGCTGCAATGGGCAGTTTCCTTGCCTATTCACGCAATCAGGAATCCTCGACCGATCAGGCCGGCGCCTTGTTCCTTGGCAAGGCCGGCATTTCGGGCAAGGGCATGATTGCCTTTTTCAAGACGTTGCAGAATCAGGAATTCCGCCTCGCCATACCGCAGGACAACCCCTATGCGCGCACCCACCCGCTGACCGGCGACCGCATTGCCAATCTTGAAACCAAGCTGAAGGCCTCGCCGAGTTGGGATACCCCGCCCGACCCCGACCTTGAACGCCGGTTCCAGCGTATCAAGGGCAAGCTGCTCGGCTTCGTCGAAACACCCGCGCGCACGTTTCAGGTTTATCCTGAAACCGACATGTCGATTCCGGCGCATTATGCGCGCGCCTATGCCTGGCACAAGGACGCCTACCCCGATCGTGCCGCCACAGAAGTCGACTGGCTGCTGCGCGAAGACCCCAACGACCCCTATTTTCTTGAACTGAAGGGCCAGGTTCTGCTTGAATCGGGCAAGGTCGCGGAATCGATCCCACCGCTTGAAAAGGCCGTCAAGCTTGCGCCCGATCAGCCGCTCATCGCCAGTATGCTCGGCCACGCACTCGTATCGACGGAAAAACCCGAAGACGCCGCCAAGGCCAAGACGATCCTGCGCGCCGCAGTGGCGCGCGACAACCGCAACCCCTTTGCATGGTACCAGCTTGGCATCGCCTATGCGCGTGAAGGCGACGAGGCCCGCGCCGCTCTTGCAAGCGCCGAACAGCAGAATCTGTCAGGTCAGCCGCACCTCGCCATTTCGAGCGCCCGCACCGCAATGGCCGGACTTAAGGAAGGCACGCCCGACTGGCTTCGCGCACAGGACATTTTCATGGTAAGCCAGCACGAACTTGAAAAAGACGGCAAGAAAAAGAGACGTTGATGATGGACAGAATACGCCAGCTGAAAGAACGCTGGCCGGGGAGTGTGGGCTGGATCGGATTTGGTGTTCTTGGCCTTATCGTTACAGGGCTTGTTATCGTGCTGAATGGCCGGATACCGGGTACGGCAAGTGCGGAACGCGCCGAAATCGAAGCCATTGTTCGCGATTACATCCTCGAAAACCCCGAAATCATTCCCGAAGCCGTCAACCGCCTGCAACAGCGCGAAGTCATCAATCTGATTTCCAAAAACCGCGAGGCCATCGAAACGCCCTATGGCAGCGCATGGGCCGGGGCAAAGGACGGCGACGTCACGCTGGTCGAATTTTTCGACTATAATTGCCCCTATTGCCGCCTGTCGCATCCTGATGTTGAACGCTTGCTCAAGGAAGACAAGAATCTGAAGGTGGTGTACCGCGACCTCCCCGTGCTTGGCGCCCAGTCGCGCGAAGCCGCGCTCGCCAGCCTGTCTGCCGCGGAACAAGGCAAATATGTGAATTTTTTCAGACGCATGTTTGCCGACAAGGCCCGCGTATCGACGCAAAAGACCATACAGGTCATCCGCGCCTCGGGACTCGACGAAGCCCGCACCGCGCGCGACATGCAAAGCGACCGCCTGAAAGCGGTGGTCGACCGGAACCTTGAACTCGGCAACGCACTTGGCCTGACCGGCACGCCAAGCTATGTCATTGGCGACCGTATCTTGTCAGGCGCGGTCGGCTATGACGCCCTGAAAAGTGCCATCGCCGAAGCCCGCGCCAGGAATTAGGCGCGCCCCGGCCACTTTCACAAAAGCCCCATCATCCCGAGCGCAGTCGAGGGACCGCAAAGACGTAGAACCATCGTGCGTCCCTCGACTGCGCTCGGGATGATAAGATTGGGTACTGTGGATGCCCCGCTCTGCCTCAGCCCCTACAGCTGAAACTGCGCGGCGCACGGTAATAGCATTCGCGCGTGGCACTGCCACGTTTCAGGCGGATCAGCATTTCGCGCTCGCTGTTTTCAACCTGTTTCACAAGACCGCGCACACTCGTCACCTGCGCTTTGTTGACGCTCTCGATAATGTCGCCGGGATTGATAAAGCCGAGCCGCGCTGCAGGCGCGTTGCCTGCAATTTCCATCACCACCACGCCGGCATCGGGCATGCCGTTGCCCAGTTCCATCGACAGCGCCGGTGAGAGGTTCGCAACCGTCACACCGGCAAGAATATGATTGCCCGGCAATGTCGTCGTATCGCGCGCAGGTGTCTCGGGCGCAGCGACGAGTTTCATATCAAGCGCACGCGTCTTGCCGTCGCGATAAACGCTCATGGAAACGCTGCCGCCGACGGGCTTGCTGGCGATGAGGTAGCGCAGCGCATCGGGGTCGACCGCATCCTTGCCATCCACCCCAAGGATGATGTCACCGACCTTCAGCCCGGCACGATCACCGGGAGACCCTGCCGTCACGCTGTTGACGAGCACACCGGCCGGTCTGTCGAGACCGACACCGCGCGCAATGTCACGGGTCACGCCCTGCGCGCCAAAACCCATCCATGCGCGCGTGATCTTGCCAGTCTTTGCGCCCGCTATGAACTGCTTCACCATGTTCGCCGGAATCGCAAAGCCGATGCCGTTCGACCCGCCAGAGCGTGAATAGATCGCCGTGTTGATGCCGACCAGCGTACCATCCATCGAGAGCAGCGCACCGCCCGAATTGCCCGGATTGATCGCCGCATCGGTCTGGATGAAAAACTGATAGTCGCTGATCCCAACGCCCGTCCGCGCCAGCGCCGAAATGATACCGTGCGTCACGGTCTGGCCAACGCCAAACGGATTGCCGATCGCCACCACGACATCGCCGACTTCGGCACGGTCACTGTCGCCAATCGCAACCGTCGGCAGCGTTGCGCCGCCAGTATCGACCTGCAACAGCGCCAGATCCATCTGCTTGTCGGTAAACAGCAATTTTGCCGGATATTCGCGCCTGTCGGTCAAGGCCACGATAATCTCGTCCGCCCCCTCGACCACGTGATTGTTGGTAATGACAAGGCCATTGCCCGCCACGATCACACCGGAACCGAGCGACTGTTCAACGCGCGGCTGTGGTGCCATGCGCCCCTGACCAAAGAAAAAATCATAAAACGGGTCGCGCGCCCGGCTCTGCCGCACGCGCGCGGTAAAAACATTGACGACAGCAGGTGCCGTGCTTTTGACGAGCGGCGCATAAGACAGCACAATCTGCTGCTGACCCGTTGGCACTTTCCGTACAACCGACGGCGCAGCCACAAATTCCGGTTCGGCCTGACGGCTCGCCTGCGCTTCAGCCTGCGGTTCGATCCGGTCGACCGCCATTGCAAAACTGACACCGGCAAGCGCGCCGACGGTTAACACCCACAATGTCTTGGAAATATGCACGATTCTCATGACTCCGGCTTTATCAGCGATTTTGCAAGTTTGCGTACAACAATCCCATATCTACGCGATACAGCATCATTTTCCCACGCCCATTCGCTTCAGGACTTTGGCGAAGACATTGTCCGTGTAAACCCGCTCAGCCATTCGCCCCGCCGCGTTCTGCGCAGACGTTCGGCACGGACGATGACATGCACCTCGTCAAAACAATCATCGATATCATCATTGACCAGCACATAATCATATTCCGGCCAATGCGATATTTCTGCCGCCGCACGCTCCATCCGTCCGGCGATGACCTCTTCGCTATCGGTCCTGCGCGCTCTTAAACGACGTTCAAGCTCGCGCAGCGACGGTGGCAGCAGGAAGATCGAAACGACATCATCACCCGCCGACTGCGACAATTGTTGCGTGCCCTGCCAATCCACGTCGAACAACACGTCGCGCCCGATATCCAGCGCGGCATCCACCGGCCCGCGCGGCGTACCGTAACGATTGCCAAAAACATGCGCCCATTCAAGAAATGCGTCATTTTCGATCATCCGATCAAATTGCGCATCGGTCTTGAAAACATAATCAAGCCCTTCGACTTCACCGGGGCGCGGTGCGCGCGTGGTGGCCGAAACCGAAACCGCCAGTTCAGGCTCGGCGGCCAGCAAGCGTCGCGCGATCGTCGTCTTGCCTGCGCCGGACGGCGATGACAGCACGAATAATATTCCGCGACGTTTGGGTGCGTTTACGATGCTCACGTCTGCGGATTTAACCGATCACCGGCTGTCGTCAAGGCGCTGCGCCACGCGTGCTCCTCAAGATTTTGATCCGAAATGCCATTTCATCGGGGTTGCAGATCCATATTCGTTGAAATTTTAGTATAAATATTATGAAATTCAGTCTTCAGTGAAACCAATTCTGCACACTTTTCATGGTAACAGGCACCGATGCGACGCGTGAATTTGATCAGAAATATCCGTCAGCCTGACGACGACGCGATTGACGATTGGCTGTCTGGGGTCAGAACGCCGCGACCCTTGTCGCCGGACGAAATTTTGCACGCCGCGCGCAATCTCGGCATTCAAAGGCCGCTATTGCCTGTCATCAGCGTCGCATCGCTCGTCGGCATTTGCATCCTTTTGATAAGCGCGTGGCCTTTGATGAGACCCGAAGCGATGATCTGGTCGGCCATCGGTTCCGGCCTCGCGATCTTCGCCATAATCACATCGGTGGTCTGGGATCACGTCTTTCGTCTCAGCCCGGCAAACAGCGCGCGCGCCATTGCCCTTGGCGCAATCGTGCTTGGCGCACAATGGGCAAGCGCACCCGTTATATTCACGGATTCGATTGCCGGGTCGCTTGCCATGGCCAGCCTCATTGTCTGCGTCGTTGGGTTCTCTCCGATCCCCATTGCACAGATTGGGTTTATTACGGCCTTTGCCTGCATCAGCCTGATTGCGAATATCGACGGTGCGCACTTTGTCGCGATGATCGCGGCGGCCTTCCTGGGCGTACCCATCGCCTATGTCGCTGCGCGCCAGCATTTTTCCGCTGTCAATTCCGTCCACAAAAAAGCAGAAGGCCACGCGCGCATTGCCCACCGGGCCGAAACATTTGAAAAAAATGGCAATGGCTGGTTCTGGGAAACCGACGCACATGGGCGATTAACCTACGCATCCCCCAAATTTACTGATGCAATCGACAGCGAAGAACAGGATATTCTGGGGCATCCGCTGACAGACCTTGCTGCACTTGATGCAGAGCTGGATGACAACAGCAACAGTGACATGCGTGCGCTCAGCTTCCATCTGCAGGCGCGGCTGGCGTTCAGCGATGTCCTGTTGCCCGTACGTGTACGCGACAAGATTCACTGGTGGTCGCTGTCCGGTCATCCAACCTACGACCAGTTTGAAAAATTCGTAGGATTCAGCGGCATCGGCACCGATCTTACCGAAGTCCGCAACTCCGAAGACAAGATGGCCCATATGGCGCGGTTCGACCCGCTGACCGGGCTCGCCAACCGTAGCACCATTCGCGAGACGCTGGCCAAAACACTTGAGCAGGTCAAACACGATCACACTAAAGTTGCACTGTTCCTGCTCGACCTTGATCGCTTCAAGACCGTCAATGACACGTTGGGGCATCAAATTGGCGATGTCCTGCTCGAACAGGTTGCCGAACGGCTCGACACATTGATCGGCTCGGACGGTCGCGTCGGCCGTCTGGGCGGTGATGAATTTGCGATCGTCCTCAGCAATGCCTCGCAACGCGAACATCTCGAAACGCTGGCAAAGCGGATCATCGAATATCTGTCGGCCCCCTACACCGTGTCATCGCACCGCGTCGTCATTGGCGCTACGATCGGCATCGCCATTGGCCCGGATGACGGACATACAGTTGATGCCGTCCTGCGGAACGCCGACCTCGCACTTTACGCCGCAAAGGGCCGCGGTCGCGGGCGACACTGTTTTTACGAAGACGATATGCATTCGGCTGCCGATGCGCGGCGCTTGATGGAAGTCGATTTGCGCAGCGCGCTTAAAAATGACGGTCTCTCTTTATATTTCCAGCCGATCGTCGATGCCGGATCTGAAATGCTGGTCGGCTTCGAGGCCCTGGCGCGCTGGTATCATCCAAAATATGGCGAAATATCACCGACAAAATTTATTCCCCTCGCCGAAGAAACCGGCATTATCGAACAGATCGGCGAATGGGTTATTCGTTCAGCGTGCGCAGCTGCGGCGCAATGGCCAGACCATCTTCGCATCGCCGTCAACCTCTCGCCACTGCAGTTCGCCAACCCCAATCTGTCGTCTTTGGTCGTCAATGCCATCGCCCAAAGCCAATTGCCTGCAAGCAGGCTCGAACTCGAAGTCACGGAAGGCATTTTCTTGCAGGAAAATGACACAACCAAAGCAACTTTGCGACAGCTCGACACGCTTGGCGTGAAGCTGACACTCGACGATTTCGGCACTGGCTATTCCAGCCTCGGATACTTGCTGAAAGCCCCCTTTGGCAAAATCAAGATTGATCGATCCTTTGTCAGCGGCGCAGCGGCAAAAGACGGCCAGAAGGCCGCCATTGTGAAAGCCATCGTCGCGCTTGCCAACAGCCTCGACATGTTGACGACGGCCGAGGGCGCAGAGACCCATGACGATCTTGACACCATCCGTGAACTGGGATGCTCGCAGGTACAGGGCTATATTTATAGCAAGCCCCTTAGCGCGGAAGCCGCGCTTGCGCTTGCGCAGAAAAAGACGCCTCTGACGGCTCAGGGCCACAAGACCAACCGCGCGCATCGCAGCGTCATGCTCCGCAGCGTCGAGATTTATTACGAGAACAGCCGACGGAAAGCGAAATTGCGCAATATTTCGGGAACCGGCGCCATGTTCGAAGCCGACTGGAAAGCCGAGCCGGGCCTCCACGTCGAAATCTTCATCGACAGGGAACCGAGCCGGAAGGGCACGATTCGCTGGACGAATGAATCACGCTTTGGCGTCTTGTTCGACGACCATATCGAAGTGCCTGTGGGCCATATGGCCCCCAAGGCCACGCCTGAAAGACTGTCGTCTGCCGCCTGATCAGTGCGGGCGCAGCATCGCTGCCGGATCGACAATCTCGCGGAAACGGCTTTCGGAAATGATATCGAGCGCAAGCGCCGCTTCAAGCAATGTTGTCCCCGTCTCATGCGCGTGTTTTGCAATCTTCGCGGCATTGTCATAGCCGATCTCGGGCGCAAGCGCCGTCACCAACATCAGCGATCGTTCGAGCAGCGCGTCAATGCGTTCACGGTTCGGCACAATGCCCACAACGCAGCGATCGGCAAAACTTGACGAGGCATCGGCAAGCAGCCGGATCGACTGCAGGACATTATAGGCGATCAGCGGTTTGAAGACGTTAAGCTCCAGATGCCCCTGTGCGCCACCGAAGGTCACTGCGACATGATTGCCCATCACCTGCGCAGCCACCATGGTCAGCGCTTCGGCCTGTGTCGGATTGACCTTGCCCGGCATGATCGAACTGCCCGGCTCGTTTTCCGGCAGGCTGATCTCGCCAAGGCCCGAACGTGGCCCCGATCCGAGCAAACGCAGATCGTTCGCGATTTTGTTGAGGCTGACCGCGACCACGTTGAGCGCGCCTGACAGCTCGACCATCGTGTCGTGACTTGCCAGCGCTTCGAATTTATTGGGCGCGCTTTCAAATGGCAGTCCGGTCAGGCGCGCGATCTCCTTTGCCACAGCGCCGGCAAAACTTTTTGGACTATTCAGTCCCGTGCCAACCGCCGTGCCACCTTGCGCCAGCCTGTAAAGCCGGGGCAGAACGGCCTCGATCCGGGCAATGCCGTCCGTCACCTGCTGCGTATAACCCGAAAATTCGTCGCCGAGAGTCACTGGCGTCGCGTCCTGCAAATGCGTCCTGCCGATTTTGACAATATCGGCAAACGCCCGCGCCTTCTCCCCCAACGCATTCTGCAAATGGGCAAGCGCTGGCAGCAACCGCGCCGCGACCTCACGCGCAGCAGCGACGTGCATCGCTGTCGGGAATGTGTCGTTCGAACTTTGCGAGGCATTGACGTGGTCATTGGGGTGGACGGGCGACTTGCCGCCCCGGTTGCCGGTCAGCAGCTCATTTGCGCGACCGGCAATGACCTCATTTGCATTCATATTGGTCTGTGTACCCGAACCCGTCTGCCAGACGACGAGTGGAAACGCATCATCATGTTTGCCGTTCGCCACTTCTGCGGCGGCTTCAAGGATCGCGGGCGCAAGATTATTGTCGAGCGCGCCAAGGTCCGCATTCACCTGCGCTGCGGCCTGTTTGACAATCGCCAGCGCGTGAATAAGCGGCGCTGGCATCAACTCGCCGCCGATCGGGAAATTGCCGATCGACCGCTGTGTCTGCGCACCCCAATAGGCGTCGGCGGGAACCTCGATGCCCCCGAAACTATCCGTTTCGGTGCGGGTCCGGGTCATGTCGCGTAGCGGCTCATTTCTTGCGGAACGCGTCCAGCGTGACGACGTTCGAACCATCATCCCTGCCATCATCGCTTTTGGCATCGGGTTCAGCCGCGCTCTCCTCGCTGACGGGAGGCTCTTCGGGTTGAACATCGTTGTTCGCCGCTGTCTCGCCCGACGACTGGAATTGCAGCGCAAAATTCACCGACGGATCGACAAATCCGGTGATCGCGGCATAGGGAATGCCAAGCTTGGTCGGCACCTGATTGAATGACAGGCCGATTTCAAAGCCATCGCGCCCGACAACAAGATCCCAATAGCGATGCTGAATGACCACAGTCATTTCGTCCGGATAGCGTTCGCGCAGATGCGGCGGCATGTCGACGCCTGGCGCACGCGTGTTGAAGGCGATGTAGAAATGATGTTCGCCCGGCAGGCCGCCCTCGGCTTCAATCCGCTTCAAAACGCCATAAACCACACCGCGCAGGGCATCCTGCACGATTTCGTCGTAGGGAATCAGGCTTTCTGGCGGCGTTTCTTCTGTCATACATCCATAGGTGGCCCCGACACGGGTCCGGGTCAAGGGGCATAAGGTGGGGAGCTTCTGTTGCCCGGCGCCCCCCAGGCCGCTGGTGTCTGCTTCTGTTACCCGGTGCAGCCCAACCGTGCTTAGCTTTGTAACCTTAGTCCGTTAGGACCTATACGTTACGCTGCAATCGCAAATGCTTCGTTATCGTTAGCATTTATTGGTTTTGAACGGTTTTACGGCGCATTCAGGCCGGGCAAAAACATCGTCTTTCAGCACACGTCGATCCTAGTTCGGCCCCATCAGAAATCGCGCGCCTTCCCGCGCCTTGTGGTGGAGCCGCCGGGTACCGCCCCCGGGTCCGCTGTACCTATTTCACGGCATCATTTATCGCCATATCCGGGCAAGCCCGGCAGAGCCAATATAGGGGCAAGCGATAAACATATCAATTCCCGCAGAGGCACGCGCGTGTAACAAAAGCGCATGGTGACACGAATTCCATAGAAACCGCGGAGCACATATGAACATTGAGAACAGCCGCCAATATTACGGCGAGACCCTGTCAGGCTCGGCCGACCTGCGCACCGATGCCTGCTGCACAATCGCTACACCGCCACCAGAAATTGGCACAGCACTTGCCAATGTCCATGACGAGGTCAAAGCGCATTATTATGGCTGCGGCTTCGTCGCGCCGCAGGCAATATCGGGCGCGCATGTGCTTGACCTGGGATCTGGCGCCGGACAGGACGCCTATATATTGGCGCAACTGGTCGGACAAAACGGCAGCGTCACGGGCGTCGATACCACCCGCCAACAGCTCGACATAGCCAATCGCCACAATGACTGGCACCGCGCACGCTTTGGCTACGCACACAGCAATACGCGTTTCATCGAAGGCGACATAGAAAACCTCGCCGCGCTTGACCTTGAACCGGGCAGTTTCGATGTCATCGTCTCGAACTGCGTTATCAACCTTGTCGCTGATAAAGCCGCGGTATTTCGCGCGGCCTTTGATCTGCTGAAACCGGGTGGGGAGCTGTATTTTTCGGATATCTACGCCGACCGCCGCGTGCCAAGCGCCTTGCTTTCCGACCCCGTTCTCCACGGTGAATGCCTTGCAGGCGCCTTATATTGGGGAGATTTCGACCGGCTGGCAAAGGCGGCAGGGTTCGACGATCCGCGTCTCGTCACCGACCGACCGCTTGCCATCAACGATCCCGCGATCACCAAAACGCTAAGCGGGATCGGCTTTTATTCCGCTACATATCGCCTGTTCAAGCTCGCAGGCCTCGAACCGCAATGCGAAGATTACGGTCAGGCGGTGCGCTATCGTGGAACAGTTGCGGACAGCCCCGATGTCTTCCACCTGGACGCGCATCACGCGATCGAGGCTGGACGCATTTTCCCGGTTTGCGGCAACACCTGGAAAATGCTCAGCGACACACGCTTTGCCGAACATTTTGAATTTTTCGGCGATTTCACCAGACATTTCGGCATTTTCCCCGGCTGTGGCTCGCTTATGCCTTTTGGCAAGACGCAGGCCGAAATCGCAGCGGCCGCGGGATGTTGCTGATCAAGTGTTAGCTGCAAATTTGATCCGCTTTCCAAAGTGTATCATCCCGAGCGCAGTCGAGGGACGCACGATATCCCCGCGTCTTTGCGGTCCCTCGACTGCGCTCGGGATGATGAACTACATTTTTGATGGACGGCTTTAACGCGAAGACAATCTCAGTGCCGCGACGCCTGCCGGTTCACCAGCGCCAGATAACGATCAAGCAGCCCTTGATTGATTGCATCCCAATCAAATCGCTTGCTGATCTCGCAGCCTGCCTGACCCGCGCTCGTGCGCAGCTCTGCGTCCGATAGATAGGCCTGGAGCGCATCGGCGGATTCGCCAATATCGTCAGGCGTTGTCAGTCGACCATTGATGCGATCATGGACGAGGCTAAGGCTCCCCGTCGCACGCGCCGCGACCACCGGCAAGCCGCTCGCCATCGCCTCAAGCGTCACATTGCCGAATGTTTCGGTTGATGACGGGTTGAACATGATGTCGGACGACGCATAGGCCCGCGCCAGATCCTCGCCCTGCTGGAAACCGATAAACAGGCCTTGCGGCGCAGCCTCCTCGATCCAGCCGCGCGCGGGGCCGTCGCCGACGAACAGCGCCCGGTATTTCACATCGCGCCGATCCAGTTCCTTCAGCGTATCGGCGAACGTATCGAGGCCCTTTTCAAGCACCAGCCGACCGACAAACAGGATGACAAGCTCATCATCAGCTATGCCAATCTCCCGCCGCCACGCCATATCGCGCTTTGCCGGTTGATAAAGGTCGCGGTCGATGCCGCGGCTCCAGATGTGCACATGACGGCTCATACGCTGATCGGTCAGCACCGCCGCCATGCTTTCGGACGGTGCGTAAATTTCATCGCAGCGCCGGTACAAACGCCGGACAATCGCTTCGATCACTGTCTGCATCCAGTGCATACGGTAATAGCGAAAATAGGTCTCAAAGCGCGTATGGACCGACGCCACAGCAGGAATACCACGCGCGCGCGCCCAGGTGACCGCGCGATGGCCGATTGAATCAGGCGTCGAGGCATGCACAATATCGGGCGCAAACGCTTCAAGATCCGCCTCTGCCCCGCCGGTAAGCCCCAATCCAAAGCGATATTCGCCGCGACCGGGAATAGGGATTGATGGCACGGAAAACAGATCACCCGTCGGTTCGAACGCAGGATTCTCGACAGTTGGCGAATAGATACGCACCTTGACGCCTTGCGAGAGCAAATACCCGACAAGCCGATTGAGCGCCTGATTCGCCCCATCTTTCACATAATTATAATTGCCCGAGAACAGGGCCACCCGCAGGTCTTTCGCCTTCATGGTTGCGCTGGATAGCGTTTCTTGCACAAAAAAGCCAATCGCCCATTCGCTTCCATAAAAAAAACCCTCCGCCCGGCACGACCCGGACGAAGGGTTTTGTTGATAGTCTTGCGCTTTTTATGCGCCCGAAACGGCCTCGGCCTGCGCACTCGCTTCGGCTGCCGCATCCTTGGCGGCTGCGGCTTCGGCGGCAGCAAGCGCACGGCGCTGCTTGGCCTTCAGCGCATTGTCGCGGTTCTGAGCGGTCAGGCGGGCACGGTTCATCGCCGCGCCAGTACCTGCCGGGATCAGACGTCCGACAATGACGTTTTCCTTCAGGCCAATCAGCGTATCCGACTTGCCCTGCACCGCAGCTTCGGTGAGAACACGCGTCGTTTCCTGGAACGATGCCGCCGAAATGAAGCTGCGCGTTTGCAGCGACGCCTTGGTGATGCCAAGCAGGATCGGTTTGCCGACCGCAGGTTCGCGCCGTGCGGTCTTCGCCTTGGCGTTCTCCTCGTTCAGCTCCTCAATATCGACCTGTTCGCCGACCAGAAGCGTCGTTCCGCCGGAGTCCGTGATCTCGACCTTCTGCAGCATCTGGCGAACAATCACCTCGATGTGCTTGTCGTTGATCTTCACGCCCTGCAAACGGTAAACTTCCTGAATTTCCCAGACCAGATATTCAGCCAGCGCCTCAACGCCAAGAACGTCGAGAATATCGTGCGGATCGGGATTACCGTCGAGAAGGTAATCGCCAAGACGCACAAAGTCGCCTTCCTGCACCGAAATATGCTTGCCCTTGGGGATCATATATTCGACCGGATCCGAACCATCTTCGGGATGGATGATGACGCGGCGCTTGGTCTTGTAGTCCTTGCCGAACTCGATCCGGCCATCGCACTTGGCGATAACCGCATTGTCCTTGGGCTTGCGTGCCTCGAACAGTTCAGCAACACGCGGCAGACCGCCGGTGATGTCGCGGGTTTTGGCAGCTTCGCGCGGAATACGTGCAATCACGTCACCGGCTTCGACTTTCTGGCCTTCGTTCACCGACAAAATCGCATCGGCGGACAGAAGATATTTCGCCGCCTCGCCCGACTTTTCATCAAGCAATGTGATGCGCGGCTTCAGGTCGCCAGATTTCGGCTGCGAACGCCAGTCAGTCACCATCTTGTTGGTGATGCCGGTGGCTTCATCAACCGTTTCGGCCATCGACACACCCTCGATCAGGTCCTGGTATTTGATGGTACCAGCCTTTTCAGTGATGATCGGCAGCGTATAGGGATCCCACTCCGCCAGACGATCGCCTTTCGACACGATATGTCCGGCGTCATTCGCCAGAATCGCACCATAAGGAATGCGATGCGTCGAACGTTCGCGTCCATCCATATCGACAATCGCCAGTTCGCCGTTACGGCTCATGGCGATATGACGACCACGGCTGTCTGTGATGGTGTCAAGGTTGCGATGTTCGATCTTGCCGTCAAAGCTCGATTCCAGCGTCGATTGCTCGCTGACCTGCGCCGCACCACCAATGTGGAACGTCCGCATGGTAAGCTGCGTACCCGGTTCACCGATTGACTGCGCGGCGATGACGCCGACCGCTTCACCGATATTGACCGGCGTACCGCGTGCAAGGTCACGGCCATAACACGTGCCGCAGACGCCCATACGCGTTTCGCAAACCAGCGGCGAACGGATCTGCACCGACTGCGGTGCCGCGGCTTCGACGATCGCGGTTTCGGCCTCGGTCAGCAGCGTGCCTGCAGGCATGACGATTTCGTTGGTCTTGTGGTCGACCACGTCCTCGGCCAGCGTCCGGCCAAGAATGCGTTCGCCAAGCGAAACGATGGTCGTACCGCCTTCGACAATCGCCTTGATCATCAGGGACGCTTCGGTCTTGCAGTCCTCCTCGATGACGACACAATCCTGCGAAACGTCGACAAGACGGCGGGTCAGATAGCCCGAGTTCGCCGTTTTCAACGCGGTATCGGCAAGACCCTTACGTGCACCGTGGGTGGAGTTGAAGTATTCAAGAACGGTCAAGCCTTCCTTGAAGTTCGAGATGATCGGCGTTTCGATGATCTCGCCCGACGGTTTGGCCATCAGACCACGCAT
>JBFKAE010000071.1:0-14467 GCA_041621755.1 Sphingomonadaceae bacterium | reverse complement strand
TATTTCGCCGTGCATCATCTCAATGCCGATGGCGGCATCATGATCACCGGCAGCCATAATCCACCCGACTATAATGGTTTCAAGATGATGATCGGGCACGGCCCCTTCTATGGCGCGGATATCATCAATCTGGGCACCCTCGCCTCTGCTGGCGACTGGGAAACCGGCAAAGGTGAACAGGAACACTTTGAAATCATGGATGCCTATGTCGATCGTATGCTCGAAGGGTTTTCCGGCGCGGCGTTCAACATCGCCTGGGATACAGGCAATGGTGCCGCTGGTCCGGTAGTGGAAAAACTGACCGCAAGACTGCCGGGCAAGCATCACTTGCTGTTCACGGATGTCGATGGCGATTTTCCAAACCACCACCCCGATCCGACCGAGGAAAAAAATCTCACCGACCTCAAGACGGTCGTGGCAGAAAAGCAGCTTGATTTTGGCCTCGCCTTTGACGGCGATGGCGACCGTATCGGAGCAATAGACGGGCAAGGTCGCGTCATCTGGGGCGATCAGTTGCTCATGGTGCTCGCCAGCGACGTCCTGCATGCAGCCCCTGGCAGCACCATCATCGCCGACGTCAAAGCCAGCAAGGCGCTGTTCGACCACATCGCAGACGCAGGCGGGCAGCCGCTGATGTGGAAAACCGGCCATTCACTCATCAAGGCAAAAATGAAGGAGACCGGTGCACCGCTCGCGGGCGAGATGAGCGGTCATATTTTTTTCGCGCACCGCTATTATGGTTTCGACGATGGCATATATGCTGCAGTGCGATTGATCGAGGCAGTGAATAGGGCCGGGTGTTCGCTTACTGCACTGCGGGATAATATGCCCGCGATGGTCAACACACCCGAGCTCCGCTTTCCCTGTGACGAGTCCCGAAAATTCGCCGTCATCGAGGAAGTGCTTGATCGACTCTCCGCATCGGGAGACATTGTAGACCGTACTGATGGCGCCCGTGTAACCAGCTCAGATGGCTGGTGGCTATTGCGCGCATCCAACACACAGGACGTCCTTGTTGCTCGTGCGGAAGCAACAGACCAGGCAGCCTTGAACCGGCTTGTCGCGCAGATTAACAGCCAGCTCGAACGTTCCGGCCTGGAGCCAGTCTCCATCACCTGAGTACTCCATATTTCATTTATGTTGCAGTGCACAATAATTCTTGACAATCATGTCCGGGACGTTTATTGTGCAGTGCAACATAGATGTAGTGGAGTATCCAATGACAGTCGCAGCAAAAGTAACGGTAAAATCAGAGGCTGTGTCAAAGACAGATACAGCCAAAGCTGACGCAACACCTGTGGACGCGTCAGCCGCAATCTCGGAACCTGCGCCCGTGGAGGCCATCGTCGCCACACCCCCCAAGGTAGTGTCCAAGGTCGTAGCAAAACCCGTCGCAAAGAAACCCGTCGCAAAAACTGTCAAGCCGCCAAAAACCGCTGCCAAAAAAGTGGTTGCGAAAAAGATCACCAAGCAACCCAAGCCCTCCACTGCACCCATCAAAGCCAAATCCGTCAAGACGACGAAACCGACAAAGAAAGTGAGCATGACCATGAACGATACCATCAAGAAGCAAGCTGAAACCGTTATCAAGCAGAGCAAGGACGCCGCTGCCGAGATCCAGACAAAAGCCCGCAAGGCTATCGAGCAGGGCACGAAGGCCGTTGAAGAGTTGAATGGCTTCACCCGCGAAAACGTCGAAGCTGTTGTTGAATCCGGCCGGATTACCGCTGCTGGCCTCGAATCGCTCGCAAAGTCGGCTGCAGAAGCCACCAAGAAGAGCGCGGAAGACACAACCGCCTATGTTCGTTCGCTGACCTCGGTGAAAAGCACCAACGATTTCGTGAAAATGCAAAGCGACTTCACGCGTTCGATGTTTGACAAATATGTCGCCGACGCCAGCAAGATGACGGAGGCCTTCGTCAAGCTGTCGAACGAAGCATTCGAACCCATTCAGACACGTTTTGCAGCGGCTGCTGACAAGTTCGGCAAGATCGGCGCCTAAGGCAGTTTTCGCGAATTTATCGCTGCACATCGAAAGGCAGGCACCGTCAGGCGCCTGCCTTTTGTATTTTTACGCTATAGGCTTACGCATCAGACTTGTTCATAGACCGTGAACTGCAATACTATAGCGTTCACCCGCAAACCTATGAAACTGACGAGTGCGCGTATGAGCGACCATGATCGCGAAGACAATAGCGGTGGCAACGGCGAAACCGGCGTCGCCACCAAAATCAAGGCGAAGACGAAAAAGCCCTCGCTTTACAAAGTCCTGATGCTGAATGATGACTACACACCGATGGAGTTCGTTATTCAAGCGTTGCAGCGTTTTTTCAAAATGTCGACCGAAGACGCGACTCGCGTTATGTTGCACGTCCACCAAAAGGGCGTCGGGCTTTGCGGCGTCTTCACCTATGAAGTCGCCGAAACCAAAGTGAATCAGGTGATGGACTTCGCACGCAAGAACCAGCACCCACTACAATGCACGCTTGAAAAGGCCTGATACGCAAATCAATCCATAATGTTCCATTGAGTTTTTCGATCTCACTCAATGAGCATATGCGTTGGACGCAGCAGGGATAAATCCGGCATACTCCTGCCCATCAATCAGGAGGTCTCCATGTCCAACACCAAGTCCAATATCGGAATTTCAGACGCTGACCGCAAAGCCACAGCCGAAGGCTTGTCGCGCGTACTTGCCGACAGCTACACACTTTACCTGAAGACGCACAATTTCCACTGGAACGTCACCGGACCGATGTTCAACACGCTGCACGTGATGTTCGAAGGGCATTACAACGAACTCGCCCTCGCCGTTGATCAGATCGCCGAACGTATCCGCGCCCTCGGCCACTTCGCACCAGGGAGTTACAAGGCCTACGCGCGACTTTCGAGCATAGACGAAGCCCCCGACCAGCCGCCAGAGGCGATGGCAATGGTTAAAATTCTGGCCGAAGGCCACGAAGCCGTCGCTCGCACAGCACGCGAGGTTTTTGGCAAGATCGAGGATACTGGCGACGAAGTCTCTGTCGATCTTCTGGTCGGTCGAATGCAGGTTCACGAAAAGACCGCATGGATGCTGCGTTCAATCCTCGGCTAGAGAGTTTGCATTTACCCGTCGCCCTCTATCAAGTCCGGGCGACGGGTTGGATACGCGGTGAACATAATTCAATCATCCCGAGAGTAATCGAAAGACGATAGAATATTGCGAATATGGCTCTCTCGTCCCTTGCCAAAGTTTATTTTGAGCAAGTGAGATCAGCGTGACAATCTAAAATCCACCAGTTCCAACGGCCACTAATCCTCAATCGCGGCGTAAACCATGGTCTTGAATTCGCGTCGGATGGGATAGGCCGACGACGGGATCAACTGGGTCATTACTATGCCAATAAGTTCCTCTTTCGGATCGACCCAAAACGCCGTTGATGCAGCGCCACCCCAGAAATAGTCACCCACCGACCCCGCCATAAGTCCAGCTACAGGATCAAGCGTTGTTGCAAAGCCAAGGCCAAACCCAACGCCGGCATAATTTGCCTCTGAAAAGAGAGATACGGAAAGTGCAGGCAGATCCACCCCGCCGGGCAAATGATTGGCAGTCATCAGTTCGAGCGTCTTACGACCAATATAACGCCGTCCGTTTACCTCGCCGCCATTTAATAACATTGTCGCGAACTTCAGATAATCATGCGCGGTGCCAACCAGCCCGCCGCCACCCGATACAAATATTGGCGGCTGCAGAAACGGAGACTGTTCCGGATCATCTTGCAAGACAGTCCGACCCGTCGGCGTCAACGCATAACAGGCCGCGAGGCGCTTTTCTTCACCTTCGCGTACAAAAAAACCGGTATCGGTCATTCCAAGCGGACCAGTCAGTCGCTCATTAAAAAAACCAGCAAGTGTCTGACCGCTAATTTTCTCAATCAAATAGCCGATCACATCGGTTGCCACCGAATAGTTCCATTGGTCGCCCGGCGAAAAATCCAGTGGCAGGTCGGTAAGTCCGGTTATCATCTCAGCGAGAGAGACATCGGATTTTTCGATCTCGCCAATCCCGCGCCCGCGATAGGCTGCATCAACGGTCGTACGGTTTTGAAAACCATAGGTCAGGCCAGAAGTATGTCGCAACAGATCGACGATCAACATCGGACGCTTCACTTCATGGGTCTCGAAACCCGCTTTTTCGGTGCCACTTTCGTAGACCCGAAGCCCCTTCCATTCGGGAATATAGCGATGCACCGGATCACTCAGCGCAACCAGACCGTCTTCGACCAGCATCATAAACGCAACCGACGTCATGGGCTTTGTCATCGAATAAATTCGGAAGATCGTATCTTCAGAAAGCGCTTTACCACGTTCCCTGTCGGCGAAGCCGGTAACGCCGATATGCGCCACCTCACCACGCCGGGCGATCATAGTGAGCGTACCGGGAAGCAGTCCTGTATCAACATATTTTGCCTGCAGAAACGCATCGATTTTGGCAAGTTTCGTCACCAACATCCCATGTCCGGGTTTTTGCACATGCGTCTCCGTGTGATTCATCATTGATGAAAACAGCCTATAGCACCGCCATGCGGCTAGCCCCTCGTAAATTCGATCAATCTCGCTTATGCGAACGTTTGGAATCGAGAAAGAAAACGTGAACAAGCAAAAAGCCGATGTGCAGGTCGCTGATGGTGGCCTTGGCGAGATTTTACGACTGTCGGGGCCCGTCATTCTGTCGCGGCTTGGTATCATGACCATGGGCCTGACCGATGCCATCGTCGTGGGACATTACAGCTCGGTAGAACTTGGTTATCATGCACTTGGCTGGGCGCCGACCATGGTTGTTCTTACCACTGCAATTGGGTTGCTTACGGGAATTCAGGTGCTGACGGCGCAATTGATCGGTGAGCGAAGGCCGACGGATACAGGCGCGGTATTGAGACGTGGATTGATATTTTCGCTCGTCATCGGGATTGTTTCAGGCGCTCTTCTGCATTTCGGTGCTGCACCTTTCATGCATGTCATGGGCCTTGAGGCATCACTTGCCGATGGTGCATCACGTGTCGCGCGAGTTTTTGCCTGGTCGATGCCAGCATTTCTGCTGTCAACAGCCCTTACCATCTGGCTCGAAGCGCTGGAAAAGCCTGTTCCCGCAATGTTGTTGATGGGCCTTGCCAATATCGTCAATATCGCCGCCAATCTCTGGTTGGTTCCTGGCACGTCGCCCTTTGCAATCGATGGCGCTGTCGCGTCCGCCGTATCCACATTTTCCGCGCGCGCAGTCCTTGTCGTCACGCTTTTTGCCTACGTGCTGTGGTGGCCCCGCGCGCGTAACGACTATGGTGTGTTTTCGGCGGCTCCAGACGCACCGAGCTGGCGCGCGCTCGCCCGCATCGGCATTGCATCGGCAGGATCGCTTTTTGTTGAAAGCGGCGCGTTTGCAGGCATGAACATCATCGCCGGTCTGATCAGTGGGATTGCGGCTGCAGCATGGTCGATTGTGCTCAACGTTACAGCCGTGGTGTTCATGATCCCGCTCGGCCTCGCTGCTGCGACGGCTGTTCTTGTGGGACGCGGCTATGGAGAACGCTCGCTTGCCCATATCCGACGCTCAGGCATGCTCGGCTTTGCACTCAGCTTTGCAGCCTTGACCATAATTTCGGTTCTGATCTGGGGTTTTGCTGACATTATCGTTGCCGCCTACACCAGCGACCCGGCACTTACGGTCCTCGCCGTGCCGGCGCTTTTACTGTCCTGCTTGTTTTTTACGGCCGATGGCCTTCAAGTTGTCGCCGCAAATGCGCTACGCGCCCGCAATGATGTCTGGCTGCCGACGCTCACGCACACGATTAGCTATGGGTGTGTGATGCTGCCGCTCGGCTGGTTTCTGGCGTTGCAGATGGGCCTCGGCATTCAGGGGATCGTCTGGGCGGTCATCCTCGCCAGCCTACTTGCAGCAGGGTTTTTGCTGGCGCGTTTCTGGTGGTTGTCGCGCCCGCTATCTCAATAATTCGTGGATCGGTGCGACCGCTTCATTCGCAGCCGATCAAACCGATGACAGGAAGCACGACCGACGCGCCGCCATGTGGTCCGTAGGTCACGCTGCCTTCAGGAATGACGGCTCCATCCACCAGACCTTCGCGCTGTGCAATCTTGACATCAATTTCCAGCGACACGTCACGCCCATCGAAGCGTTGCTGCGGCGCGTGGCCGAACTGCATGCCGCCTGACATATCGGTGCGCGTCAGGCGAACAACTTTCCCTTTGTGAACGAGACGCGCTTCGGCGGGCGTGTTCACAATAAAGATTATGCGGCGCGCCGGTTCCATACGCTGCCACAAAACCATACCACACTGCCCCGTCGTCAAATTCTGCACCGGCAGTTCGGCAAGCGGCTTATCGGGCGTCAGCTCGGCCATCGCCTGTTTTGACGGCCTTGCAGAATCCGTCGTCGTCGCACAGGCGGCAAGACCAAGGGCAGCAAGTATCGCAAAGCCGGATCGCAGCATCAAAGCCTGCCCGACCCGCGCAAGATATAAGCGCCGCGATCATCATGAAACCCTGCCGCGCCTAGTGCGGAGGTCATACGTGCGTCGACTGATTCTATGCGCATATCGAATTCATAATTGCCATCACCCGAAATACGCACAAACAGTCGCGCATCCCCTGTTCCAAGATTGCCTGTCATTGGCAGTAACAGCCGCTCGCCATCACAGCTTGCCGTACCGCTGAGCACGCCACCCTGCACACCAAGCCATTGTCCCGACAGGCTGAATGCATCGGTGCTGACATTCCCGTTTGCGCTTTTGCATAGGCCAGCCTTGAAATCGACCGACAAATTTTCAAGCCGAAGCTGCGCGCCGGGCGGCACAGCGGGGATTGTCTCTGCCAGATCGAGATCGATCGAAACGCCGCGAAGGCCGGTCGTGCCACCGGATATTTGCAGCCCGCCAATCGTGCTTCCCGATGCGTCGGTGAAGTTCAGACGCGCCCGACCGAGGAACAGCTGTAACGGGCTGAGCTGAACACGCACGTCGCCAAGCGAGGCCTGCCCCAATGTCACGTCGTCGAACCGCCCTGCCCAGACACTGCCACGCGCCTGCTGTGCGGTGATGCCGTGTTCGTCAAGGTCGAGGATACAAACAGCAAGCCCGAGTGGAAAGAACGCCAGCAGCGCCACGGCGAAGGCCACTGCGAAAATCGCTGACTGCCGGGCAGTGCCTATCATCCGCTAGTGCCTGCAAATGCGATTTGCGCGGAGATCGTCGCATCGGCATTGCGCTGCAGGGACATGCGATAGGGGCGCAGTCCGGCGTCGCGATCAAGTGCGGCGAACCAGTCAAACAGGACGATCGTACGTATGGATTCGATGGTGATGCTGAGGCCGCCATCGGAATCGGGGGCCGCGCTTGCGAAGGTGATACCGGTCGCCTCCGCCGAGCGGTTCACCGTTTCGGCAACAGACTGGTTTGGCGCTGTTGCAGCGGTGATCGCAGCGGCGCTGGCCCTGGCGTCGCGCAAGTCCAACAGGCTTTGCGTGTAGCGCCGTTCGCTAGCATCGCGCACCGCAAAAAGCGGTTGAACGATGAGCAGCCAGAACAGCACCAGACCCGATATGGCGATAAGAACACCGAGCAACCGACGCTCGCGCTGCGAACGGTCCTGCCACCAATATTTCAAACTGTCGATCATCGCGCGCGCACCTCGATATCCGTGCGCTGACCATCGTCGGTCACGCGTGTTGCGCCTTCGGTCACGGTGTAACCATACGCCTCGATGGCAGATCGCAAGCCCGAAACCACCACACCACTGCCGCTGGCGAGCGTCACACGAAGACCATCGGATGCATCATAGCCCATTGATTCAACCCGGAATTGACCATCGGCGCGTACAGCTTCGAAAACCGCCGCAGCAAGCGTCGTCATCCCGCCGCCAGCACCAACCCTCGCCGCCTGTGCGCGAAGCTGCGCCTGCGGGTCGGCAATCGTGCTGTCCGGCAAAGCCTGTCGCGCAAGTTCGAGGATCTTTGCCTCGTTACTGGAAACCGCAAGCGTGTAGCGAAGTGCAGAAACAGCAGGGATCAAAAGGCTCAGCAGCAAAACACCAAGCGCCAGCCACCCCAAGCGCCGCAGCGCCTTTCTATCGGGTATGAATTTGTGCGATTTCTGAAAATCGCCTTGCCGCAAATTGATCGGCGTGTCGATTTCAAGACGCGTCGAATAGACGTTCAACAGGTCACCGTCGATGAAGCGCGCCCCGCTAGAAGGCACAACCCGTTCGGCAAGTTCGGGTTCAGACTGGATCGCCAGGGCCGCACCGCGAACAAGCACATGCGGCCCATCGCGCGCGACGCTCATCCGGTCTTCATCATAAGGCAAAAGCATCGGCGCAGGCACCATATCGTCGGGGTCGATACCGTGCGCGGACAGGCGTTCGAGCCACCCGTCCATCACGCTGCGTTCCACGATCGCAATTGCCCGCCTGCCAAGCCCATCCACATCGCGCGCAACAGAGACATGTTGCAGGTCTATCGGGCCTGCCGACAGGTCCGCGGCAATCATCCGCGCCGCCGCCGCGGCTTGCGCAGGCGACGCTTTCGGCAAATCAACCCAGTGCAAGGCAACCCGGTCAGCCGGAACGACGGCGCAGACCCGGCTGCCCGGATCCAGTTCCAGCACTTCATCGGGTGCAAGACTGCCACTTTCAGCAATGCCTGCATCGATATCGAGCCGATACCAGCGCAGCGCCGCATCGGGCACCGCAGGCAGCGCGATGATGACATGCCCGCTCATTCAGCAGCCGTCCAGCGCCGCGCGATCACGCGCCCGCGATCACGCGTCATTTCAAGCGTCGCCGTCTCAATCGCTTCATAACCGCCCTGCTCTGCCTTGATTTCAATGTTGAAGAAACGTGTGGTGAGCTTTGGTTGTTCAAGCTGGTCATTGCCCGGCGTCAGTCCGCCGAGCGTCGGATGTTTCCAGAAATCGAGCACCGATGACCAGCCCGCCGCCGGACGATCCTGCAGCACTTGCCGCGCAGCATCAAGGCCAAGCTGACCGGGCAGCATCATAGCCAGTAGCGGCGCCTGCGAGGGCAAGAGAGTGTTGATGTTAATCGGCGACAATTCCGTTGTAGGCAAAGCACAAACCCAAGGTCTGATTACGTCATAGATTTCCGGGGTCACTCCGGCAACAGCGCGTAGCTCGCTGGGTTCGGCAAGCATCGCATTTCCGGCAAGATACGGCACGTCCGCCCGCGCATAGGTTCCATCTTCACCGCCGCCCGGAAGCGGACTGGTATCAGAATCAAGCCAGTCGGTCAGCCCACCTGCGACCGCACCTGCCTCTGCCGGAGGAATACCGAGTACCCCCATCAAGGCGACGAATTGTTGTGCGCCTGCCGGTCGCGCCTTAAGCGCCGTCGGTCGTGCGCCTTCACCGACACTGTTGAGGTTAAAGCAGTTTCCGCCATCGGTGACACGCGCGCTGATCACACCATCGCCCGCCGGAATATCAAAGCTGCGACCGTTCCAGCCGCCCGCAAGCGTCAGGCGATCTGGCGTTGCAGCGAGCAATGCTTCGATGCGATGCAGCGCCGCCTGTTCAGCGGCCATTGCAAAATAGCGCGCCTGCATATTGGCGCGCGAATTGCCAGCCAGTTTCATCGAGCGATTGATCGATTCAAGGGCAATTGCACTCATCGCGCCCATGACCGCGACCAGCAGCAATACGGTGAGCAGCGCCATGCCCTGTTCGGTCTTTGGCCTGCGCATCAAAGCGCCCCTTGCGTCAGGTAAAGCTGGCGCACAACGCCAAAATCACGCGTTGTCAGGTCGAGTTGAACGGCGACCGGAATCGCATCACCGCGTTTGGGGTCCCATGTTTCGCGCCAATCATCGCCGTCACGAAACGTCACCACCGCCGCGGTAATCCCACGCGCCAGAATCGCAGGTTCACCAAAGGCGCTGCCGTCGAGCATGGGCCGCGAAAAGCGCTGCAACTCGTCGCCGACCAGTCGATATTCGACAAATTGCAACGACGCGCGTGGCGCGCCATCAGGATTTTCCCAGCCGCGCCGCGTCAGGGCGAAAAGCCGTTCCCCATTTCCCGATAGAAATGCCGGCAGGCGTTCTCCGCTTTCGCTGCGTGTCTGGCGCGGCGCGGCCTGTGCAAGGTCAGCGCGCAGCGCCGCGCGCGCGCGCTGCATGTCCTGCACGATTGCCGAATAATCAAGAACCCGACCCTGTGTTTCGGCGCTGTTGCTCAATATGGCAACGCCGGCTGCGGCCAACAGGCCAAAGATCATCAGTGCGACCAGCGTTTCGACAAGCGTGAAGCCGTTTTTCATTCCAGCCCCCGAAATGCCGTCAAGCTGCCCGCCGCGCGCCCGTCGGCATCGCGCACATCGACGCTGATCTGCATAAGACGCACGTCATCGGTCCGTGACACGATCCGCGTCACCGTCCATTGCATCCCGGCATTTATGATTGTGCCTGTGGTTTTGCCGTAAGCAGGCGGCAAAACCTGTGTCATGGCATCCACGACCGCATTTTCAGCGACGATATCGCCAAGCATTGCCGTTCGTGTGAAGGTTGCGCTCGACACCCCGGCAGTTCCAAGCCGGATCAGCGCCAGTACGGCAAGCCCGAGAACCGCCATCGCCACAAGCAGCTCGACCAGCGTGAACCCTGTCTTAGCGCGCCGCATCGACACGAACCTCTCCCGACGCGGAGATCTTAACCGACGTCTGGTGTTCATCGTTTGAAAGTTGCACGGTTCTTGGCGTGCTCATACCGACCGTATCAAAGACAATGCGCAGTGTCGGGCCATCAATCGCGACCTTTGTATTGTCATCCCATCGCGTTGCCACCAGCGGGCGTTCTTCGATCGGCGACCAGCTTTCGCCCTGTCGCGTGACGAAATGATAGCCTTGCGCATCAACGACGGCGGCGGTTTCGCGATTGGCCAATATGGCGATGTCGCGCGCATGCAAAAGCCGCGCGGCAAAGCGGTCGCCTTCACGGCCAAGGCCATCCCCGCTTGACGGAAAATTCAGCACCGCGATCGTCGTCATCAGGCCGACAATCGCCAGAACGATCATCAGTTCGACAAGCGTAAACCCCGCTTGTGCGCGCCTATTGCCAGTTGCCAATATCGGCATCGTCACCTTCACCGCCTTCGCGACCATCTGCGCCTGTCGAATAGATATCGATGCGGCCATGTGTGCCGGGAAACGCATATTTATAGGCGTGCCCCCACGGATCTGTCGGCAGCTTCTGCACATAGCCACCGCTGCGGTAGCGATCGGGACGCGCGAGGTTGGCAGGCGGCGAGACCAGCGCGGACAGCCCGTCTTCGGTACGCGGATAGGTCATATTGTCAATCCGGTACATTTCGAGCGCCTGTTCAAACAGCGCAATGTCGGCGCGCGCCTTTTCCCTGTTCGCAGACCCGAGGCTGGGCAGCACATTGATCACCACAACGGTCGTCAGCAGGCCGATAATCGCCAGCACCACCATCAGTTCGACGAGCGTGAAGCCATTTGCTGCGCGTTGTTTTTTTCGTTTCTGCGTCATGGAATTCCTTACGCCATTGCAATTGTGTCAAGCTGCAGGATCGGCAGCAATATCGAGAGCACGATCAGCGCGACAACGCCGCCCATGAAAATGATGATGATCGGTTCGAGCATACTGAGCGCAGCATTGGTGAACGTGTCAAATTCGCGTTCGAGATAATCGGCGGCGCGCGCCAGCATCAGTTCGAGTCTGCCGCTCGATTCCCCGGACGAGGCCATATGGACGAGCAGCGGCGGAAACAGCCCGGTACGACGCATCGAGCCAGACAGGCTGCCGCCTTCGCGAATGGAATCGACCATGTCGCTGCACGCCTTGCGAACCACACGGTTGTTGATGGTGCGCGCGGTCACGACCAGCCCATCGAGCAGCGGCATGCCGTTTGCCACCATTGTCGAGAGCGTCCGGGCAAGCCGCGCGGCGTGAAGATCGCGTAACAACCGTCCCGCGACCGGCAATCCGAGCAGCCATGCATCGAATTTGTAATGAAAATCGTCGTTTTTCAGCCCGCGCCAGAACAACAGCCCGCCCGCCGCAATCAGAAGCATGAACAGCAGGCCGTAGCTGGTCAAAAATTCGGACAGTCCAATGATGATCCGCGTCAAAAGCGGCAGTGTCTGCCCCATATGTTCAAATTGTTCGACGACCTTTGGAATGACGAAGGTCATCAGGCCAAGAATGACGAGCAACGACGTTGCCGCCAGCATTGCCGGGTAAACCAGTGCGGCAATCACCTTGCCACGGACTTCGGCCTGACGTTCGAGCAGATCGGCAAGGCGTTCCAATATTTCGGTCATGCCGCCCGACCCTTCGCCCGCCGCGACCATCGCACGGTAAAGCGGCGGGAAGCTTTTGGGTTCAAGCGCCATCGCATCGCCAAGTCGCCTGCCCTCGACGACCCCGGCATGGACCCGCCACAAGATCGTCTGGACATGTTTTTGTTCGGATTGCGTTGCGATCGAGCGCAGCGCCTCTTCGAGCGGCGCGACCGCGATCAGCGTCGCGAGTTGCCGGGTGAACAGCGTCAGCGCCTTGGTCGAAAGTTTGCGCGCGCGGCCCGTAATGTCCATCGCCGTGCGTGTATCGTGCCCTCTATCCGATGCGGCGATCCGCACGGTGAGCAGGCGTCGACGTTCAAGATCGGCGCGCGCGCTCGCTTCGTTCGCGGCGCTCAGCTCGCCGCTGCGCGTCTTGCCCAACGTATCAAGTGCGACATAGCTATAGGTCGGCATCGACCGATGTGTCCTTGCGCATGATCCGCACCGCTTCTTCAACGGTGGTTTTGCCGGCAATAACGAGGCGACGCACCGAAGCGGCGATATTGGGCGAATGTGCAAAGGCATGACGCGCGATCACCGATTCATCGGCGCCCGTCAGGATCAGCTGGCGGATATCCTCGTCAACGCGGACACTTTCGAAAACGCCAATACGGCCCTGAAAGCCGGTGTGGGCGCAGGCCCCGCAGCCGACGGGCGTATGGATCACGGTTCCAGCCTCAAGCCCGAGCGGCGCAGCATCAGCAGCGCTTGCCTTAACCGGCTGTGCGCAATGCGGGCACAGTCGCCGCACCAGCCGCTGAGCCAGCACCATACGCAGCGACGAAGCGAGCAGAAACAGTTCGACGCCGAGGTCCTTCAGCCGTGTAATGGCCCCCGCAGCGTCGTTGGTGTGGACCGTTGAAAGCACGAGGTGCCCGGTCAGCGACGCCTGAACCGCGATATCGGCGGTTTCGGAATCGCGAATTTCGCCGATCATCACGACGTCGGGGTCCTGGCGCAGGATCGCGCGCAGGCCCGAGGCGAACGTCATGCCGACCTTGGTGTTGACCTGTGTCTGGCCGACGCCGTCGATCGAATATTCGATCGGATCCTCGACGGTGAGGATGTTGCGCGAGCCATCGTTGAGCAGGCGCAGCGCCGAATAGAGCGTCGTCGTCTTGCCCGACCCAGTTGGTCCCGTGACAAGGATGATGCCATGCGGTTCACCGACGGTTTTCTTGACGGTGGTGAGCATGTCGGCAGGCAGGCCGAGGTCTTCGAGGCTGAGTTCGGCCTGTTCCTTGTCGAGGATACGCAGCACGACGCGCTCTCCATGCCGCGACGGCAGTGTCGAAACGCGCACATCGAGCGCCCGACCGCCAAGCGAAAGGCTGATACGGCCATCCTGCGGCATGCGGCGTTCGGCAATGTCGAGCCGCGCCATGACCTTGATACGGCTGACCACCAGTGACGCGACTTTTGCCGGCAGGCGCAGCGATTCGCGCAGCACGCCGTCAATACGCATACGGACGGTGAGCGCGGTTTCGTAAGGTTCGATGTGAATATCCGACGCGCCCTGACGCACAGCATCGGCGATGATGCCGTTGATGAGCTTGATAATCGGTGCGTCGTCCTGCGTATCGAGCAGATCCTCGGCGGCGGGAATATCCTCGGCGAGCGCGCCAAGGTCGCCTGCATCATCGAAGCGGTCGGAGACCTGATCGGGGTTCAGCGCGTCGGCGGCGTATTTCTGCTGGAGCAGCGTGTCGAAGGCTTTTTTGTCGACGGAGCGGACACTGATCGCGCGGCCAACCATGCGGCGGGCCTCGATGAGCACGCGCGGGTCGTCGCCTTCACGCAGGCCGACGCTGACCTCTGTGCCATCGTCGTCCAGCAGCACAACGCCAAAGCGCTTTGCAAATGCGTAGGGCAGCGCCTGTGTGTCACCGGGATTTGACATCGCCCCCCTCCGGCGGTGGTGCGACAGGCGGCGTCGCGCCCATATAATCGCGCACAAGCTCGTCAAGCGAGGGTTCGCGCTTGGGATTGCGCGCCAGCTGGTCGGCGCGCATGTAGCTGTAGCGCTGGGCGGCAAGACGCTGGGCATCGCGGGCATTGCGAACGATTGTCGGGCGAATGAAGACCATCAGGTTGGTCT
>JBFKAE010000070.1:0-14705 GCA_041621755.1 Sphingomonadaceae bacterium | reverse complement strand
CGGCCCGCGCCGTTGCCTTATTGTCGAAATCGACCATTTGTCGACGCACCCGCGCGCGCCATTCGGTGACGGCCTGAGTGAAACCGATATAGAGCGCGACAACGGCCAGCATGACGCCGACAGCGACAGGGCCGATCTTGATCCAGAAAATGACGCAGACAGCGGTTAGCTCAAGCACGGTCGGAGCGATGTTGAACAGCAGGAAATAGAGCATGGTATCGATGCTCTTGGTACCGCGCTCGATAATTCGCGTCAGTGCGCCGGTGCGGCGCTCAAGATGAAAACGCAGGCTGAGGCCGTGCATATGCTTGAAGACGTCAAGCGCAAGATCCTGTGCGGCGGTCTGGCCGACGCGCTCGAATATCGCATTGCGCAAATTGTCGAAAAGCACGCCGCCAAAACGCGCGCCGGCATAGGCAAGGACAAGGCCAATGGCGAGCGCGATGGGCGCGCCGGTTTTGCCCGACATTGCATCGATCGCGCCTTTATAGGCAAATGGCATGAGAAGAACCGTTGCCTTGGCAATGAGCACGAGCAGCAGCGCGGCGACGATCCGCCAGCGCAGCCCCGGATTATGCTTTGGCCAAAGATAGGGCAGGAATCGCTTCACCAACGTGAAGGGTGGCGATTCGATCTTTCCAGGGGTGTGGGCGCTGTCTCTCATCGAGCCTATGTAGGCGGGGTAGGAGAGAACCCCAAGAGGGTTTAGGATCACAGCTCAGCTTGAGACGAAGGCCTTTAGCACAACTTTTCCTCTCTTCGTCATCCTCGCGCATGCGGGGATCCAGCAGGATGCGCTGTTTGTACGATTTATGGATAAAATATGACTCGTTGAGGGCGCAAATGGATTCCCGCCTGCGCGGGAATGACCAAATGATAAAACCCGAAAAATCCCGTCATCCCGAGCGTAGTCGAGGGACCGTAAGCGCTGTGGGAGCATCGTGTGTCCCTCGACTGCGCTCGGGATGATGAAACTTGGCGCGGCTACCTTAATCGAACAGGCTGGAAACGGAGCTTTCATCGGCGATGCGGCGGATGGCTTCGCCGAGCAGTGGTGCGATGGTCAAAAGGCGTATGTTCTTTGATCCTGCCACGCCGTCGCGGGCGATTGAATCGGTGATGACGAGTTCCTGCAGTTCCGAACCCTCGACGCGTGCGACGGCACCGCCGGAGAGCACGCCGTGCGTGCAATAGGCGACGGCATTTTCCGCGCCCGCTGCTTTCAGCGCAGCAGCCGCGTTGCAGAGCGTACCGGCGGAATCGACAATATCATCGATCAGGATGCAAAAGCGCCCGGTGACATCGCCGATAATGTTCATGACTTCGGATTCGCCTGCACGTTCGCGGCGCTTGTCGACAATGGCGAGCGGGGCGTTGTTCAGCCGCTTTGCAAGCGCGCGGGCGCGGACGACGCCACCGACATCGGGCGATACGACGGTGACATTGTCAATCGGGAAGCGGGCCTTGATATCGTCGCTCATCACCGGCGCGCCGTAAAGATTGTCGGTCGGTATGTCGAAAAAGCCCTGGATCTGTCCGGCGTGAAGATCGACCGAAAGCACGCGGTCCGCACCTGCGACGGTGATGAGATTGGCGACGAGCTTTGCCGAAATCGGTGTGCGTGGGCCGGGCTTCCTGTCCTGACGCGCATAGCCGAAATAGGGGATGACCGCCGTTATCCGCGCAGCTGAGGAGCGTTTCAGCGCGTCGATACAGATCAGCAGTTCCATCAAATTGTCGTTTGCGGGCGCCGCAGTCGACTGAATAACAAAGACATCTTCGCCACGAACATTCTCGTGAATTTCGACGAATACCTCTTCATCCGCAAATCGCCGCACGCTGGCCTTGGTCAAAGGCAGGTCGAGATATGCGGCGATATCCGTTGCGATTTGAAGATTGCTGTTGCCCGCCAGAATCTTCATGCGCGCTCACCCCTTTTTATGGCCGATTCGATTCGCCCGACTGAGTAGCGGCCTGCGCTTTGAGGGGCAATGACTATGACAAAATTGCTGCAACGGCAAACGCCACCCCGACGATGATGGGCAGGCCAAGAAGATCGAGAAGCGCACCTGCCCGTACCATGTCGGCGACGCGAATTTCGCCGGTTGCAAAGGCAAGCGCGTTCGGTCCTGTGCCCGACGGCAATATATAGCCCCAGCTTGCCGCCATCGCCGCAGGGACGGCGAGCAAGGCGGGATCTATGGCGCTGGCGACGACAATACCGGCGACGACAGGGATAAAGCCGCTGGCGGTCGCGACGTTGCTGGCAAATTCGGTGACAATGACGACGACGGCGACGATAAGCCCGGCAAGCATCCAGAGCGGCAGGCTGGTCAGTGGCATAAGCTGGTCACCGATCCATTGCGCAAGCCCCGTCGATGTGATGGCAGCCGCAAGTGCAAGCCCGCCGCCAAACATCATGATGACATCCCACGGCGCGCAACGCGCTTCTTCCCATGTCAGCAACGGCCTGCCGTCGCCTGCGGGGATAAGCAGCAACAGACTGCCCGCGACAATGCCGATCGTGCCATCGACGAGTGCGCCTGACGGGGCGAATTGTTTTAACAGTGGCAGGCTTGCCCAGGCGAGGATCGCAAACAGAATGACTGGCACGAGGCGTATTTCAGGCAGTGTCCATGCGCCAGCCTCGCCGATTGCGGCCTTGACGGCGACGGCGTCGAGCTGGCGATGACCGAGATTGCCGACCCACAGCAAGAGTAGCCAGCAGGCGGGGATCGAGATCGCAACCGCCGGAAGGCCAAAGGCTGCCCATGTCGGGAAATCGAGGACATAACCCGTTGTGCGTTCGATGAGACCCGCGGCAATCACATTGGTCGGTGATCCGACAAGTGTTCCAAGCCCGCCAATCGATGCGCTATAGGCAACGCCAAGCGTCAGCGCGATGGCGAAGGGGTCGGGGTAGGATGCCTTAGTGTGTCCGCCCTCGCGCGCGGCTTTGACGACAGACAAGGCGACCGGCAGCATGATGAGCGCCGACGCCGTGTTTGAAATCAGCATCGAAAGCAGGGCGGTTGCGCACATGACGGCAAAGAGCAGCGCACGCACGCTCGTCCCGCCGCGATTGACGATGGCGAGCGCTACGCGCCGGTGCAGACCTGTGCGCTCTATGGCCAGCGCGATAAACGCCCCGCCAAGCAGCAGGAACAGCACAGGGTCATAATATTCCCCGGCAATCTCGGACGCGCTCATGATGCCAAGAAACGGTGCGAGAATGAACGGCAGAAAGGCGGTTGCGGTGATTGGCACAGCTTCGGTCATCCACCATGTGGCCATCAAGACGGTCAGCGCGGCTGTATGCCATGCGGGGTTTGAAAGGCCTTCGGGCGCGGGGAGTGCCAGCAGGGTCAGGAACAGTGCAATGCCACCCCAAAAACCGGCGCGCGACGCGGTCACGATGCGATCCCGATCAGTGAAATCTGGCGACCATAGTCGGGTTCAGCGCGATGCGTTGCGCGACGATAGCTGAAAAAGGCGTCTTCTTCGGCGTAGGTGTCGCGACCGAGCAGCGCGACGGTTTTGACGCCGGCAATTGCCAGCCGCGCGCCAACATAGGCTTCAAGATCGAACTGGTGATGGTCCGGCTTGCCGTCGAGGAAGAAATGCGCGTTTTGAGGGTCGGCTTCGACAAAACGGCGGTAAAAGCCCTCATCAACCTCGTAAGACGCACGCGCGATGCATGGGCCGACCGAGGCGACGATGCGCGCACGGTCCGCGCCGAGCGATTCCATAACCGTGATGACGCTGTCGGTAATGCCGCCAATCGCGCCTTTCCACCCGGCATGCGCTGCGCCGACGACGCCCGCATCCTTATCGGCGAGGAGCACGGGCGCGCAGTCCGCAGTCAATATGCCAAGCAGCAGTCCGGGCGTGTTCGTGGCCATCGCATCGACATGCGGTCGCGCGTCGTCGGGGAAGGGGGCGGTGACGCAAAGCGCCTCGGCGCTGTGCACCTGATGCAGCGTAACAAGCGCTGCGCCCGGGGCAACGGAGTCGATTGCCCGTCGCCGGTTTTCATGGATTGCGTCACGGTCGTCCTGTGAGCCGAGTCCGACATTCAGACCCGCGAGTTTGCCGGTCGAAACGCCGCCCTGTCGTCCCAGAAAGCCGTGCGGCAAAGGATCGAGCACGTTGGAGCGGATGACATTGACGGTCATGGTTTCAGCCTCAGCCGGAAAAGATATTCGGGATCTGCGTGATTGCCGACCATGAATTGAAACTCCCCGACCTTTTCAAATCCATATTTTCGATAGAGGCGTTGCGCACGGATATTGTCGGTATAGACGCTCAGATACATATCCTGCCAGCCACCGCTTCGCGCCCGGTCGAGCGCCCAGTCCATCATGTGTTGTGCGATGCCCGTACCATGCCAGGCTTTCAATATGTAAAGCTGGCGCAGCTCGCATTTGCTGCGGCCATCATCGGGGGATGGCAGATAGGGCGGGCCGAGCTTGCAATAGCCGACCATCTTTGCGCCGTCTTCGGCGATGATCCAGTCATAGGCCGGATCTTCATACTCTTTGGGAAGTCCATCGGCTCCAAAGGTCTTGTCGAGAAAGGCTTCAAGGTCGTGCGCTGCATAGAGGTCGCCGAATGTTTCGATAAATGTTTCGCGCCCAAGCTGACAGAGTGCGTCAAGATCCCGGGGACGTGGCCGCCGATATGAAATCGCGTTCATGTCGCGATGCCTGCTGGTTCGGGCCAGTCGGGCGAGCGCAACGCCATGACCTTGAAAAGTTCGCCCATAGCCTGGGGCGCGATCAGTCGTCGCATAGCACTTGTTACCAGGTGGCGCTTTGCAGGGTCGATATTACGTGACAGCATCTCTGCTCGCTGCGTGATGCCAAGCGCCGCCAGGAATGCGCCCTGACTGGTCAGTTTTGATGGCTCTGCACCGCCCGCGCGCGCGGCGGTCGCCAGAGCTGTAAAATTGACATGCGCGGTGAGGTCGGCCTCGCCCGGTGTATCAAGCGGGTGCACAGGCTTGTGCCCTGCAAGCGCCTGCAGGGTTTCGGTGGTTGCAGGCTCGGCATAGCCATAGTCGATGATGAGCGCTGCGCCGCCGTCTTTTGCAAGGCGCTCGCCGATTGATTTAACGATTCTGGCGGCGGCGGGGCTGTGTTCCACAATCGCGCCGACCGTGCAGGGAGGGGCGATAGCGGCGGTATCCCCGTCTTCAAAGACAAAGGCGTCGTCCTGGCAATTGACGACGCGGGTTTTCCATCCGTCATTGGTGCCGACCCATTGCGCGATGGGCAGCGCGTCGAAAAATTCGTTTGCGACGAGCAGCATCGGGACGCCGCCGGTAACCCCCGCTAGATCATCGTGAAAGGTCGCGTCGGGCACGAGCCTTGATTGTGAGGCGCGCAGAATCGGGCTGGTTTCGACAAAATGTACCGATAGCGCATTTGCGAACGGTGGCAGTGTCGCGGCCGCGCGCAGCAAGTCTGCCATCAACGTTCCGCGTCCGGGGCCAAGTTCGACAAGGTTGACACGTTCGGGGCTGCCTGCGCGCTGCCAGATGTCGGCAAGCCACGCGCCGATCAGTTCGCCGAACATCTGGCTGATTTCCGGTGCGGTGGTGAAGTCGCCGCCATCCCCGAACGGGTCGCGTGTTGCGTAATAATGTGCCGCGCAGGCAGTCATATAGCGTTCAACGCTGATGGGGCCGGATGCCTCGATCTCGGCCTTGAGCTGCGTTGCAAGTGGCGTCATTTTTGCAATGATCGACGGCTTGCGGTCAGCGTGAAATAAAGCCCGGCCACGATCATCAGGCTCGACAGAGTCTGCCCCATAGTGAGTCCCCACGACAAAGTTCCAAGATGCGCGTCAGGCTCGCGGAAATATTCGACGACAAAACGGAAAACGCCATAGCCGAGCATGAACGCCCCGACGAGCAACCCGGGTTTGCGTCGCGCATCGGTTTTCCAGAATAGAAACCAGAGGACAGCAAACAGCGCGATGCCTTCAAGCCCGGCTTCGTAAAGCTGGCTGGGGTGGCGTAATATGTCGCCGCCGGTCGGGAAGGCCATCGCCCACGGTACGTCGGTTGGACGTCCCCAAAGTTCACCATTGATGAAGTTGGCGATGCGACCAAAGAACAGTCCAAAGGGAATCGGACAGGCAAGGTAATCGTGGACGCGCAGCCAGTTTAGCTTGTGCTTCCACGTATAGAGAAAAAGAGCGAGCGACACGCCCATCGCGCCGCCGTGGAACGACATGCCGCCTTCCCACAAAAAGAAAATATCGGCGACATTGCCATCAGGCCCGAAATATTTTGCAAAGTCATAAAACAGCACATATCCGACCCGTCCGCCAAGGATGATGCCGACCGTCACCCATGTGACAATATCGTCGGCGTGCCGCCGCGCCATCGGTGCACCGGGCTGCGCGATCAGCTTCAGCAAATACCACCAGCCAATGATTATGCCGCCAATATAGGCAAGGCTGTACCAGCGAATGGGCAGCGTCAGATCGGTAAATGGCAAAGGGATCGAAAACCAGATCGGGTCGATGTTCGGGTAGATAAGCGCCGTTTCAAACACGTCTTGCCCCTGAGGTGAACGGATGTATTCCGCAAAGATCGCAGACCATAGTGCACGCGATATGGATGGCAATTGGAATTGGCGCTCGAGGTGAGGCGCTTTTCCTACGCAACGGGCTTATATTCCATTATACTAGCTTTGCACGCACGATGTTAAATACAAGATAAGGCAGTGAATTTTAAGACTTATATGAGATTCTTTCGGAAGGTGGTTATGGCCGGAGGAGAGGAAATAACATGCTGACACGGGTAGAAAGCACGCCTGAACGGGCGCGTTTCAAGACGATGCAGGACGGCACGCCAGCCGACTGGCAGATTATCGCGCGCGAACATATGGTGCATCAGCAATCAGTCGCACCCATGCAGATCATGGATGCCATGCGGCGGCTCAAGGATATTGTGGTTGGCTTTTCAACGGATCAACTGACACATTGCTTGATGACGGCGACGCTTGCCCGGCGCGATGGTGCCGGCACTGCCGAAGTTGTCGCCGCGCTTTGCCACGATATCGGCAAGCTCTTGTCGATCCCCAATCATGGCGCGATCGCTGCTGAAATGCTGAAACCCTATGTGTCGACGGGCATTTACAGGGCGATTTACTGGCACCAGCATTTTCAGGGGCAATATTATTATAATTATCTCGGCAAACCGACCGATCTGCGCATGCAGTTCAGTGACGAGCCGTGGTTCGGTTTTGCCTGTAAACTTGTCGACGAGTGGGATGCGCCTGCATTCGACCCGGAGTTCGAGGTTGATCCGCTTGAAAGCTTTGAAGACGATGTCGTGAAGATCTTTTCGAACCCCATTCACCCGATTTGAACCGCGCTTTGGTCGCGTTCGTTTCGGGTTCTTTTGGGGTTGTGATCGCATAAAGCGGCAATCGACATGGGGCCGTTGTCGCGCTAAACATTCGCGCTATGGATCCCGCTTCGCCCGAGAAAAAACCGTTTGCCTTGCCGAAGATATCGGTTCCGCAGATCAGCCGCCGCAAGTTGCTGATCGGCGCGGGGGCTGTGGCGGGGCTGGCGATCGGCTATACAGTCTGGCCACGCAATGTGCCGCTCAACCTTGCGGTGCGCGATGATGAGACGCTGATCAATGGCTGGCTGAAGATCGGCGCGGATGGCCGAATCGTGGTCGCCGTGCCGCAGGCCGAAATGGGGCAGGGCGTTTATACGGCGCTGCCGCAGATTCTTGCGCATGAACTTGGCGCGGACTGGCGCATGGTAGCGGTTGAGCCTGCACCGCTGCACCCGATTTACGCCAATACCGCAATGGCCGGCTCACCGACCGATGAACGTGGGTTTTTTGCGGGCATTGCACATTGGGCGGCGGTCGAGATCATCGAGCGCAATGCCATACAGATTACTGGCGGGTCGACCTCGGTGGTGAGCTTCTGGCAACCGCTGCGCGTGGCAGGGGCTGCGGCGCGCGAGATGCTGTGCCGGGCAGGGGCAAAGCGGCTCGACGTTGATTGGGAGGACTGCGATACCGACGATGGCTTTGTCATTGGCGGCGGGCAGAAAATCGCTTTTGCCGAATTGCTCGGCGATATTGACGTTGATGATGCGCCCGATGAACCGACGTTGCGCCCCGAGGGCACGGGCAAGTTTCTTGGTGCCGAAGTGGAACGGCTCGATATTCCGTCCAAGGTCGATGGCAGCGCGCAATTCGGTGCCGATGTGCGGCTTGAAAACATGGTTTATGCCGCTGTTCGCTCTGCGCCGCTTGGGTCCGACACGCTTGAAGAGGCGAGCCTGCCAAAGGCGGCATTGCAGGGTGGTGTTATCGGGCTTGTCGAAGGGCCGGACTGGTATGCGACTGTCGCCGATACGTGGTGGGCGGCGCGTCAGGCGCTCGATCAGGTCGATGCCAATTTTGAAGTGGCAGACCTTGCCGACAGTCAGGTGATTGACGCAGCGCTCGACGAAGCATTGCACAGTGACGACGGGACCGTGTTTGTCGACGAGGGGGATGTCGAAGACGTGTTTGCCGCCGGTCCGGTGATCGCGGCGGATTACAGCGTGCCGTTCCTTGCTCACGCCTGTCTTGAGCCGATGACGGCGACGGTGCGATTTGAAAATGGCAAGGCCGAAGTCTGGGTGCCGACGCAGTCCGCAAGCCTTGTAAACTGGCGCGTTGCCGATGCGCTTGGTATCGCGGAGCGTAATGTCAGAGTCTATCCGACGCTGCTCGGTGGTGGGTTTGGACGCAAGGCGGAGGTTGATGCAGCCGTGCAGGCGGCACGCATCGCGCGTGAGATCAAGCGTCCGGTGCAATTGATCTGGCACCGTGAAGAGGACATGGCGCGCGATAAATATCGTCCGGCGGTGAAGGCGCGCCTGCGCGGGCAGGTGAATGAAGACAAGAAGATTGTGGGCTGGGACGTCAAGATCGCAGCACCCAATCTAGCGGAAAGTTTCATGTCGCGCGTGCTGCCATTGCTGGCGCGCGGTGGCGACAGCGCGGAAATGCTGAAAGGACTCGATGCGCTGCCTTATGCCATTCCGGCCTTTCGCGCCGCGCATGTTGAGGTTCCGACGCCGGTGCCGATCGGATACTGGCGCTCGGTCGAGCATAGCTATGCGGCGTTTTTCAACGAATGTTTTATCGACGAGCTGGCGGTTGCAGCGGGTAGCGATCCGCTGACGTTTCGGCTGCGCATGATGGACGAGACCTCTCGCGAGGCCGAGGTGCTGAAAACCGTTGCGTCAATGGGCGGTCTTATGGGTGGCGGCGAAGATCATGTCGGTCGCGGAATTGCGCTGCACAAAAGCTTTGGCAGTATTGTCGGGCAGGTTGTCGAGGTCGAAGCGCCGAGCTTGGAAGAGGTAACGCTGCGGCGTATCACCTGCGTTATTGATTGCGGCAGGGTGGTCAATCCCAATATCATTCGTGCGCAGATGGAAGGCAGTATCATCTTTGGCCTGACCGCGGCGTTGCACGGCCAGATCCGCTTTATCGAGGGCGAAAGCGAGCAACAGAATTTCGACTCTTATCCGTTGCTCCGGATGGACGAGACGCCCGAAATCGTCGTACACATCATGAAGTCCGATGCACCGCCCGGCGGCGTCGGCGAACCGGGCGTACCGCCTGTCGCGCCTGCGCTTGCCAATGCCGTGTTCGCAGCGACGGGCGAACGTCTGCGCGACCTGCCGTTTTATCGTTATTGATGAGACCGGCAGACCACACAGATATTGCCGAACCAAAAATTGGCGTGTTGCTTGTCAATCTTGGTTCGCCCGACCAACCCGACGCGCCGTCGGTCAGGCGTTACCTCAAGGCGTTTCTGTCCGACCCGCGCGTTATTGAAATTCCGCAAATCGTCTGGCAGCCGATCCTGCGCGGGATTATCTTGAATGTCCGTCCGGCAAAAAGCGCGAAGCTCTATGCCAAGATCTGGGACCGGGAACGTGATGATGCGCCGCTGCGGGTGATTACCGCTGATCAGGCCAGTGCGCTCGGCGTGGCGTTGCCCGGAATTCATGTCGATTATGCGATGCGCTATGGCAATCCATCGATTGCATCAAAACTCGTCGCCATGAAGGACGCGGGATGCACGCGTATTCTGCTCGCCCCGCTATACCCGCAATATTGCGGGGCGACGACGGCGAGCGTGATCGATGCCGCAGGCGCGGCGCTTGGCAAAATGCGCTGGCAACCGGCGCTGCGGACGCTGCCGCCATATTATGATGATCCGGCCTATATCGACGCGCTTGCCAAACATATGCGCGATGCGCTTGCCACGCTCGATTTCGAACCTCAGCTTCTGATCGCGTCGTTCCACGGCATGCCGGAGCGGACGTTGCATCTTGGCGATCCCTATCACTGTCACGCGCAAAAAACCGCGCGTTTGCTGCGAGAGGCGCTCGGCCGGGACGAGGCTGGATTTCGCATCGTGTTCCAGTCGCGATTTGGCAAGGCGGCGTGGCTGCAGCCCTATCTCGACAAGACGCTGGAAGCGCTGCCCAAAGACGGCATTAGGCGTGTGGCCGTCATTGCGCCGGGTTTTGCCGCCGATTGCCTCGAAACGCTGGAAGAAATCAGCATTGCGGGGCGCGAACAGTTCTTGTCTGCAGGCGGCGAGAAATTTGCTTACCTGCCGTGCCTCAATGCGAGCGCGGTGGGGAACGCTATGTTGCAATCATTGGTGGTCAGGGAATTGAAGGGCTGGCGCGAATCACTTGTCTGAAGTTCTATAGGAAAATCAATTTTAGAGGAGATCAGCATGTCACGCGTTGCAATTGTTACCGGTGGATCGCGGGGCATCGGAGAGGCGATTAGCCTTGAGCTCCAGAAAATGGGCATGACGGTTGCGGCGAACTATGCGGGTAATGACGATCGCGCGCGCGAATTTTCGGATCGTGCCGGTATCAGGACGTTCAAGTGGGACGTCGGCGATTACGAGGCCTGCCAGGCAGGTGTCAAGCAGGTCGAAGTAGAGCTTGGCCCCGTCGATGTCGTTGTCAACAATGCGGGCATTACGCGCGACGGCGTATTGATGAAAATGGATCGGCAGGCATGGGAAGACGTGATCGATGTTAATCTCGGTGGTTGCTTCAACATGGCAAAAGCTGTATTTCAGGGGATGAAAGACCGTGGCTTTGGGCGGATCGTCAATATTGGATCGATCAACGGGCAAGCCGGTCAGTATGGGCAGGTGAACTATGCCGCCGCTAAATCGGGTATCCACGGCTTTACCAAGGCGTTGGCGCAGGAAGGTGCGCGCTATGGTATTACCGTCAATGCCATCGCGCCGGGCTATATCGACACGGATATGGTCGCCGCGGTTCCTGAAGCCGTGCTCGAAAAGATCGTCGCCAAAATTCCCGTCGGACGCCTTGGCAAGGCAAGCGAGATCGCGCGCGGTGTCGCCTTTCTCTGCGCCGATGATGGCGGCTTTGTTACCGGGTCGACACTGTCGATCAACGGCGGCCAGCACATGTATTGAGGCGACTATTGAGGCGACGTTACCGCCGCATCTTGCAAGATGAGCGGCGCGCTCATCAGGCGCTCGGTAACGATTGCGGGTCACCGCACTTCGATCAGTCTTGAACCCATATTCTGGGAGGCCTTGGTTGCAGCGGCTGCGGCAGAGGGGAGATCGCTGAACGGCCTCGTGTCGGAAATCGACGATGCACGAACGACGAACCTTTCAAGTGCAATCCGAGTCTGGCTGTTCCAGCGCTCGCAAGGCAAAGGTTCCAGGTAAGCTGGAAGTGCGTCAGGATTCGAAGGTGTAATATTTCGTCGGCAATTTCATGGTATTATAGCAGATAATGGCGCGCGACTGGCTGCGGATTTTGACGCAATTGACGCACAATATGGAGCGTTTGCGGGCATCACCCTATTTTGGCTTGAACTTATAATAAAACCCTATGGCGAAGAGACGGATATTTGAAATGAGCGCCCTGTAGGTCCTTTGTAATGCCCGGCATGCCAGCGGCGCTTTGATCGAGGACGGAAGGAGAGAGGCCATGTCGTATATTCAAGGATATCTGATTCCCGTGTTGCCTGCGAAAAAGGAAGCGTATCGCAAGATGGCGGCCGATATGGCGCCGATGTTCATGGAATTCGGTGCGCTTCGGCTGGTCGAATGCTGGGGCGACGAAGTGCCCAAGGGAAAGACCACCGACATGTACGGCGCTGTGAATGCGCAAGGCGAGGAAAATATCGTCTTTTCCTGGGTCGATTGGGGCACGAAAGAAACATGCGACAAGGCCCATGAAAAAATGATGCAGGACGAACGCATGCAGGAAATGCCGCCTGACATGCCCTTTGACGGCAAGCGGATGGTCTTTGCCGGTTTCGAAACACTTGGCGAAAGCGGTAATGGTGGCACGAGCGGCTATGTCATGGGCTACGTCGCCCCCGTGCCGCGGAATAACCGCAGGGCGTTTGATGAGATGTGCGCGTCGATGCGTGATGTTGCGGTCGACTGTGGCGCGCTACACGCTTTGGACGCTTGGGCCGAGACAATCGAAGATGGCAAGGTCACGGATTTCAAGCGAGCGGTGAAAGCCGAAACCGACGAAGCGATTGCCTTCGGTTACGCTGAGTGGCCGTCAAAGGAAGCACATGAGAAGGGCTCTGCTGCCATGCGCGAAGACAAACGCATGGCGAAACTGCAAATGCCCTTGGATGGTAAACGACTAATCTATGGCGGCTTCTATCCGATTGTCGATGTAAAGGCATAGCAACGCCTGCTCGCCACCCTCCGGCTTAAAAGTGAGCCTTGATGAGGGGGGCGGCAACGAGGCGCGCACATTTATTGAGTAATAGGGTCCCGGTCTTAAAGTGCAGCCGGGTTCCTATTTTTGATCCTCCAACCATGTGACATGGCCCATTTTGCGACCGGGTTTGATCTCGCGCTTGCCGTAAAGGTGCAGATGGGCGCGTGGGTCGCGCAGGATTTCCGCCCAACCGCGTGCCTCGTCACCGATCAGGTTCGCCATGCGCACGCCGTGGCTGCTCAGTCCGGTTTCACCAAGCGGCAGTCCACAGATTGCGCGAATGTGATTTTCGAACTGACTGGTATGCGCGCCTTCAATTGTCCAGTGGCCGCTATTGTGGACGCGCGGTGCCATTTCGTTAAAGACCGGACCATCTTCGGTTGCGAAGAATTCAAGCGTCAGCAAGCCGACATAGTCGAGTGCGTTGGCAACTTTGCGCGCCAATTCTGCTGCGACGGGAATCTGGTCGCTGATCGTATCGGGTACGGGCACGGTCGATCGCGCCAAAATGCCATTGTCATGCTCGTTGCGTGGCGCAGGATAAACGACACTCGTGCCATCTTCGGTGCGGGCGAGCAAAATTGAAAATTCGGCGACGAACGTCACGAAACCTTCGTAGACTGAGGGGTTTTCGCCAACGTCGGCCCATGCTTGAGGCAATGTATCCTTATTGTTGATGCGCGCCTGACCTTTGCCATCATAGCCAAAGCGGCGGGTTTTGAGTATCCCCGGCGCGCCGATCTCGCGTACCGCGGCTTCAAGCCCGGCAAGATCGGAAACAGCGCGATAGGGGGCAGCGCGCCCTCCAAGTGCGGTGAAGAAATCCTTTTCCGAGATGCGGTCCTGCGCGATTTCGAGCGCGCGTGCGCCGGGTCGAACCGGTTTTAAGGTTTCAAGAAAGGCCAAGCTGTCGGCGGCGATGTTTTCAAATTCAAGCGTAATGACATCGACGCTTTCCGCAAAGCGTGTGAGCGCCGCGCGGTCGGTATAAGGGGCGCGCGTGACTTCGGCGGCAACGTCGCCAGCCGGAAGCCGGTCTTCAGGCGCAAAAATATGGACGCGATAACCCATGCTTGCCGCCGCCATGGCGAGCATGCGGCCAAGCTGTCCGCCGCCAAGAATACCAATAGTCGAACCAGGCGTAATCATAGATGCAATATCATACGGGCGCGTCTGCTACCTTTGCGGTCTGTGCGGCACGCCAAGCGGCGAGGCGCGATTGAATATCGGTATTATATGCGCCGAGCATGGCGACGGCGAGTAATGCTGCATTGGTCGCGCCAGCCTTGCCAATGGCGAGCGTTCCGACCGGCACCCCAGCGGGCATCTGCACGATGGACAGCAAGCTATCCTGACCTTTGAGCGTTTTTGATTCGACCGGTACACCAAGCACGGGCAGGATTGTCATGGCTGCGGCCATGCCCGGCAAATGCGCCGCCCCCCCTGCGCCTGCAATGATGCATTTAAGGCCGCGATCTGCTGCACTTTTGGCGTAGTCATAGAGCCGGTCTGGCGTCCTGTGCGCGGAAACGATACGGACCTCGTGCGGGATATCGAGCGCCGCGAGCGTATCGGCGGCGTGTCGCATGGTGTCCCAGTCCGACTGGCTTCCCATGATGATGCCGACAATCGGCAGGCTGTCCGTCATATTTTGTCCTTCGATCAAACGGAAGCGGTGCAACCTAATGTTGCCATGGCGGACTGTCTATGTGCAGTTTTCTGTTAAGATAATAATGCTATCGAACGGTTCATTACGGGAGCAGGGTATGACCAGGTTGGGTGATATCAGGCGCGATGCGGCGAGCGCGCCAATAGAGCGTTTATCAGCTCTCGGGGGGATTAATCCGGGCGAGCTGGCAGAAGATGTGCGAGATGCGTTTGTTGCCCGGCTCGCTGCGCCAGCGGATCTT
>JBFKAE010000069.1:0-14863 GCA_041621755.1 Sphingomonadaceae bacterium | reverse complement strand
GAAGAGCTTGCAAAGCTTGCCGAGGAATATCCCAAGATCAGGTTTACCGAACTTTACACCAGCGTCGATTACACGATCGAACAATATGAATCGGCGCTCGCAGCCTTGATTGAAGGCGCGATATTGGCGGTTATCGTCGTGTTCATATTCCTGCGCGACTGGCGTGCAACGATCATGGCGGCAATCGCGATCCCGCTTTCGGCTATTCCGACCTTCTGGTTCATGGGTCTGATGGGCTTCTCGCTCAATTTTATCAGCCTGCTGGCGCTTAGTCTTGTTGCCGGTGTGCTTGTTGACGATGCCATTGTCGAGATCGAGAACATTGTGCGTCACATGCGCATGGGCAAATCGTCCTATCAGGCCTCGATCGAGGCGGCTGAGGAGATCAGCCTTGCTGTGCTTGCGACAACCATGTCGATTGTCGCTGTCTTCCTGCCCGTTGCCCTGATGCCCGGTATATCGGGGCAGTTCTTTATCCAGTTCGGCATGACGGTGGTTGTTGCCGTGCTGATGAGTATGGCGGTCGCGCGATTGATAACGCCGCTGCTGGCGGCCTATTTCTTCAAGGCCGAGGGCGTCAAACAGCATGGCGAAGGACCGATGATGGACCGCTATATGGAGGTTCTCAAGTGGTCGCTCACGCACCGCTGGAAAACAGCGATTATCGGCGGCGGTGGCGCGCTTTTGTTGACTGTTTTGGCCTATGGCACGTTGCCGACCGAATTCCAGCCCGCGCAAAATAATGATTTTGGGCAGGTCACCATCGAAATGGTTCCCGGAACGACACTTGAAGAGACCGAGCGCGTGTCGGACCATGTCGCAGAAGTTTTGCGTCAGGAACCCGAAATTCGCACCGCGTTCCAGCGTATCGAGCCGGGTTCGGGGCGGATTTTTTATACGCTCCATAAAGACCGCGAGCGCACCAGCGTCGAATTTGAACGTGAGACCGCGCCAGCACTCCGCCGCATTCCTGACGCGCGCATCGGCTTCGCTTCACTTTCTGGCTCTGGCAATTACAGCAGTCGTGAAATTACCATGATGCTTGGCGGCGACGATCCCGTTGCGCTCAACGACGCTGCGCGCGAGCTGGTGGAGCAAATGGGTGGTCTACCCTCGCTGCGCGCGCCACGTATCGAAGGTGATCTGCAACGGCCCGAGATCATCGTCACGCCGCGCCTCGACCTTGCAAGTGACCTTGGCGTGACGACATCGACGCTCAGTCAGGTTATCCGCATTGCAACACAGGGCGATATCGACCAGAACGCCGCGAAATTCTCGCTTTCCGATCGTCAGGTTCCGATCCGTGTCATGCTCGACAAGGCGTCGCGTCAAAGCCTCTCGACGATCGAGAATCTACCTGTTCCGACGCAATCGGGCGACACAGTGCCTTTGAAGGTGGTCGCGGATATCAGCTTTGGTGCCGGACCGACTGAAATTCCGCGCTATAATCAGGTGCGCCGTATTGTTATTGGTGCCGATCTTGCGCCGGGTCTGGTTTCGGGCGAGGCGATGAAAGAGATCGACGCTCTGCCATTCTGGGATAATCTTCCGAACGGCGTTCAACGGCTCAATATCGGTGACGTAAAGTGGCAGGCTGAACTGCTTGAAAACTTTGTGATCGCAGTCATCTCGGGCGTGCTGCTCGTCTTTGCCGTTCTGGTCCTGCTCTACAAACGCATTATGGCGCCGCTCGTCAATATGGGCTCCTTGCTGCTCGCACCGCTTGGCGGCGGGCTGGCGCTGCATTTGACGGGAAATTCCATCTCGATGCCGGTCTTTATCGGCCTTTTGATGCTGCTTGGCATTGTCGCCAAAAACTCGATCCTTCTGATCGACTTTGCGATTGAGGAGATGGACAAGGGCGTTGGCAAGGATCAGGCGATCATCGATGCAGGCCATAAACGCGCACAGCCGATCGTGATGACAACCGTTGCGATGGTGGCGGGCATGTTGCCGACGGCACTTGCTTTGTCAGCAGACGGCGCGTGGCGTGCGCCCATGGGCTGGACAGTGATCGGTGGCCTGCTTTTATCAACGCTTCTAACGCTGTTGATCGTGCCGGCGAGCTTTCATATTGCCGATAGTATCGAAAAATCGCTGGGTGCAAAATTCTCCAGATTCTTGACGCACCGGCCCGAAGATCGTCAAAAGCCTGTAACGCCACCAGCTGAATAGGATCGCTCGCGATCGACGTGTTTGCAAATGGACTTCCCGCTGCCGCCCCTTCGCGGCGCATGAAGCTTGTCGCGACCGGCATGCTGCTGGCGATGGCGGCGGTGTTTCTTGCCGCCCGCGCGCTCGAGGATAGCTACGTGTGGGCGCCCTTTGTTGAAGCCTTTGCCGAAGCGGCCATGGTCGGCGGCCTTGCGGACTGGTTTGCCGTAACCGCGCTTTTTCGGCATCCGCTCGGTATTCCGATCCCGCACACCGCGATCATTCCGCGCAACAAGGACAGAATTGGCGATAATCTTGCCCGCTTTTTAAAGACCAATTTTATGCGTCCGCGTATCGTTGCGCGTCGGCTGGCATCGGTGGATATGGCAGGAGCCGTCGGCCACTGGCTGAGCGCGCCGCCATCACGCTCGCGCTTGCAGGGTAGTGTCGGCAAGCTTGGCGTGCAGATTCTCGATGCGCTCGACAATGACACGGTCAGCGGCTGGATTCGCAGCGCACTTGGCGGCAAACTTGAACAGGTCGAGGTCGCGCCGCTGCTTGGCCGCGTTCTTGACCGCTCAATCGATGATGGCAGGCTGCAACCGCTGGTTGAATCTGCGATCATTTGGATGTCGCGGATGCTTGAAGAGAATGAGGGGTTGATCCGTGACCTCGTCGAAAAGCGGACGATGTGGCTGTTGAAACTGGCATCGCTTGACGAGAAGCTGGCAAATACAATCATAGCCTCGCTACAAAAACTGCTGGCTGAAATGGCCGAGGATCCTGACCACCCGCTACGCGAGCGGCTTATGACGGGTCTCAAGACGCTGGCCTATGACCTGCAATATGAACCCATAACCCGCGAACGGGTTGAACGGCTGAAGAGCGAGATGCTTGGTAATCCCGAGCTTGGGCGTTTTCTCGACGGCATCTGGACAAGCGCAAAAGCCTCGCTTCGCGTAGCGCTTGCGGACCCCGACAGGGCCTTGTCGGGACGACTTGGCGAAGCGGCCGCGCACGTCGGAGAGACAATAGAGGGCGATGCCGCGCTAAGGGCGGCGCTCAACGCTTATGCACGCCGGGCGATTGTCGGGGTTGTTGCGGATTATGGCGACGAACTTGTACGCATCGTGTCGGACACGGTGCGCGGCTGGGACACAAAGACGGTGACCGATCGCATCGAAGACGCCGTGGGCCGCGACCTGCAATTCATCAGGATCAACGGTACACTCGTCGGTGGCCTCGTCGGCCTTGGCATCTATGCAGCGACGCGGTTTTTTTAAGTCCGAAGCTTGGTTATCCCGAGCGCTGCCGAGAGCTGCACGCTGGGTCCCGCAGTTCTGACCCTAGCTCAGCGCTGCACAGGCCTTCTGGATACGCATGCATGCATCCTCAAGCGCGTCCTTCGATATCGCATAGGAAATGCGAAACGCCGGAGACCCGCCAAAGGCCGCGCCATGAACAACCGCCGCACCTTCGCTGTCGAGGAAATACGCAGCAACATCCTCATCGCTTTCGAGGGTCTTGCCGTCTGGCGTACGCTTGCCAATCAATTCTGAACAATCGGGGTAGGCGTAAAACGCACCGCCGGGCATCGCGCATTTCAGGCCCTTTGCCTGATTGAGCATTGATACGACGAGGTCGCGACGCTCCTGAAAGGAAGCGGTGCGGGCCTTCAAAAAATCCTGAGGGCCGTTGAGCGCAGCCGTTGCCGCGGCCTGTGCGATTGCGCATGGGTTGGTTGTCGATTGCGACTGGATCTTGGCCATAGCCTTGATCAGCGGTGCGGGACCACCGGCATAGCCGATGCGCCAGCCGGTCATCGAATAGGCTTTTGATGCGCCATTCATCGTCAAGGTGCGTTCGTACAGCTCGGGGCAGACTTGCGCGATGCTGGAAAACTCCGAACCTTCGTACACGATGTGCTCGTAAATATCGTCGGCGAGCACCCATACATGTGGATGCCGCGCCAATACGTCGCCAAGTGCACGTATTTCTGCCGGCGAATAAATCGCGCCGGTTGGATTCGACGGAGAATTGAAAATCAGCCAACGCGTTTTTGGCGTGATAGCAGCTTCAAGCTGTGCAGGTGTAATCTTGAATCCAGCCTCGATCCCGGCTTCGACGATCACCGGTTTTGCGCCACAAAACAGTACGATATCGGGGTAGGATACCCAATAAGGCGCAGGCACAATGACTTCGTCGCCAGCATTCAGCGTCGCGAGCATCGCGTTGAAGATCGTGTGCTTGCCGCCGACATTGACGGTGATTTGGTCGAGACCGTAATCAAGACCATTGTCGCGCTTGAATTTGGCCTGAACTGCGGTTTTCAGCGCATTCGTTCCATCGACAGCAGTATATTTATTCTGTCCGCCGCGTATGGCTTCGATGGCGGCTTCGGCGACAAAATCGGGCACTGGGAAATCGGGTTCTCCCGCGGCGAGCCCGATAACATCCCGGCCCGCTTCACGAAGCGCAGCAGCGCGCTGCGTCACAGCGACGGTTGGTGATGGTTTGATACGATTGATTGCGTCTGAAAGCCGGATCATTTGTAGCCTCGGTTAAAGATTGCGCACGCTATAGGCTGATGCTCAAGCGCCTGCAACAAGCTGGCACTGAAAAAGTCCGCGAACCGCATTCCCAAGGTAAAACCCATCTTTCAAATCATTTGCGCGCAGCCGCTTCTGCTCGGCGCGACCATTTGCAAGCAGGCTTGCGCGCAAAACACCGGGCAATAGGCCGTCGGTATCGGGCGGGGTCAGCAGCATGCCGTCGCGTTCGACGAACAGATTCGAAATGCTGCCTTCAGTCAAGAAACCATCGGGGCGTTCGAAAATCACTTCAAAAGCTCCCGACGCACGGCGGGCATCATCATAAAATGCGCGGTCGCTGGTCTTGTGGAACAGGCGGACATCATCATCGGAAACAGGCAAAGGCATGATGTGCACGTCAATCGGGCCGGGTGGCGTTTGCGGCATTGGCATGGTCGCGATCGCAACATTGCCATCACGCGCCAAAGTTAGCTTGACGCGCGCATCTTCGCGCAGGCCACCGATAACGGCCTGCAGCAGGTTGAGCATGTCGTGCGTGTCGTATTGGAACCCATGATAACGGGCTGATTGCGCCAAACGTGCCATGTGAAAATCGAGCAGCGCAATGCCTTCGTGTGACCGGGTCACCATAGTTTCGATCAAATGAAAGGGGCGGGCCGAATGTGTCACGAACGCCATCTTATCAAGACATTCTGTCCATTCGGAATTTGTTTCGCTATCGTAAACAATACCCGAGCCGACGCCAATGGTCGCATGTTCGTCTGTGCCGACAAGCGTGCGGATCGCGACGTTGAATATGGCCTCGCCATCGGGTGCGACCCAGCCGATGCTGCCTGTGTAAACACCGCGCGACCGCGTCTCGATAGCATCGATGACTTCCATCGCCCGGATTTTTGGGGCGCCAGTGATCGATCCGCAGGGATAAATAGTCTTGATGACATCAAATGCATCGAGACCGGGCCGTAATTCCGCAGTCACGCGCGAGATCATCTGGTGCACCGTCGGGTAGGTTTCGACGTTAAAAGCTTCTGGCACCTGCACGCTGCCGGGTAATGCGACGCGCGACAGGTCGTTGCGTAGCAGGTCGGTGATCATGAGGTTTTCAGCGCGGTTCTTCGGGTCAAGTCCAAGCATCGTCGCTACCGCTGCGTCGGCCTCGGGCTGCGGGTGGCGTGGCGCTGTGCCTTTCATTGGCTTGGCTTCAAGCTTGCCGCCCGACAGGCGGAAAAAAAGTTCGGGCGATGCAGAGAGTATCCAGCGGTGCCCGGTCCAGATCACCGCGCCATAGTTCATGCGCTGTGTCTGTCGCAGTCGGGCGTAAAGCGCGAGTGGATGTCCGGTGAAGCGAATGTCGGCTTCGAATGTCAAATTGACCTGATAAATGTCTCCGGCAGCGATCAGCGCTTTGCAACGGGCAAGCGCTGCTGCGTGTTCTGCCTCTGAAATGCGTGGCACGGGCGCTTCGACACGCGATTCGCGGTTCGCAAATATCGAAAACAGGTCTTCGCCCGGCACGGATTGGACATCGTCAAAAACGCCGAACCATAAAAGTGGTCCGTCGCCTGTCCGTTCTGTGATTGTCTCCAGTCTGGGTTCGAGCGCGTGGCTCGCATCATAGCTGAGATATCCCGCGACGTGTTTTCCCGCAGCGACAAATTCGCGCAGTTTTTGCAAGGCGTCCGGTACCGCAGAACGGGCGCTCGCCGTAACGATTTCCAGCGGTGATGTGAACAATTTCGCCGGATGGCGTCCGTCTCCACCGGCGTCGTCGAGAATAATAAATGGAGACATTAAATCGATTCGCACAGCATCAACCATTGCAGAGCCGGTATGATAATACGTACACTCCCTCCAGTGCGTTGTCTTGGTGACTGACGCAGCGAAGGCTCATAGCAGGTCTCATGCCAGCTTGCCGTGCTTTTTACAGTCGCTGCGGCAAATTGGGCGGCGGCCATATTCACGGGGTCTATTTATGGGGCAATCAGAACCGCATCCACATCTGACCGGTCGCGGCAGCGTCGGTGGGGTGGAGGACGTGACGTGACCGTTGAAACGCGACCGCTCGCGGCGGCGATTGTGCCGGTTACAGCCTTGCAGCAAAACTGCACATTATTCTGGTGCACCAAGACCATGCGGGGCGCGTTCGTTGACCCCGGCGCGGATCTCGATCGGTTGAAGTCTGTGGCAGAGCAACAGGGTGTAACCATTGAGAAAATCCTTGTAACGCATGGCCATATTGACCACTGTGGCATGGCTGGCGTGCTTGCGCAGGAACTGGGCGTCTGCATTGAAGGGCCGCATCCCGACGACAAATTCTGGATCGATATGGCACCGATAACCGGTCAGCAATATGGCATCCCGGGCGCTGCAGCCTTTACACCCGATCGTTGGCTGCATGATGGTGATCAAGTCCGCGTGGGAGATCTGACGCTTGATGTCTATCACTGTCCAGGACATACGCCCGGCCACGTCATTTTCCACCATCGCGATAGCCGTCTTGCAATCGTCGGCGACGTATTGTTCCAAGGCTCGATCGGTCGTACCGATTTCCCGAAAGGCGACCACCAGGCGCTGATCCGTTCGATTCGCGAGCGATTGTGGCCACTCGGCAACGAAACGGCGTTTGTTCCTGGTCACGGCCCGATGTCGACTTTTGGCGAGGAGCGCCAGTCGAACCCGTTTGTGGGCGATGCTGTTCTGGCAAATGGGTGATGCCGTACGGCACTGCGGCGCGCGCAAACGGGTGTAAGAGAGATAAATTCGTGATCGGCGCTTTGAATGTGTGCTTGCAACCGGGGACTAAATCGCTATTGTCCCGCGCTCCGACAAATCCGGTGGTTTTTCGGCCCGCGTACGCGTGGAAAGATGCCGGATCGGTTAAACAGATTTTTGATTCAGAAGAAACAGGTGCCGCATGGCCGTCCCCAAGAGAAAAACTACGCCTTCACGGCGCAATATGCGCCGCAGTCACCACGCGCTCAAGGCCGCGACATTCCAGGAATGCAGCAACTGTGGCGAGCTCAAGCTGCCGCATAATGTTTGTGGGGCCTGCGGTTTTTACAATGACCGAGAGGTTGTCGAAGCCGGCGCATAAACCGGTGGCGACACTTTATCCTGATTTGAGACCATTTGCATGACCATGGCGCCGATCATAGCGCTTGACGTCATGGGTGGCGGTGGACCTTCGATCATTGTCGAAGCTGCCGAACTCGCGCGTCAACGCTATCCCGAATTGAAGTTCCGGCTGTACGGTCGTGAAGACGAGATTCGGGCTGCGTTTGCCAAGGCGCCCTTGGTCGCGCGCGATGCCGTCGTCGTTCATACAGAAGACGAGGTTCTCGACACGGACAAGCCGAGCCAGGCGCTACGCCGGGCGCGCAAATCCTCGATGGGACTTGCCGTTGAAGCGGTGAAGGCCGGCGATGCGCATGTTGCGGTTTCCGCGGGGAACACCGGCGCGCTGATGGCGATCGCCAAGTTGAGTTTACGGACCATGCCGGGGATTGATCGACCGGCGCTCGCTGCGCTTTTGCCGACGATGAAGCGCGATGTGGCGATGCTCGACCTTGGAGCAAACGCTGAATGTGACGACGAAAACCTGGTGCAATTCGCGGTGATGGGCGCAGCCTTTGCGCGGACCGTGTTCGGCATGAAAAAGCCGCGTGTCGCTATTCTCAATATCGGTGAGGAGGACCTGAAGGGCACGGGGAGTCTCAAACTCGCCGCATCCTTGTTAAAGGCTGCCGATCTTCCGATGGAGTTTTCAGGCTTTATCGAGGCCGACAAGATCGGTCGCGGCGATGTCGATGTTGTGGTCAGCGACGGATTTTCGGGCAATATCGCATTGAAAGCGACCGAGGGCACGTCGCGTCTTGTCGTCGAGCTTCTGACCCGTGCGTTCAAGAGCAGCTTTTTTTCCAAGCTCGGCTTTTTCATGTCGAGCGGGGCGCTGCGTTCGCTGCGCACGCATCTTGATCCCAATAATCATAATGGCGCAGTTTTTCTTGGGTTGAATGGCCTTGTCGTCAAAAGTCATGGCAGTGCCACGGCCTTTGGTTTTGCAAACGCCATTGGCGTCGCGCACGATCTTGTCGTCAACGATATCGCGCGTCGTATTCACGAAGATCTCGATAATTTTCAGGCGCATCGCGGTGACGTGGTGATGACGGACAAGGCTGCAGCGAAATAATGGGAAAAATCATGCGCTCTGTGGTGACGGGCAACGGCAGTTATCTTCCCGCGCGCTGCGTCAGCAACGCAGACCTTGCCCAAAACGTCGAAACCAGCGACGAATGGATAATCGAACGCACCGGTATTCGTCAGCGTCACATCGCGGCAGAGGGCGAATATACGTCGGATCTCGCGGTCGCCGCCGCGCGCGCCGCTTTGGAATCGGCGGGGAAAGCGGCGAGTGATATCGACCTCATCATCGTTGCGACCGCGACGCCTGATCAGACATTTCCTGCGACCGCGACAACGGTCCAGCGCAAGCTTGGCATTGACGACTGCATAGCCTTTGACGTCGCGGCGGTGTGTTCGGGCTTTCTTTATGGACTGAGCGTTGCCGATTCTATGGTGCGGACTGGTTCGGCGAAGCGCGCCCTAGTCATCGGCGCGGAAACCTTCAGCCGTATCCTCGACTGGGAAGACCGCGCGACATGCGTTCTGTTTGGCGATGGCGCGGGCGCGGTTGTGCTTGAGCAGCAGGAAGGCGAGGGCACCTGCGAGGATCGCGGCATTCTTGCGACAAAGCTGCACGCAGATGGGCGATATAATGAATTGCTCTATGTCGATGGTGGCCCATCAACGACCGGAACTGTTGGGAAATTGCGGATGCGGGGCAAGGAAGTCTTTCGCCACGCGGTCGCCAATCTTGCCTCTGTCGTGCATGAAACCTGTGAAGCCGCTGGCTGTCCGACAGATGCGATCGACTGGGTTGTTCCGCATCAGGCGAATGCCCGCATATTGGACGCAACCGCACGCAAACTTGGCCTGTCGATTGATCGGGTGGTGATGACGGTTGCCGACCATGCCAACACATCCGCAGCCTCTGTGCCGCTTGCGCTTGATACGGCGGTCCGCGATGGACGCATCAAAGCGGGCGACCTGCTCTTGCTCGAGGCTATGGGTGGAGGCTTTACCTGGGGCGCCGCAGCGCTTAGGTGGTAGTATTTCTTGCAGTCTTTGTATTACGCTAATATCCTGAGCGAAAATGAAAACACGGAGGTCGCCTTGACAGATACTACAACACTTACCCGCGCTGAACTGGGGGAAGCGGTACACAGCGCAATTGGTTTATCGCGTGCCGAATCAGCGCAGCTCGTCGAGACTGTACTCGATCAGGTTTCCGATGCGCTGGTCGATGGCCAGAACGTCAAAATCTCGTCATTCGGCAGTTTCATTCTGCGCGACAAGAATCGCCGTATTGGACGCAATCCGAAAACCGGTCAGGAAGTGCCCATCGAACCGCGCCGGGTGCTGACTTTCCGTCCCAGTCAGATCCTGCGCGAGCGGATCAACAGCGGAAAATAATGTCGGAAAAAAGCGCACAAGCCTTTCGCACGATCAGCGAAGTCGCCGATACTGTCGGCGTCCCACAGCATGTTTTGCGCTTTTGGGAAACCAAGTTTTCCGCCATTAAGCCGTTAAAGCGCGGTGGTAACAGGCGCTATTATCGCCCTGAAGATGTTAATCTTTTGTTGGCCATAAACCGCCTGTTATACACGGATGGCTATACCATAAAGGGCGTTCAGAAGTTACTGAAGGAGCAGGGGGCGAAGATACTTGCGACTGGCGACACTGCCGCGACCCAGCCTGTTTCGACCCCGACGGCCCCGCAGACGTTCGTGGCATCGCAACCACTGGCCCGTGATCTCGATGCGAATATGCTTGCATCGTTGCGGTCCGTCCGCGACCGGCTTGCCAGCGCGCTGTCGGAAGCCCGCGCCGTTTAATCGGCATCTACCCATGTTGCGATCAATGTGTGAGCGATGGCGAGCGGGGGCGGCATTTTAAAACTGCCTTCGCCGCGTATCGCCGCCCGCACGTCGTCGCGTGTCACCCAACGCGCCTCTTCAAGTTCATGCACATCAAGGCTGATATCGGTGGAGAGCGCTTCGGCGAATGCGCCGATCATAAGATTCGATGGAAATGGCCAAGGCTGACTCGCGACATAGGCGACTCTAGCGATTCGAACGCCGACCTCTTCAAAAATTTCGCGCGCCACCGCTTCCTCAATGCTTTCGCCAGGTTCCAGAAATCCAGCCAGCGCCGACATGAAACCTTGTGGAAATTGCGGCTGGCGACCGAGCAATACCTGATCGCCGCGCACGGGAAGCATGATGACAACCGGGTCTGTACGTGGGAAATGTTCGTGCCCGCAACTCTGGCACCGCCGCGCGTAACCGGCCTTTTCCATCTCTGTCGTCGACCCGCAATTGGCGCAAAAACCATGACGTTGATGCCAGTCGATGAGCGATCGTGCACGGGCGAGCGTTGCCGCATGGCCATTCACAAGCTGCGCGGCGGCAGCGCGGGTGTCCATCACCGTGCCGGCAAGCCCATCGGCGCTTGCCGCCACGGCAAAACGCGGATTGCCGTCCTCAAGGCCAAGAAACACGGAAAGCGCATCGGCGGGCACCTCGGACCGGCGCAGCCAGACGATAGAAGCGCCATCGTCCATGCTGATCAGCGGTTTTAACTCATCCAGCAGCATCCAGCGTGCGCCGGGGTGCATTTTTGCTGCCCACAGCGCGTCCGGGTCACGGCGAATCTCGTCGTCACGATCAATCGGAGAATTGGTAAAGGCGGTGGGGGCAGTCACGAACGGCCGGTCGAAAAGTGTCTTCATACGCTGCTGCAGAGCATGGCTTTGCGTTCCATGCAAGCACTCGCCCTTGCTTTTCGTGCCTCATAGGACCATATCGCGCGCCGGGAGTCGGGCGGACGAGCGCGTCGCCAACCCGGTCAGGTCCGGAAGGAAGCAGCCGTAACGATTTTCGCCCGGGTCGTTCCGGCTCCCACCCGCAACACGTAAAATAGCGCAAGCACCGGCTTGCACTTGCAGGCCCCAGCCGTCACTTTGTCGGCCATGTCAGAATCACCCGCCACAGAGTCGCCGATCGCAGAACCGTACCGCGTACTCGCGCGTAAGTACCGGCCCTCGACATTTGACGCGCTCATCGGTCAGGACGCGATGGTCAAGACGCTGGCAAACGCGATCAAGCGCGACCGGCTGGCGCACGCCTTCCTGCTGACCGGGGTCCGGGGTGTTGGCAAGACGTCGACGGCGCGGCTTCTCGCAAAATCCTTGAACTGTGTCGGGCCTGACGGCACGGGTGGACCGACGATCAGCCCGTGCGGGCAGTGCGAACCTTGCGTGGCGATTTCCGAATCGCGGCACATCGATGTCGTTGAAATGGATGCTGCCTCGCGTACAGGCGTTGACGATGTCCGTGAAATCATCGACGCCGCGCGCTATGCTGCCGTTTCGGCGCGCTTTAAAATCTATATCGTCGACGAAGTGCACATGTTGTCGCGCAACGCCTTCAATGCACTTCTGAAAACGCTTGAAGAACCCCCTGCGCACGTCAAATTCATCTTTGCGACGACGGAAATCCAGAAAGTCCCTGTGACGGTGCTATCGCGTTGTCAGCGCTTTGATCTGCGCCGGATCCCGACCGAGATGCTCACCGCACATTTTGGTAGCATCGCCGGACAGGAACAGGCGGAGATTGACGCCGATGCGCTGGCGCTGATCGCGCGCGCGGCTGAAGGCTCGGTGCGCGATGGTCTTTCCATCCTCGATCAGGCGATAGCGCATGGTCATGGCAAGGTCAGCGCTCAGGACGTGCGTGATATGCTTGGCCTCTCAGATCGCAGCCAGACACGCGCTCTGCTGCAGACGCTGATCGATGGCGATGGCAAGGCGGTGCTCGACAATCTTGCAGCGCAATATGACCTGGGCACCGGTCCCGATGCGGTGTTTGAAGCGCTGTTGGAACTGACCCACGCCATCACGCGGACGCAGGCGACGGCGGTTGCCGATGTTGCACTTGGCGAAGAAGAGCGTGCGGCAATTGAGGGCTGGTCCAAGGCTCTCACCGCGCCAGCTTTGCACCGGCTCTGGCAATTGTTGCTGAAGGGCCTTGCCGAGGTCCGGGCGGCCCCGATGCCGATGCAGGCCGCTGAAATGGCGTTATTGCGGATTGTTCATGCATCTTCCTTGCCCGATCCTGGTGATCTCGTCCGAAAATTGCTGTCGCAGCCTCCGCGCGGGGGGGAGGCGTCATCCGCGCCGCCAAGTGCCCCGTCAGAACAACCGACCGCGACCGCTTCTGTTTCGCAAATGCCACGTGATTTCAGATCTCTGGTGAAACTTTTTGAAGTGCATCGCCAACCTGTTCTTGAACAGATGCTGCATGATTATTGCGAAGTTGTCCGTTTTGCGCCGCCATTGCTTGAACTCAATTCAGGTGGTCAGACGCCGCCCGATTTTGCCTCGCGTGTGCAGATATGCCTGAAAGAATGGACGGGCGAACGCTGGACAATTGGCCTTACCGATAGCCGCGGTGAACCAAGTTTACGCCAGCAGGAGATTGACGCCGCGGCCGCACGGCGCGCGGCGGTGCTTGCCGACCCGACGGTGAAGGCCGTATTTGACGCCTTTCCGGATGCCGAACTGATCGACTATGACGCCCCACCGGCGCAGGATGAGAAAACGAGGACAGCGTGATCAAGAATATTCAGGACATTATGAAAGCCGCGCAAAATGTGCAGGACGAACTGCAAAAAGCGCAGGCGAAGCTCGACGATATCGAAGTCGAGGGCGTTTCAGGCGGCGGCCTCGTCAAGGTCCGCGCCAGCGCCAAAGGCCGCATCATCGGGCTTAACATCGATCCTTCGCTGATCGTGCCCGATGACAAGGACATGCTCGAAGACCTCGTGGTCGCCGCTTTCAACGACGCCCGCGAAAAGGCCGACGCGGCATCGAACGAGGAAATGCAGAAAATGCAGTCCTCAATTCCCCTGCCACCGGGCTTCAAACTGCCGTTCTGAGAGCGCGGGGCAAGCTCCAATATTGTCATCCCCGGCTTGATCGGGGATCCAGCTAGACAGACTCTGTGGCGAGCCGAACTGGATTCCCGCCTGCGCGGGAATGACACGTGCGGTGTGGGCTACTTGCATGGATATCAAATCCCCAGACAGGCATCCTGTCCATCGCCATCGACAATCGGGATCCAGCGTTGGATACGCCGTCCATAGCGCGCCGTGTATCCGCGCGGGTTGCGGGCGTCGCGTTTGATGGGAGAGGGGAGGACAGCGGCAAGGCGCGCGGCTTCGTTGCGGGTCAGGTTTTTGGCGCTATGGCCGAAATAATATTGGGCGGCGGCTTCGGCGCCATAGACGCCGATGCCGAACTCTGCGACGTTCAAATAGACGGTCATGATGCGCCGCTTGGTCCAGATCAGCTCGATAAGCCCGGTGAAATAGGCTTCCAGACCTTTGCGGACGAACGAACGCTGCGGCCATAGAAAGGCGTTTTTCGCGGTTTGCTGGCTGATCGTCGACCCGCCGCGCAGTTTGCGACCCCTGGCATTGCCCTTGATCGCTTTGCCGATTGCATCGAAATCGAAACCATGGTGCGTGCAGAATTTCGCGTCTTCTGCCGCGATGACCGCGCGGGCGAGGTTGGGATCGATATTGCTGAACGCGGTCCAGTCGCGTTTCAAGGATTTTCCGGCAACGACATCACGCAGCATCGGAACGGTGACGGCGCCGTCAACAGTTCTCTATCTCCGTCGTTCAAGGAACTCAGCACGTCGAGCGCCAGCGCTACATCGGATGCTTCGTCGATCGCATCGTCCGCCGGTGACGTGGCTTGGGCTCCCACCACCGATTGCGCTCGCTGCTCGAGTCGCCTCGTTCGCCTGACACCGCGCCGATGATTGGCCAGAACGTTTCGGGCAATGGCGTACAGCCACATTCGCTGCTCGTCGGGATCGCCCGGTAGCTGTGAGACCCGTCGCCACGCCACGACAAAGGTCTCGGCGGCGACATCCTCGGCGTCCGAGTGCGCCACCGTTCTCCGCATGGCATACGCAAGGACGAATCGGTAGTCGCGGCAGTACGCGGATCGGAAGCGCTCCTCGGGTCCG
>JBFKAE010000068.1:0-15049 GCA_041621755.1 Sphingomonadaceae bacterium | reverse complement strand
GCTCCATGGCGGCGTTGCTCAATTGCCCGATAGCGCCGCTATCGGGCGCATTCGCGCCTTGCCATGAACCAAACCTGTCTGCGTCACGGGTGTGCATTTAATGGGTCCTGACCCTAGGATTATCAAGCGCGGGCATATGGCCGCTTGCCATTGCCCGCCTTGTTCGCCTAAGTCCGCCGCCACGGTCGGAGCGTAGCGCAGCCCGGTAGCGCACCACACTGGGGGTGTGGGGGTCGCAGGTTCGAATCCTGTCGCTCCGACCAGCGGGTTTCCTGTTGAGCAAATATATTGAACGGGTGGAGCATACTGCCTGTTTTCTGGCACCCTGCGCCTATACGCCTTACGAGTGATTTTATTTAACTTTTCCAGTGAGGAGAAGTAGATAGACCTCTCTTTGGCTATCCTTTCTGGAGTCATGGAATGTCCGCAGGCCTCGCGCTCCCTGACAAGACACGGGAGATTCACAACCACCATTTCGATTCGACGATCTGGAACGATTTGCAGTTTCGTGACGACGACGTGGTCATCGCCACATATGCCAAATCGGGAACGACGTGGACGCAGCAGATTGTTGCGCAAATATTGTTGGGCCCCGACCCCGAACTTGCGGTGGCCGAATTATCCCCCTGGCTGGATCTGCGCGTTCCGCCCAAGGCTGTGAAGCTGCCTGTTGTGGAAGCGCAGACACATCGGCGGTTTCTCAAAACGCATCTGCCGGTCGATGGCTTGCGCTTTTCCGAAAAGGCAAAATATATCTTTCTTGGCCGGGACGGGCGCGATGTGGTGTGGAGCCTCTACAACCACCACGCGAACGCCAATGCGCTCTGGTACGAGGCGTTGAACGATACACCGGGACGCGTTGGTCCTCCGATCGAACCACCGCCCGCCGATATCCGCCAATATTTTCGGGAATGGCTTGATAGAGACGGTTATCCCTTTTGGCCATTTTGGAGCCATATCCGCAGCTGGTGGGCGATCCGCGAATTGCCGAATGTGAAATTTGTTCATTTTGCCGAGCTGAAGCGGGATATGCCCGGAACGATGCGTTCCATCGCCGACTTTCTGGGCGTGGAGGTCCGGGCCAAGGATTGGCCTGATATCGAGCTTTACTGTTCCTTCGACTGGATGAAGGCGAACGCCACCAAATCGACACCGCTGGGCGGCGCGTTCTGGGATGCCGGCGCGGAGACTTTTATCAACAAAGGGACAAACGGACGCTGGCAAAGCATACTCTCGCCATCGGAATGTGCGGCTTATGAAGCGCGCGCCAAGTCCGAACTCGGTGAGGAATGCGCGGCGTGGCTGGCGCAGCGCTAGGGAGTTGTTCGAGGACGCGGGGGCGGGGGAGGGGAGGCATTGTAAGCCGTATACTCATTGTGCCTAGGCTTGTGTAGATGCGTTTAACCGAAGAAGATACGAGCAAAAACTGATGCCATTGACTTTTCAAAAGTAGAATCCTTTTTGCGTATATCAAGGGATACGGGAAATTTTCTCCGTCGCATCCACATAATAGAGAGTGGTATAGATGCATATATGCAGCCCACTGTAACAATTGGCCAAGATGGACCAGTCCCTTAGATGATTGTTTTATCCAAAAACTCAATGAGTTGATTAAACCACTCATTGAATAATCAAATAATAACCATGAATATCCCTATGCCAGCTGTTAACATTAATGAAAATTTTTCAAAATTTTTCGGAAGATTTTGCATTACTCTAATAAATGATTCGTCAGTGCCGATTGTGCTAAGTATATTGGGGATTCCTCTAATGGTTCCTAATAGCTTAATTTCACCTATGGTACCTGAGTGAGTAATTTCAACAGTAATTCCATCTTTTGGATCAATGAAATCAAAATCAACCAATAATATGTTTTGATCTACTCTTTTAAAATTTATATCATTTACAGATCTGGTTTGAAGTATAATATCAATTTTTAATATTTTGTTTTCAGAATTAACTTGAAATCTAAGTGGATCTGATGATACAATTTTGTTTCCTTCAATTGTAACATTGCCGGCATTCCAAAGTACTGATCGCGTCATCGTGACTCGGTCCACGATTTCACCACCAAATCGTATTTCAAGATGATCGTCAAAAGCAGAGGTGCGACCGCCGATTACTGCAATTTCATGGGTTTGAAGTGCTAGACGAGAAAATTGCCTAGATTTAAAGTAGAAATAAATCGCCATGACGATGCCGGCGATGCCAAGTAATGTTCCAACCAGTGGCTCTGATGAAAAGGCGATGATTTCTCGTTCTGGCATGTTACCTCTCACTTATAAGGATCACAGGAATGCAAATTATCAGGGAAAGCAATAGGTTGTAATAAGAAAAATTTCTGAATGAAAAAGAGTGGATAAGAGCTTCCTAGCTGCAAACTGTCATCAAGTCTTCCCCTGCGCTGTGATTAGATAATTCATACGTATACCCGTAAAAAGCGTGGCCTGCTCAGCAGCTCCAAAATAGGATTTGACTAATAGGAACCAATAAGGTTCGTCTATTCTCCAATATATTGGAGATATGGTTATGTCTGTTTCGGTTGATGCCCTGATTGAAGCCCTGATTGCGCGGGAGGGGGGGTATGTTGACCATCCTGATGATCGCGGTGGAGCGACGCATTTCGGGATTACGGCGCGGACGGCGCGGGCGTTCGGGTATGAAGGCGACATGCGGGATTTGCCGCGCGCGGTTGCAGTGCGGATTTACCGGCGACGTTACTGGACCGATACCGGCTTTGACCGTGTCGCAAAGATCGCGCCCGAGGTGGCGGCCGAGCTGTTCGACACTGGCGTTAATATGGGGCCGAGCGTTGCGATTGGATTTCTGCAGCGGGCGCTCAATGCGCTCAATCGGCGCGAGCGGGACTGGCGTGATGTGTCATCGAGCTGCGTGGTGGATACGGCGACGCTTGGCGCGCTTGCTGCCTTTATCAAACGGCGTGGCGCGCGGGGGGAAGCCGTGCTTTGTCGTGCGCTCGATGCGTTGCAGGGCGCACGCTACATCGAGCTTGCCGAAGCGCGGCCCGCCAATGAAAGCTTTGTCTTTGGCTGGCTGCAGCATCGGCTGGGCTAAGGATCGACAGGAGATAAATATGCCCCTTATCGAAGGCCTTATCGCGCCGATTGCCAAACTGATCGACAAGATCATTCCCGACAAGGATGCTGCAGCACGCGCCAAAATTGAACTGTTGAAGCTGGAAGGTGCGCAGGAATTGCGCGCGATCGAAGCGCAAATGTCGGCGATTATCGCCGAGGCAAACTCTGCCGACCCGTGGACCAGTCGCGCACGACCGAGCTTTCTTTACGTCATGTATGCGTTGCTGTTGTGGGCGATCCCGATGGGGGTGATCGCAGCGGCCGATCCGGCGATCGCCAAGGCGATAGGTGATGGGATGGGCGCATATCTGCAAAGCATTCCAGAGCCGCTCTATGTGCTGTTCGGGACGGGTTATCTTGGTTACACCACCGCGCGCAGTTGGGGCAAGGCGAAGGGGACGGAGCGGTAACCGTGCGAATTTAATTGTCGCAGACGTCGGCTTTCTGGCGCTGCGCGAGTTCGGCATAATGTGTGACACCGGCGCGGTTGTAGGCGATTTCTTCGGGGCTGAGGTCGCGCATATATTTGGCCGGGCGGCCTGCCCATAGCTGCCCGCTTGGAATACGTTTTCCTGGAGTCAGCATTGCGCCAGCGGCAAGCATGCCATCGCTTTCGATGACACAGCCATCCATGACAATGGAACCAAGGCCAACAAAGGCGCGGTCGTGCAGGGTACAGCCATGGACGATGGCCATGTGACCAATCAGGCAATCATCGCCGATAATGGTGCCGTGAGTCTTGCTGGTGATGTGGACGACGCTGCCATCCTGAATGTTCGAGCGTTCGCCGACGACAATGCTGTGCATGTCGCCGCGTAGTACGCAATTGTACCAGATGCTCGCGCCTTTGCCGATTTTGACATTGCCGATAATCTGCGCGCCGGGTGCGATAAAGGCGTCGTCAGCAATTTCGGGCGTTGTGCCGTTGAAGCTGTGGATTGGCATATGTTCAGTCCCATGTCTTGGCGCGGGCATATACGATATATTTTAGCGCTGGGTTGTCGGTGTCGGTAAAATCGAGCTCGGCACGGCGGCGCATGCGCAAGCGGTCCATCAAGCCCCATGCCCTGGTATTGGCGCTAATTGTTTTTGCATAGACGTGTTCGCAATCGAGATTCATGAACGCCCAATCGAAGCAGGCATAGGCTGAATCCTTGGCGACATGCTGTCCCCAGACATCGCGGCGCAGACGCCAGCTGATTTCTATTTTGCCTTCGATGGGGCTGCCGACATCGTCACAGACTTTGAGGCCGCACATGCCAAGGAAGCTATAGTCGGATTTGCGTTCGATCGCCCATAAGGTGTGGCCGTGTTTTTCCTGCCATAGCCTGTATTGTGCGATTTCTGCCGAGGCGTCAGCAGGGCTGAGCGGTCCCCCAAGATGTTCCATGACACGCGGATCGGCGCATAATGTCCGGTAGGGAATCTCGTCGGAATCGCGCCAGGGGCGGAGTTTAAAGCGTTCAGTATTGATCACGGAAACAGGGGCGCCGCCATAAGGCCGGCAGATTCCTCAAGCCCAAACATCAAATTCATATTCTGTATCGCTTGTCCCGACGACCCTTTGACAAGATTATCGATCGCGACGACGACAATGGCCCGTCCCGGAACACGGTCGGGGAAGACGTTGAGCACAGCATGATTGGAACCGCGTACCATGCGGGTTGCAGGCGCAACATTTTCAGGCAGAAGGTGCACGAAGGGTTCCGCTGCGTAGCGCGAGCCGAGTGCCGCGCGGAGATCCGCGGCAGATTTGCCGGGCGCGAGTTCAACGATGATCGTTTCAAGCTCGCCCCGGTTCATTGGCAACAAATGCGGCACGAAGCTGACCGTGACGGGGTGATGCGTACGCTTGGTCAGCTCCTGTTCGATCTCGGGCATATGCCTGTGTCCGGCGAGCGCATAAGGATGCACAGCCTCGGAGACTTCGGCGAAGAGATTGGCTTCTTTCAAGCCTCTGCCTGCGCCAGAAACGCCCGACAGGGCATTGATGGTGATCCGTTCGTGCCCGATCAGCCGGTTTTCAAGCAGCGGCAGCAGGGCAAGGAGCGCGGCGGTCGGATAGCAGCCGGGGCAGGCGACAAGCTTTGCATCGGGCAGCGCGTCGCGTGCATATTCGCTGAGGCCGTAAACCGCGTCTTTCATCAGCATGGGCGTCGGGTGTGTCACGCCGTACCACTGTGTGTAGATATCGGCATCGTCGAGCCGGAAATCGGCGCTGAGGTCGATGATCCGCGGTCCCTTAAGCTCTGACAACAGCTCTGCAGATGTTGCGTGTGGCAGGCAGCCGAAGACAGCATCGATCTCTGACCAGTCGATTTCTTCCGCCATCACGAGCGGCGGTAGCGAGGCATGGGCGAAATGCGGCCAGACCTCCGCCATTGTCATGCCGGCCTTGGCGTTGGCGCTGAGCGCGGCGATTTCAATATTGGGGTGGGTGAGCGCAAGGCGCACAAGATCGGCGCCAGTATAGCCCGACGCGCCAAGCACTGCGATACGAATCTGCTTCATCATGGGTGTCGCTTAAGCGATTGTTGCGCAGGTTTCTAGGGGTGAGGTTTGGACGCGAGCGAAACAAGCATATCGGGGCCGAGCAATTGTGGCAGCGTTACGACCGTCCCGTCGGTCCTGTAGAAAAGGTAGAGCGGCACGCCTGCGCGGCCTTGCGATTGCAGGAAACGCGTGATTTCGGGGTCAGCGGATGTCCAGTCGCCGACAAGCGTGACGACCCCCGCATCGGCAAAGGCGCTGTGGACGCGCTTTGCACTGAGCACGCCGGTTTCATTGACTTTACAGGTGATACACCAGTCGGCGGTGAAATAGACGAAAACCGGCTGACCCGCCGCGCGCAGCGTGGCCAAGCGGGTTTCCGAGAAGGCTTCACTGTTTGGCAAGAGCGTCCGGCTCTCAGGCGCAGATAGTGGGCGTACAGGCAGCAATGGCAATGTCAGAAGTGTCAGCAAGGCAAGGCTGGCGGCAAGGCGGGCTGGCTTGCCAAGGCGCTGCCTCTTGCCCAGCCACCAAAGCGCAAGGGCAAGGCCTGCTGTCACGGCGAGGCCATAGCCAAGACCGGCCATACCAGTCTGTCGCCACAACACCCATCCGAGCGCAAGCGCCGTCAATGCCATTGGAATCGCCATCAAACGACGGAATGTTGCAAGCCACGGCCCCGGTCTTGGCAGACGTCGGCGCAGCGCCGGCACAAAGCCTATGGCGAGGAATGGGAGAGCAAGGCCGAGGCCCAACCCTGCGAAGATCAAAAGTCCTGTTGCAGGCGGCAGGACGATCGCCGCGCCAAGTGCAAGCCCCATGAAAGGACCGGTGCACGGCGTTGCGACAAAGGCGGCAAGCACGCCGGTTGAAAATGCGCCGCTGCGGCCGGGTGCAGACGAGAGCGCATCACCGATGCGCGGCGCACGGATTTCAAACAGTCCGGCAAGGTTAAGCGTGATGGCGGTGATGAGCAGTAGCAGGAACGCGATGATATAGGGGTTCTGGAGATGGAAGGCCCAGCCAATCTCTGCCCCGGCAGCCCGCAATGCGAGAATAAGGCCGCCAAGCGCGAGCACTGTCGAGATCACCCCGGCGCTATAGGCGAGCGCATCGCCGCGAGCTTCGGCTTCGGAGCGACCGCCATTGGCAAGGCTAAGCGCCTTGAGCCCGAGGATCGGAAAGACGCAGGGCATAATGTTGAGCAGCAGGCCGCCAAGGATTGCAAATCCAAAGGCGAATAAAGCGTTTGGGGATGCATTTTGTTTGAGCGGCGTGCCCGCCAGTGGCACGTCCCCGGGTAATACGGTCAGTGCGACGCCAAGCGTCCTATCCGACATGAAGAGCTTGAGAACGCCTTCGACATGGCTTTGCGCGCTGTCATGCCCCGCCAGCGTTTCGATGACCAAGTGGTCGCCGGTGATGCTGACATTTTGCGGGGTGTCATAGTCGAGCACACCATCGGTTTGCGGAAAAAAATAGGCGTCGGTAATGCGGTCGGGCTCGGCGAGGGGAACAGACAGGCGGAAACGATTATTCTTTCGTGCAAATTTTGCTGGCCAGTCAACGGGGCGTGGCAAAGCGGCGCGCGCGGCGTCAAAGATATTGGCGGTTCTGGCATCGCGGGTGCCGTCGCCTGCAATTAGCGCGATCGACAGATCGGCGCTTTGCGGCACGCAGACCTTGTCATCGCACACGAGATAATCGAGTTTGAGCGCAATTGGCAGCTTCGTGCCGGGCGCTATGTCTTTGCCGATGTCGAGATCGACGAGGAGGGCGGTTGTGCCCTCAAAGACATAGTTGACGATGCCCGATACCTCGAACCGCTTTGGCACGGGATATCGGATCGGCGAGGCGGCGAGGCTTGCTGGCAAGGTCCAGTGCGCTTTTGTTTCCAGCCCCGCGCCGCCCGGGTTTTTCCAATAGGTATGCCAGCCGGGTGCAGGCGTCATGACAATGGCGAGCGATGTGGCGCGACCGGGCGCAGGGACCACGCTTTCGGCAATCAGCTCGATCTTTGTCTGCGGCGCCTGAAAGCCGCCCTGCGCCACCGCGGGGAGCGCGGCGAGCAAGCCGATCAGGATAAGAGCGAGCCTCAACATGGTGACGGGATAGAGGTTCATCCGTCGCCGCGAAAGAGGGCAGTGCGTCTCAGGTAAAATCCCAGCCGCGTTCACCGTGGCTTGAAATATCAAGCCCCTGCTGTTCAGCCTCGGCATCGACGCGCATCGGGAATATAAGACCGACAAGCCACGCGAGCACGATGGTGGCGATCGCGGTCCATGCCGCGACGGCTGCGACTCCCGAAAGTTGCGCGATAAATTGCGCACCCGGCGTATTGCCATCGGTATATCCGGCGCCGCCTAGCGAACCGAGCATGAAGACCGGCAGCATGAGAGTACCAAGGATGCCGCCGACGCCGTGCACGGCAAAAACGTCAAGCGAGTCATCGATCTGCAGCCGTTGCTTAATAAAAAAGACCGCAGCAAAGCAGACGAGGCCGCCAAGCAGACCCAGACAGATTGCCCCGAAGGGGCCGATGAAACCTGCGGCGGGTGTTACGGTGGCAAGCCCGGCAATGACGCCGGTGACGATGCCGATCGACGTTGGCTTGGCAATCTTGATACGCTCGGCAATGATCCAGGCGAGGCCTGCTGCACAGGCTGCAAGATGGGTGTTGAGAATGGCGTTTGACGCGCCGTCGCCAGCTGCGAGCGCAGAGCCGCCGTTAAAACCATACCACCCGACCCACAACAGGCCAGCGCCGGTCATGGTGATTGCCGGACTGTGGGGGATCATCGGGGTCCGGGGAAAGCCCTTGCGTGGTTTCAGCATGATGGCGATGAGCAGAGCGGCAACACCTGCCGTGGTGTGGACGACGATGCCGCCAGCAAAATCAAGCGTACCGATATCGGCAAGCCAGCCGCCACCCCAAACCCATCGCGTCACAGGAAGATAGACGACGATTGACCAAAGCGCGGTAAAAACAACGACCCAGCCAAAGCGAACACGTTCGACAAACGCGCCGACGGCAAGCGCAGGCGTGATGATCGCAAAGGTCATCTGGAACAGCGCAAAGGTACTTTCGGGAATTGTCATGCCGTCCGCCACCGGGGCAAGGCCGGCAAGCATGGCGCTGCCAAGGCCGCCAATCCAGCCCCCACCCGCGCCAAAGGCAATGCTGTAGCCGAACATCGCCCATATGATCGACGTCGTGCTGGCGATGACGAAGCAATGCATGATGACCGAGAGCACGTTGCGCGCGCGAACGAGGCCTCCGTAAAATAGTGCCAGGCCAGGAAGCGTCATCATCAGGACCAGCGCCGAGGCGGTCAATATCCACGCGGTGTCACCTGTATCGGCGACAGCATCCTGTGCAAGGGCGGCAGTTGGCATCAGCGCGGCAATGACCGACACAGGCAATAATCTACGAAATCGCATGAATCTTCCCCCAGAATATTGCGTCGTTGCTATTCCAAACCAGGCCCCATTGCAAATGCCGATCTTGCAGGTTTGCAACGAAAAAGGGCCGACATTGCTGCCGACCCTTTTGCGATAGAGTTTGAAGGCTTGTGATTAGCGCTTGGAGAACTGGAAGCTCTTACGCGCTTTGGCCTTGCCGTATTTTTTACGTTCGACAACGCGGCTGTCGCGGGTCAGGAATCCTGCCGCCTTCACCACGCCGCGCAGTTCAGGTTCAAAGCGGGTCAACGCCTGGCTGATGCCATGCTTGACCGCACCGGCTTGCCCCGAAAGACCGCCGCCTGAAACCGTTGCAACAACGTCATACTGACCAACGCGTGAGGCAATGTCGAACGGCTGGTTGAGCACGAGACGCAGCGTTGGGCGTGCGAAATAGACTGTCTGGTCGCGACCATTGACCGTGATCTGGCCCGAGCCGGGCTTCAGCCAGACGCGAGCAACGGCGTCCTTGCGCTTGCCGGTTGCATAGGCGCGGCCATATTGGTCGACCTCCTTTTCGCGCAGCGGCGCGGCAGTTGCGGGCGCGTCGACAAGTTCAACGCCAGCCTCGGCAGTCATGTCCTTGAGGTCCTCAAGACCCATTTTCTCATCAGCCATGATTATGCACCCACCTTGTTCTTGCTGTTCATCGCGGCGACGTCAAAGATCGTCGGCTTCTGGCCTTCATGCGGATGTTCCGTACCGGCATAGACGTGCAGGTTTTTCATCTGCGCGCGTCCAAGCGGACCGCGGGGAACCATGCGTTCAACAGCCTTGATCAGCACGCGTTCTGGAAACTTGCCTTCAAGCACTTTGGCCGGGCTGATTTCCTTGATACCGCCCGGGAAGCCGGTGTGGCGATAATAGCGCTTGTCGGAGAGCTTCTTGCCGGTAAAGCGTACCTTGTCGGCGTTGATGACGACAACATGGTCGCCACAGTCGACGTGGGGTGTGTAAATGGCCTTGTGCTTGCCGCGAATGCGGTTCGCAATGAGCGAGGCGACGCGGCCGACAACCAGCCCGTCCGCATCGATCAACAGCCAGTTCTTCTCGATCTCGGCAGGTTTTGCCGAAACGGTCGATTTGGTTTGCATCGTTTCATCCTAAAAAAACGCGGGCAGCAGAGCCGCCCATTCTGACGGCGGGCTATATGTCGGGAAGTCCGGAAAACGTCAAGTAAGTTGGTGGCTTATGAGTGGGGTATTATGGTAATCAGGTAAAATTGCTTGTAAATTCAAACAGATTCCCGTGCGCGTCCAAGCTTGTGCGCGCAGAGAATGGTTGCGGCGAGCAACAGCGCCGCCACGGCTTGATGCGTAGCGGCAACCCAGAGCTCAACGCCGGTCAGCAGCGTTGCAATGCCAAGCACGATCTGTACTCCAAGCAAAAAAAGGACGGTGCGGGCCGGACCGCGACTGCCTTCAGCCAATGTACGCCTTGATAGATAAAGGAGTGCCGCCGCAGCCACAAACGCCCACCAGCGATGGGCCCATTGTACGATGATGGGGTTGTCGATGGCATTTAGCCATAATGGATCAAGCCACGAGGTGTCCGGGAAAAAGCGTCCGCCCATCAGCGGCCATTCAGCAAAGGCATGGCCTGCATCCAGCCCAGCAACAAACGCGCCGAACTTGATCTGCGCAGCAAGGATAAGGAGCGCAATGATGCCAAGCGGTGTCAGGCGGGATCGCGCCATGCCTTTGTCATGCGCAAAAAGGTCAAGTGCAGTCCAGATCAGTCCGCCAAATATGAAAAGCGCGGCAAGCAGATGCGTTGCAAGACGGAGGTGCGAAACGTCGGGGCGGTCAACAAGGCCCGAGGCCACCATCCACCAACCGATCGCGCCTTGCAGACCACCAAGCGCCAGCAGGGCGAGCAGGCGCGGCTTGTAACCGGGCGGTATGGCCTTGCGGACCCAGAACCAGATAAGCGGCAAGGCAAAGGCAAGGCCGATCAGGCGGCCAATGGCGCGGTGCAAATATTCCCAGAAGAAGATGTTCTGGAATTCGCCCAATGACATGCCGTGATTGATTTTCTGATATTCAGGATACGCTTTGTAGGCGTCGAACTCTTTCTGCCAATCAGCCTCCGTCAGTGGCGGCACGATACCCGAAATCGGTTCCCAGCGCACCATCGACAGACCCGATTCGGTCAATCGCGTAATGCCGCCGACAACGACCATCAGGAAAACCAGAGCCGCAATGGCGAGCAGCCAGAGGGCAATGGCGCGAGGGCGGGCGGTGTGGGTCATATGCGGGCTTTATCGCGGTGTCGGCGTTCGGCCAAGCGGCCATCTCGTCGCGCGGGTCGAATGCGGCGGCGTTGCCATATTGATTTTCAGGTGATGTGATACTATTACATAGAGCGTATGACACAGCGTTTGAGCGTCTTGATCGATAAATCGGCTATCGGATTGTCCGGGCTTTGCCTCGTGCACTGCCTTGCCGGTACGCTGTTGCTGGCGATTGTATCTGCGGGCGGCAGCGCGTTTTTCGGTCACAATATCCATCATATCGGGCTGATGCTGGCGGTGCCACTTGCCGTTCTTGGACTGGCGCGCGGTGTCGCGCGGCATGGCCGCTGGGTGGTGGTAACGCTGGGCGGGCTTGGCATCGCTGCCATGAGTTTGGCGCTGATCGTCGGACATGGGGCGGGCGAGGTGCTGTTTACGGTCGTCGGTGTTACGCTGGTCGGTCTTGCGCATATCTTCAATATTCGCTGGCTGCGGCACTAGGCCGAGTTGATATTCAGCCCTGCCGGTCTGCAAATGCCGCTTTTCCGCGCTTCCGATGCTCACGTACTTGTAGTACGCTGCGCTTCGGGTCACGGAAAATCAGCATTTTCGCCACGGCATCCTCTGAATCTCAACACGACCTAGAACCTTACAGCGCGGAAGCGGAAACCGTCGCAGACTCTTGCGCGGCGCGTGGGCTACGCCCATAATCGGGTCATGGCGACACATGCACATCGCGAACATGAAGGTGACAGGCTGCTGCAGGCGGCCGAAACAACACTGAACGGCGCCGGAGAGCAGTGGACCGAAATGCGGTCGACGGTGTTTGAAGCCTTGTCGAGCTTTGACAAGCCGGCAAGCGCCTATGACATAGCCGAGACGGTCTCGAAGTTGCGCGGAAAACGCGTCGCGCCAAACAGCGTTTATCGTATTCTCGATCTGTTCGTGGCGACCAATCTGGCGAAGCGCGTCGAAAGCAAAAATGCCTATCTTGCAAATGCTCACCCCGATTGCGTGCACGATTGCATTTTTCTGGTTTGCGACGTTTGCGGGGCGACGACACATATTGACGATGATACGCTCAGCAACAGTGTTCGCGACCGGGCGCGCGCCGTGGGTTTTGCTCCCGAACGGCCAATACTCGAGGTGCGCGGGCGCTGCGCCGACTGCGCGTGAAGCTTCGCGCAGCCGCTATTCGACAAACAGAAAACGAGCCGGTATGAGATTTTCAATGTACATTATTCGGGGGTCAGCCTTTGTCTAACAGGCCAGAAACGCCGCTTCTCGACACGGTTGACGATCCTGTTGCCCTGCGAAAGCTAAAGCCAGCGCAGCTCAAGCAGCTGGCCGACGAGGTGCGCGCCGAAATGATCGATGCGGTCAGCCAGACCGGCGGTCACCTTGGCGCGGGACTTGGCGTTGTCGAGCTGACGGTCGCGGTCCATTATGTTTTCAATACACCCGACGATCGATTGATATGGGACGTTGGACATCAGGCCTATCCCCACAAGATCCTGACCGGCAGGCGCGACCGCATGCGCACCATAAGGCAGGGCGGGGGCCTGAGCGGTTTCACCAAGCGTACCGAAAGTGACTATGATCCGTTTGGAGCGGCGCACAGTTCAACGTCGATTTCTGCTGCGCTTGGTTTTGCAATTGCCAACAAATTGTCGGGTGCTCCGGGTAAGTCGATCGCGGTTATTGGCGACGGGGCGATGTCGGCGGGCATGGCCTATGAGGCGATGAACAATGCCGAGGCTGCGGGCAATCGCCTGGTCGTCATTCTCAACGATAATGACATGTCGATCGCGCCACCGGTCGGTGGCCTCAGCGCCTATCTTGCGCGCTTGATATCGAGCCACGAATTTCTGTCGCTGCGTGATATTGCCAAACGACTGGCGCGAAAATTCCCGCGTTCGTTGCAATCGGTCGCCCGCAAGGCCGACGAATATGCGCGCGGCATGGCGACGGGCGGCACGCTGTTTGAAGAGCTTGGATTTTATTATGTCGGGCCGGTAGATGGTCATAATCTCGAACACTTATTGCCGGTTCTTGAGAATGTACGTGATGCTGCAGAAGGTCCGTGCCTGATCCATGTCGTGACCAAAAAGGGTCATGGCTATGCCCCTGCCGAGGCGTCAGCCGACAAATATCACGGCGTGACGAAGTTCGATGTCGTGACCGGCGAAATGGCCGCGAAAAAGTCAGGGCCACCCAGCTATACCGGCGTCTTTGCGAACGCGCTCATCGCCGAAGCGGAAAAAGATGACAGGATCGTCGCGATCACCGCAGCGATGCCGTCGGGGACAGGCCTTGACAAGTTTGAACAAAAATTCCCCGAGCGCAGCTTTGACGTCGGCATAGCCGAACAGCACGCGGTCACCTTTGCGGCCGGTATGGCGGCGCAGGGCTACAAGCCCTTTGCGGCGATTTATTCGACCTTCCTGCAACGCGCCTATGATCAGGTTGTGCACGATGTCGCGATCCAGAATTTGCCGGTGCGTTTCGCCATAGACCGGGCCGGTCTTGTCGGTGCCGACGGGCAGACGCATGCCGGGTCGTTCGATGTGACCTATCTTGCGACACTGCCGAATTTCGTTGTGATGGCGGCAGCCGACGAAGCCGAACTCGTCCACATGGTGCACACGATGGCGCTTCACGACAGCGGCCCGATTGCCTGTCGCTATCCGCGCGGCAATGGCGTTGGAGTCGCGCTTCCTGACGTTCCCGAACGGCTGGAAATCGGCAAAGGTCGCGTGCTTCGTGAAGGCAAGAAGGTGGCGATCCTGTCGCTTGGCACCCGGCTGGGCGAGGCGCTGAAAGCGGCGGATGAGCTTGACGCCAAGGGCTTGTCGGCAACCGTTGCCGACTTGCGCTTTGCAAAGCCGCTCGACGAGGCGCTGATCCGCAAGCTTGCCGCGACGCACGATGTTGTCGTCACGGTCGAGGAAGGTGCGGTCGGTGGGTTGGGCGCGCATGTGCTGACGCTGGCGAGCGATCAGGGGCTGCTCGATACCGGCCTCAAGATCAGAACGCTGCGCCTGCCCGATATTTTTCAGGAACATGACGACCCGGCAAAGCAATATGCAGAAGCGGGGCTTGATGCGGCAGGGATCGTCAAGACGGTACTCTCGGCGCTCCGCCACAACAGTGCAGGGGTCGCCGAAGGCGCCCGGGCCTAACGGCGTTCATGACCAAATCCCGCGTCGATCAGCAGCTTGTGGCGCGTGGCCTTGTCGAGACTCGCTCGAAAGCGCAGGCGCTGGTCATGGCAGGCGTGGTGTTTTCGGGTGAGCGCAAGGTCGCGAAGGCCGGTGAAATGATGCCTGAGGACGCGCCGCTTGAGGTGCGTGGCAAGGATCATCCCTGGGTGTCGCGCGGCGGGCTGAAGCTGGAAAAGGGACTCGAGCATTTTGGCATTGATCCATCGGGCGCGGTGGCGATGGATGTCGGATCGTCGACCGGCGGCTTTACCGATGTCTTGCTGACGCGCGGCGCTGCGAAGGTCTATGCGGTCGACAGCGGCACCAACCAGCTTGCCTGGAAGCTCAGGCAGGATTCGCGCGTGGTCGTGCTTGAAAAGACCAATGCGCGCTATCTGACGGCAGAGCATATCCCTGAGTCCGTCGACATCATTGTGTGCGATGCCAGCTTTATCGGCCTTGCCAAAGTCATTGAGCGACCGATGCGCTTTGCTCTACCCGGTGCGCGGCTTGTTGCGCTGATCAAGCCGCAGTTCGAGGCCGGGCCGGGCGAGGTCGGCAAG
>JBFKAE010000067.1:0-15240 GCA_041621755.1 Sphingomonadaceae bacterium | reverse complement strand
TTTCAATACAGATGTTCAGGGGGCAACTGATGGCGGTTTTACAGTTGTACTCAGCAAATCCGGAGATGTAGTGGCTGTTGAGCCTGGTCAATCCATTCTGCATGCGCTCACGGACCATGGTCTCAATATTCCCTACTCGTGTGAAGAAGGGATCTGCGGTGCGTGCGAAACACGCGTCATCGAAGGGGTGCCAGATCATCGGGACATGATTCTGAGTGATCAGGAACGGGACGAGAGCAAAACCATGATGATTTGCTGTTCGGGCTCGAAATCCGATCGGCTTGTGCTGGACCTGTAGCAAGCTGTTTTCAACGATACCGCGGTGAGTGTTTTGGTGCTCACACCACTGGCGTAAATCTACATTCCTCGCAGACAAATCGAAGGAGCTTCAAATTGCCTACATATCGCTCCCGTACAACCACGCATGGCCGGAACATGGCGGGTGCGCGCAGTCTATGGCGTGCGACAGGTATGAAAGATGATGACTTTGGCAAACCGATAATAGCTGTTGCCAACAGTTTTACGCAGTTTGTACCCGGGCATGTCCATCTTAAGGACGTTGGACAGCTGGTGGCGCGAGAGATTGAGGCGGCAGGAGGTGTGGCAAAGGAATTCAACACGATTGCGGTGGATGACGGCATCGCAATGGGACATGAAGGGATGCTCTATTCACTGCCAAGTCGTGAATTGATTGCTGATAGTGTTGAGTTCATGGTCAATGCGCATTGCGCAGATGCAATAGTCTGCATTTCCAACTGTGATAAAATAACACCTGGTATGCTAATGGCCGCATTGCGGTTGAACGTGCCAGCAGTCTTTGTATCTGGCGGACCGATGGAATCCGGCAAGGTTCAGTTAAAGGGCGATACGAGGTCACTAGACCTGGTTGATGCAATGGTTGTAGCTGCCGATGACTCTTATTCGGATGAAGACGTTGCATCTGTTGAACGCTCGGCATGTCCGACGTGCGGATCCTGTTCCGGAATGTTTACGGCCAATTCCATGAATTGCCTCACGGAAGCCTAGGGTCTTTCGCTGCCTGGAAACGGTTCAGTTCTTGCTACACATTCTGATCGTGAGCGATTGTTTCGTGAAGCTGGACGTCTCATAGTGGGGCTTGCAAAGCGGTGGTACGAAGATGACGATGTAACCGCAACGCCGCGGGGTGTTGCTACATTTGAAGCGTTCGAGAATGCAATGAGCCTAGACATTGCCATGGGCGGCTCGACGAACACTGTGCTGCATCTGCTTGCCGCTGCCCAAGAGGCAGAAGTCAACTTCACTATGCGCGATATTGATCGTCTCAGTCGGCGCGTTCCTTGCCTGTGCAAGGTGGCACCTGCCAAAAACGATGTGCATATGGAAGATGTGCACCGAGCGGGAGGTGTCATGGGGATATTGGGCGAACTTGACCGTGCTGATTTATTGAATGTCTCACAGCCGACAGTCCACTCGTCTTCGCTTGCTCAGGCCCTAGACCATTGGGACGTCATGCGAACACAGGATAATGCGGTCCATGAATTATATCGTGCCGCACCTGGCGGAGTTCCAACCCAAGTTGCCTTCAGTCAGGCAGCACGTTGGGAATCACTGGATCTTGATCGAAAGGGAGGTGTGATTCGATCTGCGGCCTCTCCCTTTTCCGAAGAAGGAGGGCTCGCCGTATTGTATGGGAATCTTGCGCCGGAAGGCTGTATCGTAAAAACAGCAGGCGTTGACGAGAGCATCTGGAACTTTCATGGCGTTGCTAGGGTGTATGAAAGCCAGGATGCTGCAGTAGCCGGAATATTGGGGAATCAGGTTCAGGCCGGCGACATTGTGGTCATCCGCTACGAAGGGCCAAAAGGTGGGCCGGGCATGCAGGAAATGCTTTACCCTACCAGCTATTTGAAATCGAAGGGATTGGGTGCTGCATGTGCATTGATCACCGACGGTCGCTTTTCGGGGGGGACTTCCGGCTTGTCGATCGGGCATGTTTCACCAGAGGCAGCAGAGGGTGGGTTGATTGCGCTTGTTGAAACAGGCGACCCTATTCACATCGATATACCCAATCGCCTTATTACACTTGATGTCGACGATAGCATATTGGCAGAGCGCAAAGCGGTGATTGAAGAAAATGGTGAGCGTGCCTGGAAACCTCTTGGTCGCAAACGGAAAATTTCTCCGGCGCTGTTGGCCTATGCGGCCATGACCACAAATGCAGCTCGAGGCGCGGTACGTGATGTCAGTCAACTCAAGTAACGGTCTTGTCGTGGACGGCCCAACGCTCCAGTTCACAGATTTTCTGATTTATCAGTTGAACGCTCAGTCCCAATAGAGTCGCAAGGGATTGTCCACGAGCAGCTTTTGCTGGGCTTCTAAGGTGGGAGGCTATCAGTATTGAAATCATATAATTTAATTTTGCTATGAGGCTGGAGAGAAAGTCATGCTAAGTCACGTGGAAGGCGCTGTTGACACTAAGCTTCTGGTGGGGACTATTGGCGAGGCGCTGGATGCGGCGAACACCAGATGGAATGACCGCTTGGCGTTAATCGATCGTGGCCAAGATGTGCGGCTCAGCTGGGCAGGACTTCACGAACGATCTGAACGCCTCGCTCTGGGTTTTTTGAGTCTGGGCATCAAACCGGGCGATCGCATTGGCATATGGTCACTTAATCGTGTTGAGTGGACCATAACGCAGTTCGCCGCGGCAAAGGCGGGGCTGATACTGGTTACGATTAACCCCGCTTACAAAATGTCAGAATTGGCTTACGCTTTGGATCGGTCGGGATGCGCTGCGCTCATTCTTGCTCCGGGATTTAAGGCAAGCAACTTCCTCGAGCTCATCCAGGCACTGATACCTGAAATGGGCGCTGCCAGTGATGGCCTGGTAGCCTCAAATCGCCTGCCGCAACTACGCCGCATCATCCAGATGGGGCCGAACTCGATTCCAGGCGCACTGTCGTTCGATGCAGTTGAAGGGGTGGGTGCCACCGCCGATCGCTCCTCTTTGCGACGTCTCGCCATGAAGCTGAAAGCGGAGGATGCTGTCAATATTCAGTTTACTAGCGGGACTACTGGCGCTCCCAAGGGGGTAACCCTTAGCCACCGCAGCATCCTTAACAACGGATATTTTACAGGGCGCGGTATGGCACTAGGCCCAGACGATCGCCTCTGCATTCCAGTCCCGCTCTATCATTGTTTTGGTCTCTCTATGGGGAATCTGTCTTGCCTGACCTTGGGTGCGACAATGGTCTATCCAGGCGAGGGCTTCGATCCTCTGGCAACCCTTCAAACCGTGGAAGCCGAACGCTGCACCGCTTTATATGGCGTTCCAACGATGTTCATCGCCGAGCTGGATCATCCGCGCTTTTCTGAGTTTGATTTGTCCAGCTTGCGAACGGGCGTCATGGCAGGTTCTCCTTGCCCGATTGAAGTGATGCGGCGGGTCGCTGACCGGATGAACATGGGGGAAGTCACCATTTGCTATGGTATGACGGAAACAAGTCCGGTTAGCTTCCAAAGTGCGGTTGATGATCCGCTGGAACGCCGAGTAACCACCGTCGGTCGGGTACATCCGCACACCGAGGTTAAACTCATTGATGAAGATGGCGCTACTGTGGAACGAGGGATGGATGGGGAACTTTGCGCACGCGGCTATTTGGTCATGATCGGATATTGGGACGAGCCGGAGCAAACGGCTGCCGTCAGGGACGCAGAGGGATGGATGCACAGTGGTGATCTTGCGACGATCGATGATGAAGGATATTGCAAGATCGTAGGCCGTCTCAAGGACATGGTCATCCGTGGCGGTGAGAATCTCTATCCAAGAGAAATCGAAGAGTTTCTATACGGCCATCCCGCCATTCGCGATGTTCAGCTTTTTGGTGTGCCAGATGATCGCTACGGTGAAGAATTATGTGCCTGGATCATTCTTCACGAAGGTTCGGTATTGGACGAAGCTGAACTCAAGGCATTTTGTCATGGACAGATTGCGCATCAAAAAATCCCACGATACGTTCGCTTCGTCGATAGCTTTCCATTGACCGTGACGGGAAAAGTGCAAAAATTCTTGATGCGTCAAGCCATGATTGATGAGCTCGGCTTGAATATCGTGGAGACCGCTTGAGATCGAAGGGGGGCGTTTCCTCCGGTTGGATTTATGTGCCTCCTATTCTGAAGCCCATCTGGAATGATCGAATTCGAACCAGTTGAACGGAGTGGCTCCGATGATCTACCCCTTCTGAGTGGTCCAAAATCAATGTTATTTTGGACCATGAATGAGACTATAAATGCCGAACAAGAAGCACCAGCAGGAGGAGATTATCGGCAAGCTGCGTGAAGTTGAGATTGTGCTGGCGCAGGGTGCAACAGCAGCTGAGGCCTGCCGCGGGATCGCGGTCAGTCCCAATAGAGTCGCAAAGGATTATCCACGAGCAGCTTTTGCTGGACTTCTAAGGTGGGAGCTATCAGAGGAATCATATCAACCAGATGTCCGTCATCGGGTATGGCGTGCTGCATATTGGGATGTGGCCAATCGGTACCCCAGAGACAGCGGTCGGGGTATTCCCAGATAAGCGGAGCGACGGATCGGACAAAATTCTTCCAAGGATAGCCACTGGGGTCGAGCCTGTCTGGACATGTTGCCTTGAACCAGATGTCGTTCCGGCTGTCGAGTAGAGCGCGAAACGTGCGCATGTCCTTTCCGTCGTATCCTTGGGTGACATCGGGGCGACCCATATGGTCGATCACAATCGGAGTCTGGATGGCATCGAGAAAGGAGCGCAATTCTTCCAATATGTCGGCCTCAAAATAGACAACAACATGCCAGCCGAGAGGTGCAATACGACGCGCGACCTCCAGAAACCTGTCCTTTGGAGCGTCATCAACGAGGCGCTTGAGAAAATTGAAACGAATACCGCGGATGCCGCCCTTGTGCAGCAAGTCAAGTGACGTATCATCGATCGCCGGATCAACCACGGCTACACCACGCGCTTTGCCTTCCGAACGAGCGATAGCGTCGAGTGTTGCGGAATTGTCGGTGCCATGACAACTTGCCTGGACAATAACATTGCGGGAAAATCCAAGATGCTCGCGTAACGCAAATAGCATGTCAGCTCCGGCATCCTCGGGAAGATATTTGGCTTTCGGAGTGAACGGAAATCGTTTCGCCGGCCCAAAAACATGGCAGTGTGCATCTACCGCGCCAGACGGTGGTGAATAGACTGGTTTCGAAGGCGCTGGATGCCAGCTCGTTATGCGATTGCCGTTCACGTAAATACCGCCCCATCCATGAGTTTGCGCGCAGTGCGTATTAGAGCTGTGCTTACTACCTCGCTGCGATCGTCCAGCATCATCACGCAGCTCGTTTCTCCGGTTGGATGTTCTACCGAGAGAGTGATATGGTGCCCCGCCGGGATTTGCGCGACTGAAGCGGCAGGTGACCCGGGAAGGAGGCACGCCGTAGCGACTGATACAGCGCCCAGAACCCCGATCGAGGCATGGGCGCGGTGAGGAATAAAACTGCGCACGCAGATTGCTCCACCCTTTCGCGGCGGGGCAACCAGCATCATCTTGGGTACGGTTTTGTCTTGGACATCACCAAGATTCATGGCTGGCCCCACAATAAGCCGTATTGCTTCAATGCGTGATTTCAGGCTGTTGTTGGAATCGAGTTCTTCCCGGCTCTCATAGCCGGTGATACCGACATCGGACGCCTTCATGATGACGCAAGGCATGCCATTGTCGATAAGTGTGACGGAGATGCCTTCGACGACATCTACTGGATTCCCCGTTGGAAGCAGCGCGCCGCAGCTTGATCCGGCAGTATCGCGAAATTCAAGCGGTATAGGTGCATGGCAACCAGACACACCGTCGATCCTTGTACTGCCGCTATAGGTGACAATACCACCTGGCGTCTGCACAGTGGCAACGGCCACCTGTCCTGTATTTTCCATGTAGATGGTAACACGCGTTTCTCCATCAGAAGCCGCAATGAGCCCGCGTTCAAGGGCAAATGGACCGACCCCAGCCAGTATGTTTCCGCAATTTTGCGCGTCGCTGACGATCGCCCGGTCGACGCCGACCTGCAGGAATAGATAATCAATATCAATGTCTTCACGGTTCGATGGCGATATCACCGCGACCTTGCTTGTGAGGGGATCTCCACCCCCCATACCATCAATCTGACGGGGGTCGGGCGTGCCCATGATGGTCAGCAAAATACTATCACGCTGTACCGAATCGGAAGGAAGGTCGCTCTTCAGGAAATATCCCCCTTTGGACGTTCCGCCTCGCATCCACATACAGGGGATAGCTTCAGACATATTTCAGTCCCTCAGTAGCTAACCTTTCGCGCATTTTGTACATGTCGAGGCCTAGAACACCGCTTGCCAGCTTCCGGCGCTTTTCTTCTTCATTGGCTTCTCTTGCCTGCGCTTTAGCAAGAACATCGCTCGCATTGCCACGAGGAACAATACAGACACCATCATCATCTGCTACGACGATATCGCCGGGCTGAACGCAGGTGCCTGCACAGACCACTGGAACATTGACCGAGCCCAGCGTGTTTTTGACAGTTCCTTGCGCGGAAATGGCCTTGGACCAGACTGGAAAATTCATATGTGTGAGGTCACGCACGTCGCGCACGCCCGCGTCGATGATCAGACCGCGACAACCGCGCGCCTGAGCGGACGTCGCAAGAAGGTCGCCAAAATAGCCATCGGTGCACGGACTGGTGGGCGCGAGTAACAGGATGTCGCCGGCTTGTAGCTGTTCAATGGCAACATGGATCATCCAGTTGTCACCCGGTGCTGCCGAGATGGTGACTGCCGATCCCGCAATTCGGGCGCCGCCGTATATGGGACGCATGTAGGGAAGCATCAGACCCGTTCTGCTTTGCGATTCATGCACCGTAGCGACGCCACAGGAGGCAAGAGCGTCAATTAAAGCGGCATCGGCCCGCTCGATTTTTTGTACGACTATACCAATCACCGCGTTAACCCTCCTTGTTCAATCTGCCAGTGTCTATTTGACAATGCGATTGCTCATATTGACCGACAAGACCGAAAGGCTGGCTAAGCCATAATATTTTGCTAAAACATGATCATGGATTTGTGGAAATTCAACATTCGGCATTTGCGGGCTTTGGTCGCTATTGCTCGCTCCGGTAGCCTTAGTCGGGCGGCGCGGACTGTTAACCTTACGCAACCCGCGGTAACGCAGGGCATTGCCAAGCTGGAACGCCAACTGGAGCTGGTATTGTTCGATAGGCAGCCTGCTGGCATGGTCATGACGGAGGTATGCCAAATGCTGATCGGGCGTGTGGAAACGGTGCTGTCTCTGATCGGTAACAAGCGGGTCACAGCATCGCAGATGCGTTCGTTGGTAGCTCTGGCGCGTTCCGGCGGCTACACGCGAGCTGCAATTTTGACCGGCTTGGCTGAGGCTTCGTTACATCGTGCCGTTTCCGATCTGTCATTAGCTCTGGGCGAAAGGCTGGTTGAACGGCGCGGGCGGAATGTGGGGCTGACGGAACGTGGGCAAGTGATAGCGCGCGGTTTTCGCCTCGCTTATGCCGAATTTGCTTCGGCGCTCGCGGAGCTGGACGAACTGAAGGGGAGGAAAACAGGACGCATTGCTATCGGTGCCATGCCACTGTGCCGTGCCCGCCTGCTGCCTTCGGCTGTCGCCACATTTCACATCCGTTATCCACAGATCAAGATCGTAATATTTGAAGGCTCTCATTCCGAGCTGATTGGACCCCTGCGAGATGGTGAACTCGATATGATGATCGGTGCGTTGCGTGATCCTGCAACCGGAAATGAGCTGGAGCAGTTGCCGTTGTTTGAAGACCGGCCGGTGATCATTGGTCGTAAGGGCCACGCCTTATCCGGTAAGAATGTGGATGCAAGAAGTCTGGCCGATTTTCCATGGATTATATCCGCACCCGGTACGCCGCTGCGCGATCATTGGGAGGGCATGTTCACCGAGGTTGGTCTTGCAGTACCGCATGTGCCGATTGAGTGCGGGTCGGTTATGACAATTCGTCAATTGCTGCTGACGGGTGACTTTCTGACGATGTTGTCTCCCGACCAGATTGCCTTGGAACTGGAGACTGGCTGGCTGGTTAAGATCTGCGACCCCCCCGGACTAGTTAGCCGCACTATCGGCATTACTACGCGGTCTGGATGGACACCGACACCCCGCCAGAAATCCTTTCTTGATCTGTTGGGTAGTTTGGGGAGCTCATAGTCATTTCGTAATAACTTATGTCAACGATACGATTTCGATTGGCCTGCTTCTGTCCTGTAGGCGTACGCATGCGGGATGGATAAGAAAATATCATTGATTGGATTTGGAGAGGCTGGCCGAACATTCACCCGTGCAGGGAAATGGGCTTCACGTGTCAGTGTGTTCGATATCATGTCGCAGCTTCCCGCGAGCCGGTCTGCAACATTGGCGGAATACGATGTAGCGGGCGTAAATGGCTGCAGTACCTCAGAAGCGGCTCTTTCCGGGGCGGCGCTCATACTCAGTTTGGTGACAGCGGATCAGGCTTTCGTCGTTGCCCGTGACGCAGCGAAATACGTTACTCTAGGCGCACTATATTGCGACATGAATTCTGTGGCGCCGCAAACCAAACGCGCGGCTGCAAAAGCGGTTGAGGCTGCAGGTGGTCGCTATGTGGATGTAGCGATCATGGCGCCGGTGGAGCCAGACCGGCTGGCCGTCCCATTACTGATCAGCGGCTCCGATGCGGAGGCTGCCCGATGCGCGCTAACAGAGATCGGCTTTACCAATTGTCGCGTTGTTGGCGATGTAGTTGGCCGGGCTTCGGTTATCAAAATGCTGCGTTCTATCATCTACAAGGGCATGGAAGCTCTTACGGCTGAATGCGTGATGGCGTGTCATAGAGCTGATGTGCTTGATGAAGTTCTGGGGTCACTGGGAGACGCGTGGACCGACGAGGCAAACTACCGGCTCGACAGAATGCTCGTCCACGGGAGCCGCCGCGCAGCAGAGATGGATGAAGTGGTCAAGACTCTCGAATCGCTTGGAGTTGCACCGGTTTTGTCGAAGGACATTGTCCGGTGGCAGCGGGAAATCGGCGCGCTTGGCATTGTGCCACCGCCGCCTACATTGCAGGCCAAGCTGAAGAAGATGAACTCCAAATGACATTGATCATAGATTGTCACGGTCACTATACGACAGCGCCTGAGGCTCATAACTTATGGCGCAAGGCGCAAATGTCAGCATTCGCGACGGGACAGTCCACGCCGGCCTATCCTGTTATCAGTGACGATGAAATCCGTGAAACGATCGAGAAAAATCAGCTTCAGCTTTTGAAGGAGCGAGGCGCGGACATGACGATCTTTTCACCGCGTGCATCAGCTATGGCGCATCATGTGGGGGACCAGAATGTCAGTGAAGCCTGGAGCGTCGTCTGTAACAATCTGATCAAGCGCGTAGTTGATTTATATCCTGAATATTTTTCGGGTGTATGTATGCTGCCCCAATCGCCCGCTGCGGATTTATCCGCTTCGGTGGCAGAACTGGAGCGCTGTGTCGATCAGCTGGGCTTTATCGGTTGTAACCTCAATCCCGATCCGGGAGGCGGGCATTTTGGACATCCGCCGCTGACGGATCGGTTTTGGTATCCTCTATACGAAAAAATGGTTGAACTGAACGTTCCGGCGATGATCCATGTTTCGGGAAGTTGCAATCCGGCAATGCATGCGACGGGTGCTTATTATATAGCGGCGGACACGATCGCCTTCATGCAGTTGGTCGAAGGCAATCTTTTCCAGGAATTTCCCACTTTGCGCTTTATCATTCCGCATGGTGGGGGCGCGGTGCCCTATCACTGGGGGCGTTATCGCGGCCTTGCCGATATGCTCAAGCAGCCTGATTTATCAAGGCATGTTTTGAACAATGTCTATTTTGACACCTGCGTCTATCATCAACCGGGGGTCGATTTGCTCGCCAAGGTAATCGACAGCAAGAATATCCTGTTTGGTTCGGAAATGGTCGGGGCCGTGAGGGGAATTGACCCCCATACCGGTCATTTTTTTGATGATACCAAGCGTTATATTGATGCACTGGATTTGGATGATACGGAGCGTCACGCGATTTTCGAAGGAAATGCTCGACGGGTATTCCCGAGGCTTGATGCGCTGCTGAAGGGACAAGGGAAATGAAGCAGGATATTCATGAATATCTCGCCGAGCTGGAAGATATCCCTGGAACCCGAATTTTTACCACAGCGCGGGCGCGCCGGGGCTATTGGCTCAATCAATTCTGTATGACGTTAATGAATGCGGAAAATCGCGAAAGGTTTAAGTCTGATGAAAAGGCCTACCTGGATGAATGGCCGATGACCCAAGCACAGAAACAGGCGGTGTTAAAGCGTGATTACAACGCGGCATTGGATGAAGGAGGCAATATCTATTTTCTCGCCAAAGTCTTTTTCACCGATGAAATCAGCTTCCTGGAGGCGGTTGGTACGATGACTGGAATGGACCCCCAAGATTATCAGGCGATGATGTTGGCAGGGGGGCGCTCCCCGGTTGGTCTGCGGTCCATAAAGGATCCTTATTGATGGCGCGCATATCAGCGGGCATTGCAACAAGCCATATTCCGGCGCTGGGAGCAGCGATCGACCATGGCAAGACTCAAGAGCCGTATTGGAAGGCGTGTTTTGCAGGATATGACTGGACAAGGGCGTGGGTAGCAGCTGAGAAGCCAGATGTCGTAATTCTGGTCTATAACGATCATGCAACAGCCTTCGACATGGATATTATTCCGACTTTTGCGATCGGATGTGCCGAACGTTTCAAGAGCGCGGATGAGGGTTGGGGACCGCGCCCTGTACCTGACGTGATAGGCGATCCCGACCTAGGGTGGCATATAGCTCAGAGTTGCATCCTCGACGAATTCGACATGACGATGGTCAATAGGATAGACGTTGATCATGGTCTGACAGTGCCGTTGAGCCTGATGTTTGGCCAACCGGACGCATGGCCGTGCAGAGTCGTGCCGCTGGCTGTCAATGTTGTCACCTATCCACCGCCGACAGGCAATCGCTGCTACATGTTGGGCGAGGCAATTGCGCGTGCGGTTCAAAGCTTTCCCAAAGATCTGAGCGTCCAGATTTGGGGGACGGGTGGGATGAGTCACCAATTGCAGGGAGCGCGGGCAGGGCTGATTAACGCGGAATGGGACAAGGGCTTTCTTGACGACATGGTCAAGGATCCACAACGTCTACGCCATATCCCGCATATAGAATATCTGCGCGAAACCGGTTCCGAAGGGATCGAGATGGTGATGTGGTTGATTATGCGTGGCGCGCTAGGGACCAATGTTCGGGAACTTCACCGTCATTATCATGTTCCTGCATCCAACACGGCAGTCGGCCATATCGTGCTTGAGGCCACCACCTGACAACTCACAGTAAGGAGTAGTATTATGCGAATAGCACTGGCTGGTGCAGGTGCCTTTGGCGAAAAGCATCTTGATGGCCTCAGGAATATAGAGGGTGTCGAGATCGTTTCGGTTATAAGTCGCTCTGAAGAGCAGGCTGCCGAGGTTGCGGCCCGATATGGTGCAAAGCACAGTTCGGCAAAATTGGAGGACGCATTGACTCGCGACGACGTCGATGCCGTTATCCTCTGTACCCCTACTCAGATGCATGCGGCTCAGGCGCTTGCCTGCATGGATGCAGGCAAGCATGTTCAAGTCGAAATCCCGCTCGCGGACAGTTGGGCCGATGCCGAGGCTGTCGTTGCGAAGCAAAAGGAAACCGGCCTGACCTGTATGGTTGGCCATACACGCCGCTTCAATCCCAGTCACCAATATGTCCATAACAAGATTGTAGCTGGCGAACTGAATATTCAGCAGATGGATGTCCAGACCTATTTCTTCCGCCGCAAGAATATTAATGCCAAAGGTCAGGCGCGTAGCTGGACCGACCACTTGCTCTGGCATCATGCCGCCCATACGGTTGACCTGTTTGCGTATCAGGCGGGCAGAATTGTGCAAGCCAACGCCATTGAAGGGCCGCTCAATACAGAATTAGGCATTGCCATGGATATGTCGATTCAGCTGAAGAGTGAGAGCGGTGCGATTTGCACTTTGTCTCTAAGCTTTAACAATGACGGGCCTCTGGGAAGCTTTTTTCGCTATATCGGAGATAGTGCGACGTATATCGCGCGCTATGATGATCTTGTGAACGGCAGGGAGGAACCGATCGACGTCAGCAAAGTCGATGTGTCAATGAATGGCATTGAGTTGCAGGATCGCGAATTTATCGCCTCGATCCGAGAAGGGCGCCAGCCAAACAGCTCGGTTGCGCAAGTGCTGGATTGTTATCGCGTGCTCGGTGAGTTGGCTGAAAACCTCAAACAGCAGTAGAACGGAAGTTGTTAGCGCGCCTGCTCGCCTCTCGTCCGTCCGTGGCCAAGCGGTGGCGACACGCCATAGCCCATAACAGGTTCATGCAGCAAAGACCAATGGGACAGATCGGACGAGAGGCGAGTATACTCGACGGCAATTCGCTTCAGTCGACCATTGCTGGTTCCTGGGAATGATCGGGCTTCAGCAAGCTCTGCCAATGCTCACCTTCGCTCAAGACCCCACATGCTCCACGAATTGTGTGAACATCTGCGTTCACGCCGATTGGTGGCTTTCCTGCCGCTGCGTTATTGGCGCAAGCAAGAAGGCTTCGATAGAGGCGCATGATTGCCAAATCTGCATGGGACAGCATCTCTTTTGATCGATCACGGATCGGACCTCCAGACATTGAAACTGCAGCATCTTCCTGCGTGAAATTCGGTAAGCCAGTGAAATGGCCTTTTCGCATCGCATCCCGGTTTTGAAGAAAATTGTTCTGACGGTTCGGTCGATCGGGAAGTCCGCTGGTTTCACGCGTCATTCCAAACTCGGCTAAAGATTCCTGATCAAGTCCGACAAACGCAAGCTGTTCGCTGCACAGAGGTTCTTCGCCATAGAGTTTGTCTTTGTCCCACCAGACATGAAAAAACATAACGCGTTCATCATTGATTGGTGTGAATGAGAAAAATAAATCCCCATTTGGATTAAGCACGAAGCAGGGTGCAACAAAAGAGGCGATCCGAGCCTCAGTTACTGCTTCAGATCCTTTATCATTTCGGCGAAGAGCAACATACTGAAAGCCAAAATCCGTTTCCTCCGTGTCCAACTGCGGTGCCGCATCAAATTGCATATGGTTCGTCTTCTTTGCGAAATCCAATTCTGCCGAGTCAGTCGCTTTCAGTCCCACCGTATGAAGGATGCTGAGATGGGATGAATCAACCACGCCTTCCATCAACTGCACATAGTTGCAGTTCACGATCGCTACGACCGGTAGCCGATTACTTTCGGGCACATCCATAAAGCCCCATTTGGGGAAATCGGGCATATGATCCTGGTCGCCGAGATATATCCAAATCAGACCTCCAGCGTCGCGAATGGGATAGGCGCGCGCACGAAATCGATCTTTGAACCGCTGATCGGTCACATTTGGCGTTTCGAGAACGGTTCCATCAGCGGCAAATTTCCAGCCATGGTATATGCAGCGGATGCCACAATCCTCAACGCGCCCGAGCAACAGCGATGCGCCGCGATGACAACATTGTTCTGCAAGAGCGCCTATCTTACCCGAACCATCCCGGAAAACGACAATACGTTCTCCGCAGACCTCGACCGGAAAAGGGGCGTCGCCTGCCTCCGGCAGTTCCGAGGTAACCATTACCGGCAGCCAGTAGTGGCGAAAGGCTTTCCCCATTGGGGTTTCAGGCCCAACCCGGCAGATTAATTCGTTATCAGTTTTGCTGAGCATTTATGGCTCCTTTGAATTTATTTGCAGCTGACCTTGGCTGCGTCAGGTCGCTCGAATTCAACCCTTCTGTGGTTGAACAAACTGCAGATTTGGCAATGCTGCCGTCACGCTCACGCCTCCGTCAACGGGCAAGACTGCGCCGTTTACATGCGCGGCCATATCACTGGACAGAAATAGCAAAGTCGAAGCAATTTCCTCAGTCGTCGCGGCTCTCCCGATCGGAACATGTCTGTCTATCTCCTGCCACTGGGCTTTATCGAGAAGTTCCAGCAGACGCGGAGTGCGGATGAAGCCCGGTGCGATCGCATTCACTCTGATCCCATTAGGCCCCAGTTCTGCGGCTGCATTTCGAACCAGATGATGCAGAGCCGCTTTAGCAGTCCCGTAAATTGCCTGATTCTCAACGGTGCGATCCCCAGACATGGAACCGACGAACGTCACTGCTCCGCCCTCAGGCATGGCTTGTATAGCCCTACGCAAAATGTAAAGTGCATGACGCAGAACGATTCCCAGCTGCCATTCGATCTCATCGTCTTCGAATTCTGCGATGGGCTTGATACGCGCGACTCCGATCACGTCGACGATGCCCCGGATGACACCAAGGTTAGCCTGAGCTTTTTCTATGACGGCAGCGACACCTGCGGACGTTGTAACATCCGCCACATAATATTCACCGCCCACGGCTTCAGCTATGGATCGAGCGCGTTCGTCTACAACATCTACACACAATAATTTTGCACCGCACTGTGCAAGAGCGTGTGATATTTGCGCACCGATTCCATCCCCGGCACCCAGTACGATGAACCCCCGATCGTCGAGGTTCAGTAAGTTTCTGTAGTCAAGCACCTTCGCTTCCTCTCCCGTATTATTATCCCTGATCGCGTCAGGTTGTTGGTTCGTATTGTCTCGAAGACAGGGAATCGGAATTCGTCTTGTCCTGCGTATGCTGAGGGACAAGGTCTTTCCAATGAACACCCGGAGAGATCATCTGATCTGGAGCGGATAAACCCGTGCAATCGGCATAATCCGCGCCTCGTGGCATCTCGCCCTTCGCCACGTGTCCTGCAGCTTCTATCAGTAGACGACGAACGCGGGCTACAGGGGCGTCGGCCGCGACCAAATGCTCTTTTGTTCTATCTGCGACGGGGCCAGCTGCGACCCCCATGACTGCATCCTCGTATGCAACGCCTGGAAATCCAGTCCAACTTTTCGACATTTTTGAACGATCTTGACCCATCTTGTTCGTCCAGTCCCCTCGGAAATGATTATCTTCCTCAGACCAGTACCGGCTGTCGTCGAGCCCAAGAATCTTGCGCAGGTGCGCGCGATCCGCAGGCGCATCACCATGTATAACGATGAATGTCGCAGTGTTCGTGTCATCCGTGGGGACTTCGAACACGGTGAAT
>JBFKAE010000066.1:0-15350 GCA_041621755.1 Sphingomonadaceae bacterium | reverse complement strand
GGCAGAGGATGTCAGCCTTGCCAAAATTGTTGGTCCGGGCTTCAACGAGGATGGTGTTGTCGACGCGATTGAAACCGCAGTTTCGACCTATAAATCGCTGCGTACCCCCGGCGAACGTTTCATCGACACTTATCGCCGCGTTGGCGTCGAGCCCTTCAAGGAGGCGATTTATGGCTGAGCATCTGATGCAGTTCCGTGAAGGCAAAACCACGAACGAACCCGCCGTCACGCTTGAAGCGTTCCTTGCGCAGTCGAACAGCAGCGCCGTGCGCATCGAGCCGGGCGAGGATGTTCGTGCGCTACTGCCGCATCTGGCGCGCATATCGCTGATCGAGGTTGCCTTTCCTGCCTATCGTGACGGACGCGGCTATTCGTCGGCGCGGGTCCTGCGCGAATCCGGCTATACGGGCGAGCTGCGGGCGGCAGGCGATGTGCTCGTCGACCAGATCGCCTTCATGCGGCGCTGCGGGTTTGACAGTTTTGCGCCCGATGCGCCACTCGACAAAGCTGCCGTTGATCGCGCGCTTGCGCGTTATGACCATGTCTACCAGAAAGCCGCGGACGACGCGGTTCCCGTCTGGGCGCTGCGTCATGGCTAAGCCTGCGCGCGTCATCGACCGGGTCGATATCGGCTTTACCGAAGCCGATGCAGACCGGCTGAATGCGCAATATGAAGGCGCCGACACGATGCAGATCATTCGTGCGCTGCTGACCGAGATTGCGCCGGGACGAACAGCGCTGGTGTCGTCTTTCGGGACGGAATCGGCTGTCCTCCTTGACCTTGTCAGCCGCGTCGACAAGGCAACGCCGGTGATCATGCTCGACACGCTGAAACTGTTTCCCGAGACGCTGGCCTATCGCGACACGCTCGTTAAACGCTTCGGCTTTACCGACATGCGTTCCATCCAGCCTGATCCTACAACGCTCGCCGCCAAAGACGACAAAGGCATGCGCTGGTCCTATGACCCCGACGGCTGCTGCGAAATTCGCAAGGTCATCCCGCTGGCACGTGCGCTTGAACCGTTTTCGGCATCGATCACCGGGCGCAAAGGCTTTCAGTCCTCGACCCGCGCAGCGCTCAAGATCTTCGAGGTCGACGAGGGGCGTTTGAAGGTCAATCCGCTTGCCGGATGGAACAAGGACGATATCGAAAACTGGTTTACCGCCAACGACCTGCCACGGCATTCGCTTGAAGCCGAAGGCTATGCATCGATCGGCTGCATGCCCTGCACGACAACGGTAAAACCCGGCGAGGACCCCCGCGCGGGGCGCTGGCGCGGCTGGGACAAGACCGAATGCGGCATCCACGGCGACATGAGCGAGCTGCCGAGCTTCTAAGAGGCCTTTTCTGTCGCACGCGTCCGTGGCATTTCGTTACTATGGACCAATTACCAATTTTCCTGAACCTTCGTGATCAGCCCGTACTGCTGGTCGGCGCGGGTGAAGCCGCCAAGGCCAAGCGTCGTCTGATTGAGGCGGCGGGCGGGCATATCGTCACGGACGGCGCGCGGATCGCAATTGTCGCGCTTGATGACACCGACGAAGCCGGACGCATTGCCGCGACGCTGAAAAAACGCGGACTTCTGGTCAATGTCGTCGATCGTCCGACGCTATGCGATTTTACCATTCCGGCGATTATCGACCGTTCGCCCGTGATCATCGCCATTGGTACGGGCGGCGCATCTGCAACACTGGCCAAGGCGCTGCGCGAGCGGCTTGAAGCACTGCTTCCGTCAAGCCTTGGCAAGACTGCAGTCGCATTGCACGGTCTGCGTCAGCGACTGAAGGCGGCTCTGCCAAAGCCAGCCGAACGGCGGCGGTTTCTTGATAGATTGCTGGCACCAGGTGGGACGCTCGACCCGCTGGCGGGCGAATGCGATGTTGAAAAGGGTGTAGAAACCGCGCTGCAACCGGGCGGTGCACGTCCACAGGCCCGCGAAATCGAGATCAAGGTGTTCAGTGACGATCCCGACGACCTCAGCCTGAGACAACTGCGCGCGCTGTCGCAAGCCGACATACTGATTGTCGAAGAGAATATGCCTGACGCGATTCTTGACCGTGCGCGACGCGATGCGGTTCGCATGAGTTCAGGTGAAGAGCAGCCGATTGCAGGCGACGCTTTGGTGGTGCGCCTCTCGCGGCGAGGCGCTTAGCGGACGGCGTTCAACGCCTGACGCGCCAGTGCAGCAATCTCCGCAAGCGCGGCAGGGTTTTCAGGAAGCTCTGTACGCCCCGGATCGGAGAGACTGTCGGCAATCTGGGCAATACGTTCAAGCGGGGTTGCAATATCGTCAGGATCGAAACCGACATCCGGCAACACAGCCCGGCGGTCGGCGATCAGCCGCTCAACCTCGTTTTGCAACACGCGGCGCTGTTCGATCTCGCTTTCCAGTTGTTCCTCGAGATCGGACAGTTCGATAGCCCGGCGCGTCACGCGTTCGTCAAGCGCAGCATTGGCCGTCTTCAGGTTCGCGGCTTGCTTGCGACGCTGCAACTGCGCCTCGATCCGCGCGGCAAGAACGTCAAAATCAATGGGCTTTGAAACGTAATCGTCGGCGCCCGCTTCCAGCGAGGCCACCACAGTCTGCGCATCAGCGCGCGCGGTCAACATGATGACAGGAACTTCAGTACAACGGCTGTTCGTGCGCAATTCGCGCAGCACGTCAATGCCGTTCATATTGGGCATCATATAATCGAGCAGGATAAGATCGGGACGTTCTTTCTCGATCATCTGCAAAGCCGCTTCGCCGCTTTCGGCCGATGTGACCTGATAGTTCAATCGTTCGAGCCGTCGACAAACGACGGAACGATTGGCCTCTACATCATCCACAACAAGGATCTGACCGCCATGTTTTTTTACAGCTGCATCTAGGTGCGCCGGGTTTATTTCCGCGTTCATATTCATGCAGCCTTGGTAACATCATTTGGTTTACGATTAATTGACCCTTGAGAAACATCATCGGTTTCAATGGCTTCAAAGGACGCAGAACCACGTGGAACGCGCAGACGGAAGGTGGAGCCCGTTCCAGGCACACTGTCGACAGTGATTCGCGCACCCATCAGTTCAGCCAGCCGCGCGGTAATCGCGAGGCCAAGACCGGTTCCACCGAACTGCCGTGTCGTCGAGCTGTCGGCCTGCGAGAACGGTTCGAAAAGGCGGCCAATCTGCTCTTCGGTCATGCCAATCCCTGAATCCGAAACACTGATTTCGATCCAGTCGCGACGACCGATCGAAATGCCGCGACCGGTAATGATGACGTGGCCGTTCTTGGTAAATTTGCAAGCATTTCCGCCAAGATTGACAAGGCACTGGCGAAGCTTGACGGAATCGAGGAGGCCGGTACCGATATCCGGAGAGACGCGCATCTCAAGCCGGTTGCCATGCGATTGTGCCAATGGTTCAAGCGTTGTTCGCACGTCCTCCAGAAGCTCGCTGATCACGACCTCGTGCAAGTCGATCTCCATGCGCCCGGCTTCAATCTTGGCCATGTCGAGCAGCTCGTTGATCATGCTGAGCAACTGCCGCGCCGAACGGTCGATCCAGCCCGCATCATCGGCAAGCTGGGTCTGATTTTGCTCTTTCAGGTCCTGGTGCAGCACGTCGGCATAGCCGATGATCGCATTGAGCGGGGTCCGCAGCTCGTGGCTCATATTGGCAAGAAACTGCGATTTGGCTTCGCTGGCTTCCTGCGCCGCGTCACGGGCTTCGGCCAGATCCCGCGCTGCTGAAGCAAGTTCGTTATCGCGCCGTTCGACCTCGTCAAGCATGACGTTCAAAGTGTCGATGACCCGCCGCGTCTCGCTATCACCGAGCCGTTCAACGCGCGAAGTATAGTCCCGCGAATTGCTGATCCGTTCCATTGTAAGCGTCATCACCTTTAGCGGACGGAACAACAGTGCGGTGATCTTGCTCGACAAAAACAGCGTCAAGCCAAGCAGGACTGTAACAATCGCAAGAACCGCCTTCACATAGTCGGAAAGCGGCGTTTCTGTGAGATCGGCAACCGCCGTCAAGTGCAACTCGCCAAGTTTCTTGCCCTTTTCGACAATGTCGGCACTGATCGTGAAGCGTTGCCCGGGCATGGTGTCGTTGGGCCGCGACATGGTGATAATGGCGTTGCCCTTGGTATCGTAGATCACGACCTTGCGGACGGTTTCAACCGCATCAAGCTGTCGAAGGACACGAAACGTCTCTTTGGTATTGCCTTCGGAAATCGGACCAGCGGTAATGCTCGCCATACCCTGAGTCGTCAGATACTGGATCTTGTATGAAGATATGACGCCTGCCCGATATTGCAAAAACAGAAAAACCGCGCTCGCCCCAACGAGCGCGATCATCGTCACGGCAAGCACAATCGCGGCGATCTTGACGCGGAATGGCATCCGCTCAAGCCGATCGCGAAATTTCTCAGCAAAAGTCAAACACGCTCTCCGGCTGATGCCCGTTCGAGACGATCATCCGCCCAGTTCAGAAACGCGGTTCCGTCAATGGGCTTTGAAATCCAGTAGCCCTGCAATATCTCGCAACCCATCACGCCGAGGATATCGGCCTGAACTTCGGTTTCGATGCCCTCTGCGACGCAATCATAGCCGAGCCCCTTTGCCAGACCGACAATGGCCTGAATGATCGTGCGGGAATCCGCGCTGATCGCAACATCGTTGACGAGCGAACGGTCGATCTTCAGCCGGTCGATCGGCATGTCTTTCAGCCGGGCAAGGTTGGAGTAACCGGTGCCGAAATCGTCGATGGCGATGGACAGCCCCAACTTGCGCGCAGCGGCGATGCGTTCGACAATGACAGGGTCCGACGACATGACCGTCGATTCCGTAATTTCAATTTCAAGCAAGTGTGCGGGCGCGTTCAATGCCTGAACAGTTGCAGAAAGGTGATTGACGAAATCGGCGCGCTCGATCTGTTGCGGCGAGACATTGAAGCTCAACTTGAGCTTGCGCCCCTTGTGGTACCATTCGGTCACGATGCGCACGGCTTCTTCGATGACCCATTTGCCAATATCGACGATAAGCCCGCTATCTTCTGCAATGTCGATAAAGGCGCCCGGAGCGCTCAGGCCCTTTTCTGGATGATGCCAGCGGATCAATGCTTCAGCCGACACCAGTTCACCCGTATCCGCACGGATCTGCGGCTGCATGAAGAGTTCGAATTCATTGTGGGCTATGGCAGCGCGGAGCTTTGATTCAAGATGCAGGCGGTCGCGGACCCGTTCATGCATGGCTGCTTCAAACAGGTGATAGCGGTTCCGTCCACAATCCTTTGCATGATACATTGCCGTATCCGCATTGCGAATAAGCGTATCATAATCATCGCCATCAGCAGGCGCGATGCAAATACCCATACTGGCGCCAAGCACGATCGACTGGCCGGCAAGCTCGAATGGATCTTCAAGCGCACGCAAGACCTGGCGCGTCAGCTTGGTCGCCTCGTCAACGCTCTGGATATCGGGCAGCAGCATGGTGAATTCATCACCGGCAAGTCGGGCAAGAACCGGTTCATGGTTGGAATGGGTGCCGCGTCGCGCAGACCATGCCGATACCAATACCCGCATACGCGCCGCAAACATCGCCAGCAGAAGGTCGCCTTGCGCGTGGCCAAGGCTGTCATTCACCGACTTGAAGCGATCAAGATCAATAAAGACGATCGCACAGCTGGCATTCGATATTCGTGTGCTCCGCAAATAGCGTTCGACCGACCGGCGAAAACTCATGCGGTTCGGCAGCTCGGTGACAGAATCGAGCAACGCGGTCTTTTGGATAGAATCAATATTGGTTTGAATCCGGCGCCGGAACAGCGAAACCGCAGCAACCAGCTTTGGCAGTTCGCGACGGGCCGACGGAGGGATCGCCGGGATGGGATCGCCTTCACGACGTGGCCGCACCGATTCTGTGATGCGCTGAATCGCATCAACGACCGGCGAAATCGCGGTAATGATCGTGGAAAACACCGCCAAGCCGCCAAAAAATGCGACGCCTATGGCCCAGTAAAATTCAGTTAATGTTGGTAGTTTTGGTGGCCAGCCAACCCTCGCCAGCAACACTACGGTCATTAAAACGACCGCAGCAACGCAAGCGAATGCCAGTGCGCGTAAACGGAGCTGCGTTTCGAACATTCTTTCCCAATCGGTCCATATCTCGCCGGTACGCGACGCACGGCGATGATCAGTCTGGAACCTGCCAGAATTGGGTAAATATTCTCTAAGCTATATTCAGAAACCGTCCCGCGACGGTATCGCATATCTATCCCCGGTCACATCCACGGACGCGACCGGGGAAGAAAGATATTAGAAGCCAATCGTTTGATAGCTCGTCATTGCATAAAGCATCGGCAGTGACAGCAGCGTATTGGTGCGGCTTGCAAGCATCGCAACACGGGCAGAATTTGCCTTTGCAGCATCGTCGGCTTCAACGATGCCAAGCGCGCGCTTTTGATTCGGCCAGATGATGAACCAAACATTGGCCGCCATGATGAGGCCAAGCCACATGCCAATACCGATCGACTGAACGCCAGGTTGCAGCATCAGCGCATCGACCAGCCAGCCCCGGTGCCAGCCAAGCAACAGCCCGAAAAGCACGGTGAACGCAGCGCCCCAGCGGAAGAAGAACAGCGCTTTTGGTGCGATATGTTTGCCTACGGCAGGCTTCAGCTCAGCAGGTATGGATGGCATCAGCGGAATTTGGACAAAGTTGAAATAATAGAGCAGGCCAATCCAGACGATGCCAGAAAAAACATGTAAAAACCGCAAGATGGCTTCACCAAAAAGCGGATTGCCAAGCTCAGAACTATGTACGCCAAACAACAAGGCGATCAGCAGCACAAGCCCAGCGGCCAGAGTGAGATGCAGATTTCCGAGTAATTTTCCCATTGTCATTTTCCCCGCGGTTGAGTCTCTTTCCCCGGCATTCGCATACCGCAATACGAACCGGCTCCGGCGCACTCTGCTGCGCCTGTGCAAGACGGATACGCTTTTTCGGCTTGTGTATGAAGCCCCTACGCCCGAAAGATCGCGATTAAGATGCCGAAACCTTCGCCAAAAAGCCCCGATCCGGATCAGCCAGCATCAGCCGACAAGCTCCTCTTGCTTCGGTCAGGCGCAGAGGGACGCGAAGCTCTATTGTCGCTGATATCCACCGCCTCGACCTCGCTTCGGGCGTTTTTCTATACATTTGAAGGCGATGCAAGCGGCGTGGAAATCCGCAATGCCCTGATCGCGGCAGCCGAACGCGGCGTGCGCGTGTCGCTTATCATCGATGACTTTGGCAGCCTGATCACGACCGATAGTTTTTTTGCATCGCTGCGATCTGCCGGCGTTTCCTTTGCGCGGTTCCAGCCTCGGTTGTTCCGCAAATACATGCTGCGCAACCACCAGAAAATGGCCATTGCGGACGAGGCATCGGCAATCGTCGGCAGTTTCAACATAGGCGACGAGCACTTGCGTGATTGCGCGCCGGACGGCTGGCGCGACATAGGCGTCAAGGTCGACGGCCCCGCCGCGACACGCCTTGCTGTCTATTTTGATGCGCTCGAAAATTGGGTGAACACCCCGAAAAACTCCATGCGTGCGCTCAAGAAACTGCTGGCGGACGCCCATGAAACAGAAGGTGACGTTCGCTGGATTTTCGGGGGGCCGACGCTCGGCTACAGCAATTATGTAAATGAGATCCGCAACGAACTGCGCAAATCCAGGCGCGCCGACCTGATCATGGCGTATTTTGTACCGGGTCCCATTATATCGGCGGCCGTCCGCAGACTGGCGAGCGCAGGGAAATTCCGCCTGATCGCGGCAGAAAAAACCGATGTTCGCCTGTCCCGCGCGGCATCATGGCACATCTACCGGACGCTATTGCGATCAGGCGCAGAGATTTACGAATATCGCCCCAAATTATTGCACACCAAACTGATTCTGCTTGAAAATGCCGCCTTTATTGGGTCGGGTAATTTCGATATTCGAAGTCTCTACGTAAATCTTGAAGTGATGTTACGCGTCGAGCGTGCGGACTTCGTCGCCGAACTTCGCGACTTTTTTGAAGCTGAACTGGACGATTGCAACCGCATCGACCTTGCGACGCTGAGGAACAAACGTCGCTGGTACAGGCGTATCTTCTGGCGCGTTGCCTATTTCCTGTTGGTGACTGTTGACGGATTCCTGTCCAACCGCTTTGCCCGTTAGAGAGCCTGACCAAATGACATTGCTTTCACGCATCACCAATTATTTTGCACTCTGGACGGTGTTTGGCACGCTGTGGGCGTGGATCGTGCCTGCGCATTTTACATGGATGGTCGATGGCAGCATCACCATCCTTGGCGCACCACTGATCAGCGTATCGCTTGGCCTTATCATGCTTGGCATGGGGATGACGCTCAGCTTTGATGATTATGCGCGCGTCGTCCGAATGCCCAAAGCCATCGCCATCGGCGTTGCTGCGCAATTCATCATCATGCCGCTTGCCGGCGCGGCAATTGCCAGCATTTTCGCGCTCGAAACCGGGCTTGCCGTTGGCCTTATCCTGGTCGCCTGCTGCCCGGGCGGGACGGCATCGAACGTCGTTGCCTATCTTGCGCGCGGCAATGTCGCCCTGTCGGTGGCGATGACGATGGTTTCGACCTTTGCAGCAATCGCGCTCACCCCACTTTTAACAGGTGCACTTGCCGGGAAATATGTCGAAATCGACCGCTGGAACCTCTTCGTGCAGATGATCGCAATCGTTCTGGTGCCGGTCGTTCTCGGTACGTTGATGAACAGGCTTTTCCCGCGTATCGCGCGACAGGCTTCTGCCTGGTCGCCCCTTGTTTCCGTATTGTTGGTGGTGCTTATCGTCGGCGGCATTGTCGGCGCATCGAAGGCCTTGATCATCGAATATGCAGGTGTACTGCTTCTTGCGGTCTTCCTGCTGCACGCAACGGGTTTCGGACTTGGCTTTCTATCGGCAAAATGGCTTGGCCTTGCCATTGCCGAGCGGCGCACGGTCAGTATCGAGGTCGGCATGCAAAACAGCGGCCTTGGCAGCAGCCTTGCATCGACCCCGGCATTCGCAGCGCAGTTCTCCAGTATCATGTCGGCTGCGCTCGCGCCCGTGCCAAGTGCGATTTCCGCCGTCTATCACGTCCTCATCGGCAGCCTGTTGGCTGCGATCTGGCGACGCAAATAGCGCTTCATCCTGCAAATGCATGTGGGAGGCTTCGCGCTTGAGCTTGGTCGCGCGCACCATTAAGCTCGACCCCGGCGAATATGCTGGCACTGCCAGCGCCAAATCAAGTGTCAGGTGTTGCCTATGCTTTATAAATTCATCTTGTGCGGCGCGCTGCTTCTTGCCAGTGCGGCGCATGCCGAACCGGAAACAAAAGCCGCGATCAGCCGCGATGCCGGGCATCTTGCAGCCGCGCTCGGCATCACGCTTGAAGAGGCAGAGAACCGCATGCGCCTTGCCGACCGTGCAGGTGTGTTCCAGCTTCGCGTGCGCAGTGACCCCGATTTCGCTGGTATCTATATCGTGGACGTACCCAAACTTCAGATTGTCGCGCTGTTCAAGGGCGATGCCAAAGCCAAACTCGGCCAATATGTCACTGATGAGGCGTTCGTCGCCCGTAGCGTGGCGTTTTCGCTTGCCGAGCTGACCGACGTCCAATCCGAGCTGCCTGCTCTATTCCGTAAAGCCGGAATCAAGTGGCTGGGCAGCGACCTTGACATCGAAGCCAATCGGGTTGTCGTCCACGTCACAGACGAGACCCAGGCCCACGCCGCCACCAAGGCCGGAACGCTCGACCTGCCCAAGGCGGTTACGCTCGACGTCGTCGATGGACAAATCATCGACACAGCGCAGCGTGCGCCAGGTATCGAAAACTTCCCACAAGCACGGCATCCAACGGGAAGCCATATGCAGGCACTGATTTCGGGAAACCTGATTGTTGAAAATGGCTGCCTGCGCATCGGCGGGCCGGACATAGGCAGCAGCCTTGTTCTCTGGCCATCGTCGGCACGCCTCGTCACGGATGGCGACACGATTGCCGTGCAGGATGGCAAAGACGGCGGCACGCTAGTCGTCGGGACCACAGTTGCAATCAGCGGTGGAAAAGCACCGGTCGCCCCGCCCGAAGACTGGCTTGTCGAACCCGTATCCGCAGGCTGTAAAGGACCATACTGGATCGCGGTGCCCGGCTGGTAATCGGGCGTCCTGCCCCCTCGAATGTCCGCGTATCAGCCCATGCGACGCAAAACGCGCTTGATCTGCGTCTTGATGCCAAGCCTGTCCAGCCATGCGCCTATCTTCCCTTCCATAAGGGTCCACAATGCATGGGCGCGCAAGACCATGCGGTTTCGCACGCTTGCAGGTAAAATCAGAAAATCCGCGGCTTCGATCGCGCGTGTGCCGAACATCGCCTTGTGCTGGCCTTCGCCCTGCGTAAAATCGAATATATCCGCAACATTATGGGTACACAGATCCTCGATGGCGAACATCTGCAGTACCGTTCCGGGAGAAAGGTCTGCATATTCAGGTACATAACCAAGATAGGCGTAGATCGCCCGGCGGTTGTGGATGGGCAGGTAAAGATAGCTGACAGGCACACCGTCAAGAAACAATATGTACCCGCGAACACTGTTGCTGCCTGCCAACCGTTTCAGGTTTTCCACGAACTCCGGACCGTCGGGCAACCCTGCCTTCAGCAAGCGTTCCTGGTAGGTCACAGATGATACCTGACGTGCAAGTTGGAAAAACGATTCCATTTCATCCGGCGCTGTATAGCAACGCCAATCCACCTTATCCCCGGATGCTGCGGCAAATTTCTTGATCTTGCGTCGTAACGTCGAGCGAGTTTTCGACGAAAATTGCGCCATATAAGCGTCATAACCCTCGCCAATATCCGCTATATGGCGGCGATATACCGACTTTGCATAGATCAGCCAGCCACCTGCCTTCTCGATCACATCGCCCGGGACACCTTTGACAGGAAGACCTTCAAGATAACCCCCCTCCGCCCCCGCGCATTGTGTGTCGAAAATCAAGGATTGCACCGACTGCGGCGCGTCAAGTGGCGCAAAGGAGCGCCATTCGACCGTCATGGCCCAGCTGAACAACGTCAGATCGCCCAGCCGAAATTGCAGCGGAAGCGAACGCGCCTCGTTCATAGCGTTGGCTGTACCGGTTGCGGATACGGCATTCGATCATACACAAGATGCCCGTAAACTTGGAGCGCCGTGCGTTTGAGTGTTGGCAAATACCCGCTAACGGGCGCGCTATGGCATGGCGATTGCAGCATCGTTTCAATATTCAGATCGTGAAAATCGCCGCTTGTTTTGGCAGCCGCAATCACATCAAGATAGCGATCCAGTCTTGAAAGCAACATCTTGTTGGGATGTGTCCGTCGGCGGCAGAGCAGTTCAAAGCTGTGGCTGAGAATATTGACGACGGGTTCACCGCGATCGTGCATTTGGGTCATCACCAGTTCCAACTCCTCCGTAGACGCCGCACAAAGCTGCAATGGCCGCAGCCGATTCGGGCGCTCGTAAAAGCAGGTGAGCGGAATTTCGGTTGCACCATCGGCTTTAAACGGGGCGTTGGAGAAGCCCCTTGGTGACATTTGGTGACTCCCGCGAACATGCGCCGCGTTGTAACTGCTGTCGAAAAGCATGGATGCATCGGCCACTGCGCCCAATGTGTCGTCATTCGCCTCGAACCCGCCGGCACGAAAGGCGACGGGGCGCGGCGCACCACAGCGTTCAATGAGGTCAGCGCCTCTGCAGATCAGATCGCGCTGTTCCTCCCGCGTGAAATCGGCCATACCACGTATTGTTCTGGGGCGCCGTTTTTCGCCGTGCGCCCACCAGAACCATTCGGCATGTAAGTGCAGCTGAACATCGTGCCCGGCATCAAGTATCGCAGCAACGATGCGTTGCAACTGCTCAGACCCCAGAATTTCGGCATGCAGTGCTTCGACAAAGAACACGCCCTTCAGGTTGTGCGCGTTGAGACGCTGCATCTGATAGCCGATGCCAAAGTCACCCTGTGGCGTTTTGCCAAAAACCGCTGAATCGACGTTTTCCGCTGCATCGATACCGTGCAACTGCGCCATGAGCGACAACTCAACATCAACAGTGTAAAGCGTGAGGGTCAATGTTATGTCGCCGTTATACTCGCAAGTCAGCCCGAAAGCGGCCGGTGACATCACCGGATCACGATCAATCTCGTTCTAATCCAATCGGCTTATCATTCCGTAAACAATTCAAAAAGCAAAAATAATCAGAGTCAGCGAGCCTCGAAGGCCGAACGCAGTTCATCGGGATTGATTGGCTTTATGAGTATACGAAAAGGATTATCGGTGTTGATGCGATCAATCGTCGGAGGTTCGCTTGAACCGGTGACATAAATAATCCTGATATGTGGGAGGCTTTCATGGACGCGATTGGCGATATCGACTCCGTCGCGTTTGCCTTGCAGCCGCACATCCATCAGGACGTAATTCGGTTTCAGGTCGAGAATCATCGCAATCGCTTCATCCGCGTGCGCCGCGCTGCCAAGCACGTCAATCGACATTTGATTGCACAGCGACGCCAGATAGTTGCTGATCAGAAACTCGTCTTCCACGATAATAACCGACGGATTACGCGACATATCGCCCTCCCAGCAGTGCCTCATTGGGTATATCGATCGAAATCGTCGTACCTTTATCAACATGCACTGTCATTGTCGCGCGAAGCTGTTGAACCAGCCCTCTGATGATATGATTGCCCGTACCTTTGCGTGATGGGGCCTCGTCGACATCCGTCCCGATACCCGTTCCATCGTCGGATACGGTCAGAATGATGTCACCTTGTTCCTGCACATCACCTGCTGCCTGAACATGATATGCAACCGATATTTTGCCGCCGTCGCGACCATGAAATGCATGTTTGACAGCATTGGTCACAAGTTCGTTGAGCAGCAGACCGATCGTGACGGCCTTGTCGATATGAATGAGCGCCTGATCCGCGCTGGTTTCGACCGTAATGCCACGCGATTTGCCGCCACAGCCTGAAACAATATTTTCGCAAAGCTCCTTGAGGAAAGTCGGCACTTCAAGTTCGGAGGGAATAACAGCCGCAATCAACAGACGGTGAACCGTACCCAGCGCCTCAACACGCCTCGCCGTGCTGTGTAATACGTCTCTTGCCGCCTCTTCCTGCACCGACTGCGCCCCGATCTGGAGCAAGGCATTGGTCATTTGCAGATTGTTCTTGACCCGGTGATAAACCTCGCGAAGCAGCAAATCCCGCGCAGCCACGGCAGCCGCCAATTCCTTGTTTGTGGTCAGGAGTTGTTCCTGCCTGCGATTTTCCGAAACGGCATTGCATAGCACCACAGCAGCAAGGGCCGCCATCATGGCAATGGCAAGCACGCTCAAACGAAAATTGGCATCAACGAAACCTGTCTCGGTGAATGCCAGCGCGATGAGACACAAGGCAAACGGCATGATGATAACGGCAGGAAACAGCCGCCGTGCGCCAATGCTTCCCACGCCATCGCCAAGAAGAACGGCAATCCACCCACTATCAGGGCGCAGCAACAGCAACGCAGTGAAAAGCACAACAAAGGACAAAGCGGTATGCAACGCCATCGAAGTATAGATTGAGACGGCATACAGCGCTTCTGCGTCAAAAGCATATCCAACGACCGCAATCAGCACCATGACAAGACCGATCGTCGCAGCGTACATATAGGCGCGATCCGGCCCCGCCAAACGCCGAGGCAGCCTGAGCAGGCTAAACGCGAAAAACAGGAATGCGCACGCTGTCGCGCTCGCCATTCCGGAAACTTGCAGCGCCGCAACATCAGGCCAAATCAGCGCGTCAACGCCCTTCATCCCGGCAAAAAAGATCGCCACAAGGTCAACGAACGCAATGATACCAATCGTGGCGCCCGCGCCATATGCCACTGCCCTCGGAATATTGTCATTTGAAAACCGTAAATTATTCCAGAGCAGCAGCACCGCGCTTCCAAGAAAAATGCACAACGCCGTACTGGGTGCCATCGCGGAATATGATGGATGGAGACGCGTCAGAATAACGATGCCAGCGCCCCACCCCCCGACAAGGACGAGAGCAGACATGCAGAGCGTTAAACCCGACAAGACATTGACCCAAGCACGCCTGCGTGAGGCGGCGGCTGGATTTACGATCGACCTGCTCATTCACAACTCCTGCGGAATTCAAGGAGTCTTCGCAGACCACTTGTTAACCAGACATCATATTAAATGAGAACACAAATCCGGATGCGCCACCTGTACGCAGTAACACTACGCAATAATATAACATTCTAGAAGATGAAATATTCCAAGGCCAAGCCCAATATCGCGGCACTTGCCCTTGATGCACGGCGCTTTCACGCGAACGATACTACGATGAGGGGGAAATTGGTAATGGCGGTGGAAGCAGTCAGGTGTGAGCTCGTCTCCGTGTGTATTCACATTTAGATGAGAAAGCACCATGAAACCAGCGTTCTTGCAGCATTGTACTCGGCGTAGCTAAACAATAGCCGCGTAATTCCTTCAGTTTAGTGTCTGGTTCCCGATTCCTGATTTTGTGAGAAGAATATGAAGACTTCTAGGAAAGCTTTGGTCTGATAAACCCTCACGATTAATCGGAAGCAAACGCTATCGCGGTGGCGCCAAATTGGCGCGCGCGACTGTTCAACAAGGCGAAGGCGACGACAAGTCCTCAGGGATATCAGTCGGGCCGTATCGGCGTGACCAGGATGGACTGCATCTCGACGATCATAGGCAGGATACGTGTGGTGTAGACCCCCCATGCGGCATCAGACTTGAGTCGGGCCCGCACGGCATCACGATCTTCGAGACAGGTGTAGCCCCAAAGATGCATGAGGCGATAGGTCGTGCCGCTGATTGAAGCGAAGACGCCGAAATTTGGCGAATAAGCCTCACGCAGCGGTAATATCGCGGACTTCAGCGTCAGGAATTCTTCCCAGAACTCTGGAGCAATACGATAGGTGCGCAGTTCACAAAGCGGCCGATCATCTAGATCGCCTGCAAACGGGCGAATGACATCGACCACTTCACGCACTCGTCCAACAAGACGTGTATCTGGCGGTGTGGCAAGCGCCGGGGGCAGGTCGACCAGACCGTCAATTTCCTGAACCATAGTCATCTGGTTGGGCGTACCAAATTTTGGCACCCAAGCGACCAAAGCATGGCATGGTGGGCCAGCTAAATTCCGGCGTTGGCATGCCACATAGTCTTCAAAATAGGCCGGGGCGATCGTATCGGTCGTCAGCAGATATCGAGCCACAAGGCCTCCTTTGCTATTAAATTCGCAGGAACGTATCAGCGCATCAACATGCCGCCGTTC
>JBFKAE010000065.1:0-15439 GCA_041621755.1 Sphingomonadaceae bacterium | reverse complement strand
GCACGGGCGCGCATGCCGCGCTCGCTGATCATTGCGCCAACGCGCGAACTCGCCGACCAGGTCGCACAGAATTTCATCAAGTACGGCAAGAATCACAATCTTTCCATGGCCTTGCTGATCGGCGGCGTCGGCTTTGGTGATCAGGACAAGGCGCTTGCCAAGGGTGTCGATGTGCTTATCGCCACTCCCGGACGCCTGCTCGACCAGATCGAACGCGGCAAAATCCTGATGCTCGGCGTCGATATTCTGGTGATTGATGAAGCCGACCGCATGCTCGATATGGGCTTCATCCCCGACGTAGAACGGATCTGCAGCATGCTTGGCCCGAATCGCCAAAGCCTGCTGTTCTCTGCGACAATGGCCGCACCCATCAAAAAGCTCGCCGACAAATTCATGCGCGACCCGAAAATGATTGCGGTCGAACGTCAGGCGACGACCAACGAGAATATTGCGCAATCGCTGGTTGAGACCTCGCCACGCAGCAAGGGCACAGTCCTGCGTGAGCTTTTGAAGACTGAAGACGTTTCCAACGCGATTGTCTTTTGCAATCGCAAGAAGGACGTGAAGAGCCTCACAGAGTCGTTGAAAAAATATGGCTATTCCGCAGGGCAAATTCACGGCGACATGGAACAGCGCGACCGGATCAAAACGCTTGACGCCTTCAAGGGTGACGAAGTCTCCATCCTTGTCGCATCCGACGTTGCCGCGCGCGGGCTTGATATCAAGGGTGTCAGCCATGTTTTCAATTATGACGTCCCCTTCAACGCAGAAGATTATGTCCATCGCATCGGACGCACCGGACGCGCTGGCAAGACCGGCATCGCAATTACGCTCGTCACCAGTTCAGAGGCTGAACTCGTGGCGGATATCGAAAAGCTGATCGGTACAAAAATCAATCGGCGCGGCGCTGCGTCCACTCCCACTCCCGCTCCACAGGCTGACGAAGACAGACCCGAACGACCGAGTCGATCAAAAGCCAGACCGCCAAAAGCGCAGCCGACAAAACCCAAAGTCGAAAAACCGGCAGAAGCAAAAGTGGAAAGCCCCACCGACCCCGTTGAAAATGAAGCCTGGCAAGGGCCGGTTCCATCCTTTCTAGGACTGTCTGCGCGCAACTGAATTTGCGCCGTTCCCGCAAAATTTCGCCAAATATTAACTACAGCGCGTGCAAGATGCTCGAACTGGATTTCGTGGCCTTTATGGCCGCACTGGAATTCGACGAATGCACTGAATAATCAGCTGTTTGTTAAAGGGCCAATAACGAGAACATGGCAAATTCCAGCCAGATATTCGAGAAAATCCGCCAACATCTGGAAGCTGGCGGCGTGGCTCCGACGCCCGCAAATTATGAATTCTGGTATCGCTATGTCACCGGAACCGACCCGGTGCTTGTCGATGCAGTCGATAGTGTGATCGCGTCTACCGGACGCGTTTCCGCGCGCGCCATGCATAACATCCGCCGCGAAATTTATAGCGACGTCGATATTACCGACATCAACCAGTTGATCGTCAAAACCCAACAGCAGTTGCAGCGTATGTCGGTCTATGTCGGACAGGCCAACGCCGATGCGCACGATGGCGAACACCAACCGAACAACGCATCCATCAACTCAAAAGACGATGAAGATGGCTCACAGCGTATGCTGCTGACCGAAATGGTGAATGCGACAAATTCCATAATCAACAAAGCCGAAAGGCTTGAAGCACAGCTTGCGACATCGGGCGAAGAGATCGATACGTTGAAGCGGGCCCTCGAAACCGCGCGTGCCGAAAGCCGGACTGATCCGCTGACCGGACTTCCCAATCGAAAAGCCTTCACCAGCTATCTTGAAGCGCAAGCCAGCCGGGCCACAGCCGATCGCAAGCCACTGAGCCTCGCATTTTGCGATATCGACCATTTCAAGAATTTCAATGACACGTGGGGCCACGCGATGGGCGATGAGGTCCTGCGGCTGGTTGGTCAGAATCTGGAACAACTGAGCCAGGGGATTGGCTACCCGGCGCGCTATGGCGGCGAAGAGTTCTGTATCGTTCTGCCAGGGAAATCGATTGAATCCGCCGTCGACATTTGCGAACAAATTCGCGATTTTATTGCATCGCGCAGCGTCCGTGCGAAAAGCAGCAACTGCGAGGTTGATCGCATCACGCTGTCGCTCGGCATTGCACAACTGCGTTGGACCGACAGTATCGATACATTGATCGAACGCGCAGACGCCGCGCTGTACAAGGCCAAGGAAACCGGCCGCAACAAGGTTTGCGACGAAAGCGAACTTGACGACGATAATGTAAGCGCAAACGCCGCCTGAAATTGACTCTCTGACTGATCACGCATGGCAGCAGACAAAAGCGACCACTTCTTATTATTGAGCGGTGTCACAGACGTGACCGCACGCTATGTAGGGCTGGAAGTCCAATAAGATCGGGAACACGCTGCACATGGCCTATGAACATATATTGCTTGATGAAACAAACGCCGTCGCAAAGCTGACCATCAACCGTCCGGACAAGCTAAATGGCCTTGCCAAGCAGACCTTGTCGGAAATGATCGATGCCATCGACACGTTGCGCGATCAAGGCAGCGCCCGCGTTCTGCTGCTGACAGGTTCGGGGCGAGGATTCTCCTCGGGTGCTGACCTCTCGGGAGACGGCGATGCGACTGGCATTTCGCCCGATGATGTCGGCGCCATTCTCGAATCCCATTATAACCCTTTTCTCGAACGGCTGTTCAATCTCCCGATACCGGTCGTCACAGCCGTCAACGGCCCCGCAGCGGGCGCTGGCTGCTCGCTCGCATTGACCGGTGATATCGTCATCGCCGCCCGATCCGCTTATTTCCTGCAGGCCTTTGTCAATATTGGCCTGGTTCCCGATTTCGGTTCAACATGGTTGCTGCCACGGCTCGCCGGGCGGGCACGCGCGCAGGCGATGATGATGCTCGGCGAACGCATTCCCGCAGAACAGGCGCTCGACTGGGGCATGATTTACAAGGTTGTCGATGACGACATGTTGATGGACGAGGCCACTGCAATGGCAGCCCGTCTCGCAGCCGGTCCGACCAAGGCCTATGCATTGATCCGGCATGGCGTGCGTCAGTGCCTTGAGGCGTCGCTGACCGAAGCCTTGCAGATTGAACGCCGCCATCAGTTCACCGCTGGCCGCACCGAGGATTTTGCCGAGGGCGTCAGCGCGTTCATACAAAAGCGTAAAGCCGAATTCAAAGGGCGATAGCGAGGAGTCTCAGGTCTGCTTGCGATAGCGCGCAACAAAGCCCGCGGCAAAACCTGCCAGATTGCCGTCGCCAATCGCCTTTCGGAGTGATTCCATAAGATGCTGATAAAATGACAGATTATGCTCTGTCATCAGCATCGCGCCAAGGATTTCACCCGACCGCACAAGATGATGCAAATAAGCGCGGCTGAAGCCCGCACAGACGTTGCACGCGCATTCAGGGTCAAGTGGCCCCGTATCCTCGCCAAAGCGCGCATTCTTGATGTTGATTGGACCATCATGCGTAAACGCCTGTCCCGTGCGACCAGACCGGGTCGGCAGGACGCAGTCGAACATATCAACGCCGCGCATGACGGCGCCGACAATGTCATCAGGCTTGCCGACACCCATCAAATAGCGTGGCTTATCAATCGGCAGCATATCGGGCGCATAGTCGAGAACGGCAAACATCTGCTCCTGACCTTCACCGACCGCAAGCCCACCAATCGCATAACCATCAAAACCAATATCGACCAGACGCGCCGACGACGTCCGGCGCAGGTCTTCGAACATCGACCCCTGCTGGATACCGAATAACGCCGCGCGGGCGGCATGGTCAGCGCCACTATCAAACCCGTCTCGCGACCGCTTTGCCCAACGCATCGAGCGTTCCATCGAGCTGGCCGCAATGTCGCGCGTCACCGGCCATGACGTACACTCATCAAATGCCATGACGATATCGCTACCAAGATTGCGCTGGATTTCCATCGAGCGTTCAGGACTCAGCATATGCCGCGATCCATCAAGGTGCGAGGCGAATGAAACCCCCTCCTCACTCATTTTGGTGAGGTCGGCGAGGCTCATGACCTGAAATCCGCCAGAATCGGTCAGGATCGGCCGCTCCCAGCCCATAAAGTCATGCAAACCACCAAGCCGCGCAACCCGTTCGTCGCCGGGCCGCAGCATCAAATGATAAGTGTTCCCCAAAATGATGTCGGCCCCCGTGGCACGGACATCGCCGGGCTTCATCGCCTTGACCGTCGCCGCCGTTCCGACCGGCATGAAGGCCGGCGTACGGATCTCCCCGCGCAGCATCGAAATCTTGCCAGCACGCGCTTTGCCGTCGGTTGCATCTATCGAAAATGAGAAGCGGGTTGTCATGACGGCAGGCTTTGGCATGGAGCCATGTCGCAAGCAAGCTCAGGGCAACAACAAGCTCGCATCGCCATAGGAATAAAAGCGATAATTTTCGGCAATCGCGTGCGCATAGGCGCTGCGCATTGTGTCATGGCCCATCAACGCACTGACCAGCATGAACAAGGTTGAGCGCGGCAAATGAAAATTGGTCATCAACGCATCCGTCGCCTTGAATTTATAGCCCGGCGTGATGAAAATCGCCGTGTCGCCCTCGAACGGTTCGACAATACCATCCGCGCGCGCTGCACTTTCAAGCAGGCGGAGTGATGTTGTGCCGACCGGAATGATCCGGCCGCCCGCCGCGCGCGCCGCGTTCAGCCGTGACGCGGTTGCGGCGTCAATCACCCCCCATTCGGCGTGCATCTTGTGATCATCCGTGTCGTCGACCTTGACGGGCAGGAACGTGCCTGCACCAACATGCAGCGTCAGCGTTTCGCGCGAAATGCCCTTTGCTGAAATCGCGGCGAAAAGCTCTGGCGTGAAGTGCAAGCCAGCGGTGGGCGCAGCAACAGCGCCTTCCTTTGCGGCATAGAGCGTCTGATAGTCCTCTGCATCGCGGGCGTCGGCGGCGCGTTTTCCGGCTATGTAAGGCGGCAACGGCATGGTGCCGGCACTGTGCAGCGCAGCTTCAAGCGGACCATCACATTCGAAACGGAACATTATGCTGCCGTCATCGCCACGCGCCTCGACATAGCCGGCAAGTTCAGCGCCGAAGGCAACGCGGTCACCCTGTTTCAACCGCTTGGCGTTTTTGACGAATGCCCACCATGCGTAGGCGTCTTCACGCTTGTGAAGCGTAACGCCGACCTTCGCCGCGCCACGCGTACCGAAAAGTTGCGCAGGGATAACTTTCGTATCGTTGAAAACAAGAACGTCGCCGGGCTTCAGAAGATCGGCAAGATCGCGAGCGTGGCGATCAGCCAGGCCATCGGGGCGCACGACAAGCATGCGCGCACTGTCGCGCGGCACTGCGGGCCGAAGCGCAATACGTTCGGATGGCAGGTCGAAATCGAAGTCGTCTACGCGCAAATCAGTTCGGTACGGTTGTCGCCGCAGCCTCTTCAGTTTCAATCTCGGCTTCAACCTCATCTTCAGCTGTGGCTTCAGCCGCAGGCTCTTCCAGTGGTACAGAAACCACAGCCGGTGCGGGTGCCGCCGGTGTCGATGCAACGCTGTCGGCTGCAATGCTCGCCTTGATGATTTTGGACGGATTGACCGGCGGTTCGCCGCGCGCGATCTTGTCGACATATTCCATGCCGGCAATCACACGCCCCCAGCCGGTATAATTGCCATCCATCGCCGCGGTATTGGGCATGAACATGATGAAAAACTGACTGTTGGCGCTATCAGGATCATCGGTGCGCGCCATCGACGTTGTACCACGCATGTGCGGCAGGCGATTGAATTCAGCTTTAAGATCGGGAAGATCGGAACCGCCAGCGCCGGTGCCTTGCGGGTCGCCAGTCTGCGCCATGAAGCCCTCAATGACGCGGTGAAAAATCAACCCGTCGTAAAAGCCGCGACGGGTCAGGGTGCGAATCCGCTCGACATGACCTGGCGCCACATCCGGCCGCATCAAAATGGTCACGCGCCCACCGGTCGACAGGTCGAGATAGAGAATATTCTCAAGATCGGGACCGGCGGGTTGCGAGGTTGCGGTCGGGGCATCTTGCGCAAACGCAGCCGTACCCAGAAACACGCCGAATACAAGCGCCAGAAACTTCATCATCGCAATCCTCAAGATACCAAATCCTTCACAAGCATATTGCACTGCCACCCTGGATGGCGCCTGAATATCAGGCCTTCTCCCCAACTTTGACCTTCACAGCCGCAGCCACTGCGGGCGTCACAAATGGCGCTATGTCGCCGCCAAACAGCGCGATTTCCTTGACGAGCCGCGAGGCGATCGGCTGCAGCGCAACGTCGGCCATCAAAAACACGGTTTCGATTTCACTGTTCAGCTGCTGGTTCATGCCTGCCATTTGATATTCATACTCAAAGTCGGCAACCGCGCGAAGCCCGCGAATGATCATGCTTGCCCCTTGTTCGGCGGCAAAATGCATCAACAGCGCATTAAATGGCACAACCTTGATACTGCCATTTGCAAAGCCCGCGACCTCGTTTTCGACATGCGTGATGCGTTCATCGAGCGAAAACATCGGTGATTTCGACGGGTTGGTCGACACACCGATGATCAGCTTGTCGACAAGCTTTGCACCACGCCGGATAATGTCGAGGTGGCCGAGCGTGATCGGGTCAAATGTCCCCGGATAAACACCTACACGCATCCCACCCTCCTTATTAATTCTATTATCTGTCACGCTCGACCGCAAAGCGTGCGATGGCGCGCAAAAGGTCAGCCTCCTGGCCAAAACCGTGCAGGTGGTCGATCGCCTGATTGATCAGCATGTCCGCCTGTTTTTTCGCGCGGTCGAGGCCAAGCAGAGATACGAACGTCGCCTTGCCTGCCGCCGCGTCCTTGCGCAAGGCCTTGCCGGTGCGTTCGCTGTCGCCTTCGACATCAAGCAGATCGTCGGCAATCTGGAAAGCAAGGCCCAGATCACGTGCAAAACCCTTGAGCTTCATGCGGGTTTCAACACTCGCTTTGCCCATGATGGCGCCCGCTTCGACCGCGAAGGTGATAAGTGCGCCCGTTTTCAACTGTTGCAGGCGCGTCGTCGTCGGCAGGTCGAATGTCTCCCTTTCGGCAACCAGATCCATCATCTGCCCACCCGCCATGCCGAGCGGGCCGCTCGCCTTGGCTAGCTCGACAACGAGTTGCGAACGCACGTAGGGGTCTTCGTGGGTCGCCTCGTCGGCAAGCACTTCAAATGCCAGCGCCTGCAGCGCATCACCGGCAAGCACCGCGGTCGCCTCGTCAAAGGCCTTGTGCACCGTCGCCTTGCCGCGGCGGGTATCATCGTCATCCATGCACGGCAGATCGTCGTGGATCAGGCTGTAGACATGCACGCACTCAATCGCGATGGCCGTGCGAAGCGCGCGCTCCTTGTCGACGTGGAACAGGTCACAAGACGCGACGACCAATAATGGCCGCATGCGTTTGCCGCCCCCCATCGCCGCATAGCGCATGGCTTCGACGAGCGGTTTTCGCGGATCGTTGGGAATTGGCAGCAACTTGTCGAATCGCTGGTCAACGGCGACGCCAATAGCATCAAGCGCCGGTTTCAGACTGAGTGACGCCCGCACGCAATCAATCCGCATCAAAGGGGACGCTGCCCCCGGCCGTACCATCGGGACCGATCTGGATTTTTTCAATCCGCGCCTGCGCTGACTTTAACTTGCCTTCGCAGAACGCTTTCAGGCGCTGCCCTTCCTCGTAAAGCCCGATAGAGGCTTCAAGATCGACCTCGCCAGCTTCGAGCTGCTGCACAATTCTTTCAAGCTGGGCGAGCGCCTGCTCAAAGCTCAGCTCATCGATTGATTCGCGCGCGGCACCTGTCATCAAACCCCCACTGGATCGGCGTTACGTCCGACAGTGTTTTGAACGGGCTGCGCGCGGGGGTCAACTGGTCAGCGCAATTCACGTCCGGATCGGCCGGTTCAGTTCTTCACCTTGGCACGCTCTTCCTCGACGAGTTCCTTGCGCGAAAGCTTGCCGATCATGGTCTTTGGCAGCGCGTCGCGAATTTCAACGGCAACGGCACGTTCATGCTTGCCGACGCGCGCATTGAGATAGTTGAGAAGCTCCGCCTCATCGGCCTCCGCCCCGGTGAGCAACGTTACAAATGCCTTTGGGCGTTCGCCAAGATACGGGTCAGGAACACCAATAACGATCGCCTCGCGCACCGCTTCATGGGTGTAAAGAACCGCTTCGAGCTGGCTTGGAAAAGCCTTGAAGCCGCCTACGACGATCATGTCCTTCAGCCGATCAACAATAAAGACAAAGCCATCCGCGTCGATATACCCGACGTCGCCGGTGCGCAGGCGACCATCGACAAAGATTTCAGCATTGGCTTTGGGCTTGTTCCAATAGCCCTGCATGATTTGCGGACCGGACACGGTGATTTCGCCCGGCTCACCATCGGGTGCAGGTCTGGTCGGGTCTTCCTTGTCGACAATGACAACGCATGTGCCGGGTATGGGCTGGCCAATGGACCCCGGCTTGCCACCCGTTTCATAGGGATTGACCGACACGACCCCGGAACTTTCGGTCAGCCCATATCCTTCGACAAGCGACGCCTTGGTCTTCGCCTCAAAACGCTGTTTGACCTCAAGCGGCATGGGTGCGCCGCCAGAGATGCACAGCCGAATCGAGGTGAGATTATATTTGGCAATCTCTGCCGAATCGAGGAATGCCAGATACATTGTCGGCACGCCTGGCAGCGCTGTGATCTCGCGCCGCTGGATGGTTTTCAGCGCCAGGCCAAGCTCAAATTTCGGCAGCAGCACCATTTCACCGCCCCGCAGGATGGTACGGTTAAGAACGCAGGTATTGGCAAAGACGTGGAACAGCGGCAAGGCACCCAATATACGGTCAGGGCCATCGGGATCGGGGTCAATCACCTGAACCTGCTGCGCATTGGCTGAAAGATTGGCGTGTGTCAGAATGGCGCCCTTGGGCGTCCCCGTTGTGCCTCCGGTATATTGCAGCAAGGCAATGTCGTTGTGAATGTCGATTTCTGGCAGCGACTCAAGCCCGTCAATGCCGAGCAGGCTGGAAAAACGGATATGACGGATATCGGGTTCGACCTTGACCCGTTCACGTCGTTTGAACACGCGATACAGCAGTGATTTTGCAGGTGGCAATACATCGGCGAGTGAGCCGACGACGAGGCAGCGCAAGCGCGAATTTTCGAGCACATCGGAAATCGTCGGATAAAGCTGCGCAACATCAAGACAGACCATGATGTCGGTCTCGCTGTCCTCGACCTGATGACGAAGCTCGTCAGACGTATAGAGCGGCGAGAAGTTAACCACCGTGCCGCCAGCCTTCATAATCGCGTAATACGCGACGACATATTGCGGACAATTGGGCAGGAACAGCCCAACCTTGATACCCCGCCGGACGCCGAGAATCTGAAACCCCCGCGCGGCACGGTTTACCTGATCGGCAATGTCGGCATAAGTGTATATCCGGCCCAGAAAGTCGATGCACGCCGCGTTCGGGCGGCGCCTGGCGCTGGCATCAAGCATGGCTGGAAGGGATATCGGCGTAATGTGATGCGCCCACGGCACAGGATGCTGGTAGTTTTTGGTCCAGATCGCCGCAGCATCCATGTCCTTGTCTCCGAATTCACGCTTAAAACACCTATAGCGCCGTCGCGCTTAACCGGCGCTGAAAAGATCCACCGTACCCGACGTATCACGGCGCGCACGACCGCGATGTTCGAGATAATGAAGATGCGCCAGCGCTTCGCCAGTCGCCGACATGATCTCATCGCGCATAATCTTGCGACGGAACAGGATTTCAAAACATTGAAATGCACTTCGCGGCGTTGACAGGAACGTCTGCAGGGCATCGAGCTTGCCATGATGATCCGCTGCCAGTTGATCAAGCCGGGTATGCAGACCCTTGAACGGCTCGTTATGCGCGGGCAGCACAAACATATCAGGGTCAAGGCTGCGCAACCTGTCTATGCTTTCAAGCCAATCGCCAAGCGGGTCGGCCCCGGCCTCGGTCGGATAAACCGACACATTCGATGTAATGCGCGGCAAGACCTGGTCGCCAGAGATCATCAACCTGTCATCGTCGCAGACAAGGCAGGCGTGCTCTGGCGTGTGACCCTTGCCAACGACGATGCGCCAATCGCGACCGCCGATCTTCAGGACGTCGCCATCGGCAATCCGCTGAAAGCCGGGCGGCAACTTGTATACGGCCTTCGCAAAGCGACCCCATTTTTGAGCGGCAAATTCTTCTATCCTGGCGCTTGGCCAGCCTGTGCGCGCGTAAAAGGCGGTGACGGGCTGCGGCGGCGCGTCAGCAATGTCGAGCGTCAACATACGCGCCATCAGATATTCGGTGCGTGTCATGATGAGCGGCGCGCCAGTCTGTTCAGAAAGCCAACCCGCAAGCCCCAGATGATCGGGGTGATAATGTGTAACAATGATGCGCGTCACCGGTTTTGCGGCAAGCGGTCCTGCCAGCAGGTCCTCCCAGACCGATTTGCATTCGGGCGCGTTCAAACCGGTATCGACGAGCGCCCAGCCATCGCCATCGTCTAGCACCCAGAGGTTGATGTGATCCAGACTGAACGGCAGCGGCATACGTAGCCAGTAAATACCGGGTGCGACCGCGTGCAGCGTACCTTTTTCGGGCGTCCATCGGCCAAGCGGGTAAAGCAGGCCACGCCTTTCCGTGCCGGTTTCAGGCGGAACAAGCGACGCGTCTGCGATCGGGAAAGATTTACTCATCCCCCATCCATAGGTTTACGTTAACGTAAAGTCGACCTACGTTGTTCGCTAGCTTTTTTTGAAAGGGTCGACGAAGTCCGGCTCTTCGGCAGAGGCAACCTTTTCAGCTTCGGCGAGCGTGGCTTCGGCGGCTTTGGCCGCATCGATCCGTTCCTGCCGCAATTCCTGCAGCAGTTCGTCACGATCATGGTCGAAGGTCAGGTCGACCTTCTCGATTCCGGCCTTCTTGGCAGCCTTTGCAACAAGCGCGTCGAGTTCGCGTTGCGAGCACAGTCCCAACGTCACCGGATCCTTCGCCGTGATATTCTGGATGTTCCAATGCGTCTTGTCGCGGATCGCGGTGATCGTCGTTTTCGTCGTGCCGATCAACTTTGAAATCTGTGCGTCGCTGATTTCAGGATGGTTCTTGACGATCCAGGCGATCCCGTCGGGTTTGTCCTGACGCTTTGACACAGGTGTATAGCGCGGCCCTTTGGTCCGGCGCTGTTGTTCAGGCCCCTTTTGCAGCACGAGACGATAGCTCGGATCAGCCTGTCCTTTGTCGAGTTCCTCCTGCGCGAGGTCGCCGGCGCGTACGGGATCGCGCGGAATGTGCCGCGCCTGCGCGGTCTCATCAGCGATCGCCTGGACTTCAAGCAAATGCAGGCCGCAAAACTGGGCGATCTGTTCAAAGGTCAGCGCACTTTCTTCGACGAGCCACGCGGCAGTCGCATGCGGCATCAACGGATAATCTTGGGCCATTGTTCAGGAGCTTTCTTCAAAAGCACGAAATAAAAGGGCCGCCCCTTGCGGAACGGCCATTGATAGCACCCATATAGTCCTGCCTGCCGCTGCAATCAAGGCAATTGGAGCGACAGCGGCGGACACGCACGGGAGGCATGAGCCTCGGGGGAATCAAACCGGACAAGCGCCGAACGAAATTCTTCGGCGGCACGCGCCCAGGTGAACCCCCGCCCATAAACCGAACAAACCGTACGATCGCATTGCAGTGCACGGGCAATGGCGCGGTCGAGATCTTCATCGAGCGCTCCGACCGCAGGCGTAACGAGATCGACCGGCCCTTGCACGGGAAAGGCTGCAACCGGTGTCCCGCAGGCGAGCGCTTCGATGAGGACCATGCCAAACGTATCCGTACGGCTTGGAAAAACGAAAACATCGGCACCGACATAGGCACCGGCCAGATCGTCGCCATAAAGCCCGCCAAGGAAATGCGCCGACGGGTAACGCCGTTCCAGACCCGCCTTTGCAGGGCCATCACCAACAATGACCTTCGTCCCCACCTGACGCGTTTCAAGAAAGGCTTCGAGGTTCTTTTCAACCGCAACACGCCCGACATAAAGCTGGATCGGACGCGGCAAGCCTTCATACGCAGGATGCGAAGCGGCTTTGGGTGAAAAGCGCGCGAGATCAACGCCGCGTCCAAACGGCCTGAGCGGACCGATTCCCTGTTCGCGAAGCTGCGCACGCAGGCTTGGCGTCGCGGCGAGCACAGCGCTTGCGGCGCGGTGAAACCAGCGCTCGTAACGCCACAGCCAGTCTTCGGGCAGGCCGGTACGCTGTGCGACATAGGCCGGAAAATGCGTGTGATAGGCGGTTGTAAACGGCAAGGATGCGCGAACGCACCAGCGCCGGGCAGCAAGACCGAGCACGCCTTCGGTGGCAATATGAATGGCATCCGGGGCAAAGCGCGACAGACGCTTCCCCACCTGCCCTGACCATGTCATCGCCAGCCGGATATCGGGATAGCTTGGACATGGCAGAGAGGGATAGAGGTCCGGCGAAACGATCATCACCATGTGCCCGGCGGCACGCAATTCGGCGCTGACCATTTGCAACGTACGGACCACACCATTCACCTGCGGCGCCCAGGCGTCGGTAACGATTGCAATCCGCATCAGGCCGCAGCCTCCGCCGCAACATCGCCGCGTATCTGTATTTCATCGGCCCAGTGCAAGATTTCCATCTGGCCATCAAAGCGTTCGACGAGCGCCGTGCAGCTTTCGACCCAGTCGCCATCATTATAATAGGTCACATCGCCAAAGGCGCGCGCCTCTGCCGTGTGAATATGCCCGCAGACAACGCCGTCGAGTCCGCGTGCTCCGGCGGCTTTTGCAACCACCGCCTCGAAGCGGCTGATGAATTCCACTGCGTTCTTGACCTTGTGCTTGGCATGTTTTGACAACGACCAATACGGCATGCCGAAGCGCGCGCGGACCTGATTGACCAGCCAGTTGAGCTTCATCATGCCGACATAGGCAGCATCCCCGAGATAGGCGAGCCAGCGCGCGTAAAGCACAACCGCATCGAATTCATCGCCATGCAGAACCAGCAACCTTCGACCATCGGCGGTTTCATGAATGGCCTTTGACCGGATTTCGATCCCGCCAAAGCTGAGACCAGTGAACTGCCGGAAAATTTCGTCGTGATTGCCCGGAATATAGATCACCTTGGTCCCGCGGCGTGCGCGTTTCAGCAACCGCCAGAAGATGTCATTGTGCTTGGGTGGCCAGAACCAGCTTTTTTTCAACCGCCAGCCATCAATAATATCCCCGACGAGATAGATGGTGTCGCTATCAACACTGTCGAGAAAATCGATGAGCAGGTCGGCATTGCAACCCCGCGTGCCAAGATGCACGTCAGAAATCCAGATCGTGCGATAGCGTCGGCGACATTCGCCGCGTTCAGGCACGCTTTGCGGTGGCGCAGACTGCAAATCTTCAAACAGGCGGGCAGTGACCATGTTCATGAGGCAAAGCGTATCGCGCCAACATGTTACGGTTTTTGAATCGAATCATGAAAGTTTTGCGTCACTTGCGCGCGACGCGGGACTGAGGCAAATTATCACCGTGTCAGGTGATGGAGAAAGGCAGGACGCGTATGGATGACGATCTTTTGCCCCGGCGCACAGACGACCCGCTTGCCGCGCTTTTAAAACAGGATCTTGACCCGCTTTCACGCGCCGAACTTGAAGAGCGGATTGCATTGCTGACCGGGGAAGTCGAACGCACGCGCGCCAAGCTGGCGTCAGCAGGCAGCATCATGTCGGACGCCGACGCCTTGTTCAGCCGCAAGTAGACACCGCCATAGCATCTTCGACAGGTTGATGTTGAGCGCAACTGCGCGCATCTTGGTACGCAATCTATTGGGGAGTAACGGCCTGTGAATTTCGATTTTTCGGACGACGCCAAGGCACTGCGTACATCTGCGCGCAAGTTTCTCGACGAGCAGGCTGGTCCTGAAGCGGCGCGCAAGATCATGACATCAGACGCGCAATTCGATGACGGCTTGTGGAAACAGGTCGCCGAACTTGGTTTCACTGCCGCGCGCGTTCCCGAGGCCAATGGCGGTCTTGGCCTTGGTGCTGAAGACGCCTGTGTGCTTGCCGAAGAATTTGGTCGTAGCCTTGCCCCTGTACCCTTCATGTCGAGCCTGCTTGCAACCGAAGCAATCCTGCTGGCCGAAGACGAGGCACAACGGGCAAGATATTTGCCCGGCATTGCCGATGGATCGATCATCGCCTGCTATGGCTGGAGCGAAGGCAAGGCAGGAACACCGACCGCCATGCCCGAAACACGGGCGAACGAAGCGGGGCTTCATGGTCAAAAAACACCCGTTGCAGACGCACCTGCGGCCGATATTGCCGTCATCACCGTTGCAAGCGACGATGGCCCCGGTCTTTATGTCGTCGACCTGAAAAACGATCCCAATATCAGCGTTGAGGCCGTCCCGACGCTCGACCTTGTCCGCAAGCATGGCACCATCACCTTATCGGGCGCGGATGGCGATCGGCTTGCGAGCGGCGATTATGCGAAATTCATCGACCGCGCCGCAGTGCTGTTGAGTTTTGAGGCCATTGGCAGCGCAGAAGCCGCGATGCATATGGCGGTCGACCACGCCAAGGACCGCGTCGCATTCGGTCAGCGCATTGGTCGCTATCAAGCCGTCAAACACAAATGCGCCGATATGTTCATCAAGCTGGAGCTTGCCCGTGCCCACGCCCTGCATGGCGCATGGGCCTTTGCCGCCGATGCCGATGAATTGACGCAGGCTGCGTCCGCGGCGCGCGTTTCCAGTCTCGATGCGCTGCGCTTTACCGCCGAAGAAAACGTTCAGCTTCACGGCGGCATCGGTTTCACATGGGAATCGGACTGTCAGTTCTACTATCGGCGCGCGCGGCAATTGTCGGCAGCGCTTGGCAGCCCGATGTTCTGGTCGGAACGACTGGTACGGGCGCTTGAAGGGCGCAACCGCGCGGCGGCATAAGGGAGATAAGCCGATGGATTTCAACGACACCCCCGAAGAAGCCGATTATCGCGCCAAGGTGCGCGCGTGGATTGCCGAGGCGACGCACGATTATGATGGCGTCGAAGAACCCAAAGGGTCGAGCGACTATGTCAAACAGCAGAAAAGCTGGCAAAAACGCAAATATGATGCGGGCTATGCGGGCCTGACCTGGCCCAAGGCATTTGGCGGACAGGGGCTGCCGCCAATGCAGGCCATCATTTTCGGGCAGGAAGAACGCAAGTCCAATGCGCCGACAGGGCTTTTTTCCATCGGGTTGGGCATGTGCATCCCGACCGTTTTCACGCATGGATCAAAAGCGGTGATCGAGCGCTTTGTGCCCAAAAGCCTGTCGGGCGAGGAGGTCTGGTGCCAGCTTTTT
>JBFKAE010000064.1:0-16170 GCA_041621755.1 Sphingomonadaceae bacterium | reverse complement strand
GGTCGATTGATACGCCGGTGATGCGCTGCAGCGATTCGGCCAGATTGGTGTCGGGGAATTTGCCGATATCTTCGGCGGAGATCGCATCGACGACGCCCTGCGCATCGCGTTTGACGTTCATCGATTCACGAAGACTGGCACGAATACCGGTCACGACGATCTCGGCGATTTCATGTTCGGCTACAGCTGCATCCTGAGCATGTGCCTGCTGCATACTATTGGCCAGCGCCAAAAACGATACGCTGGCGGCGTAACCGAATCGGACGTGCTTCCTATAGTTTCCCATATTCCCCTCCCCCTAGGGCGTATAATCGCTATCTGCTAACACCACATGTGAACGTTCACTATGTGATAACGTTCACTTTGTCAAGTCGTCGGAATCTGCCGTGTCTTAGGGTTAGGCCCCTAGGCGGGGGACCGGTCTATGGTGCCTGAATCGAGCAATGGAGCTGCGTCTATATCAGTGGCGCCCATAAGGTCGCAGACGCGTTCGAGTGCGGCAAGGATCATGGCCTGTTCCCATGTCGACAAATCCTCGAAGCCCGCGCTGAACTGCTGTTGCAACGGATCGGGCGACATCCTGATCGCCGTGAGGCCGCCCGCGGTTATGCCGAGCAGGATTTGCCTCTTGTCGCGCTCGTTTCGTTGCCGCGTGACAAAATTCTGCGCTTCCAGCCGATCAATGATATTCGTAACCGTCGCTTGGCCGAAATGAAGATTATGGGCAATTGCGCCGGGTGTGGTTTCGCCGCGGCGTTCGATCTCCTGCAGCACAAGCAGTTGCGAAGGGGTCAGATTGGTGGCGGCTGCGAGTTTGCGCCCCCTTTGATCCGTAGCCCGGAGAATGCGACGGATCGCGCGCAGAACGGCATTGGTGAGCTGGCTTTGCATACCCTCAAACTAATCCTCGATTTGCCCAATGCCAATCGCAAAAATATTTCGTAAATAAAATGCTTACGCGAGGTTTTTTGAGGATTTTTTTCTTTAAATTGCGAGAAGATGGTTGAAATAGCGCAAAACAGACCCTAGTTAGCCGTCACCGCTGGCAGAACATGATAATTTTATATGACAGTATACTTCGGGAGTCGAAATAACTGATCGTCAGTATCAGCCATAGGATATGTTCGATATCATCAATCATTCAGAGACTGCCGATCGTTCGAGCAGGGTGGGAGAAATGTTGCTCCGTGCACCCCGCGCTGAAGACGGGCCATTGGTCACAGCCCTCATTCAGGCTTGCCCGCCACTGGATGTAAATTCCGCATACTGCAATCTGCTCCAATGTACGCATTTTTCAGACACATGTGTGGTCGCCGAAGATGGTGATCGCATTGTTGGCTGGATTTCTGCCTATCGCCCGCCCGTTTCGCCCGACCAGATTTTTGTTTGGCAGGTTGCGGTGCATCCGTCGGCACGTGGTTGTGGTCTTGGTCAACGCCTGATCGAGGCGCTGCTTGCCCGCGAGGCTGTAAGCGATGCGCGCGTGCTAACCACAACGATCACAGCCGACAATGCGGCCTCTTGGGCAATGTTTCAGGCTTTCGCGAAGCGTCGTGACGCTGCCATGTGCGGTGTGCCACATTTCGAAAGCGACACCCATTTCGGCGGCCTGCACGAGACCGAAATTCTGGTGTCGATCGCGCCGCTATCTTTCCGCAATCATGACACGACAAAGGACGTATTATGACAAAGCAACCTGCACCTTCGGACATCTTGCCCAATCTTGAAATCTACGAGCGACGTGAATCCGGAGTGCGTTCCTATTCCCGGGATATGCCACGTCAGTTTGGTCGCGCTGAAAATGTCTGGATGTACGATGAGAATGGCGGTCGTTATCTCGACTTTCTGTCCGGCTGTTCGACGCTGAATTATGGGCATAATCACCCGCTGCTGAAGCAGGCATTGCTTGATTATATTGCTGACGACGGGATTACGCACAGCCTTGATCTGCATACCGAGGCGAAGGCCGCGTTCCTGACTGCGATGGACGATATTATCCTGAAGCCGCGTGGGCTTGACTATCGCATGATGTTCCCCGGGCCGACGGGCACGAATGCAGTTGAAGCCGCCCTCAAGCTTGCCCGCAAGGTCACAGGGCGCGAACTGGTCATTGCCTTTACCAACGGCTTTCACGGCATGACGCTCGGCGCACTCGCCTGCACCGGTAATGCCGGCAAGCGCGCGGGCGCTGGTGTGCCCCTGTCGCATGTCAGCCATGAACCCTATGACGGCTATTATGGCCCTGACGTCGACACGGCAGCACTTCTCGATCAGCGGCTTTCGGATCCATCGAGCGGCCTTGATGAACCGGCGGCTATACTTGTGGAGACAATTCAGGGCGAAGGTGGTCTCAACTCGGCGTCTGACAAATGGTTGCGCGATATTGCTGCCGTCGCCAAACGCCACGGCGCGTTGCTGATCATTGACGATATTCAGGCTGGCTGCGGCCGGACGGGCAGCTTTTTCAGCTTCGACGCCGTCGGCATACGTCCCGATATTGTGACATTGGCAAAGTCATTGTCGGGCATGGGGCTGCCTTTTGCGCTCACTTTGTTCCGGCCAGAACTCGATCAGTGGTCGCCGGGCGAGCATAACGGCACATTCCGGGGCAATAATCATGCATTTGTCACGGCCACCGCCGCGCTTAAACATTTCTGGACGACAGACGATTTTGCCAAGGACATTGAGCGCCGCGGTGATTTTCTCGGGCGCGAGCTTGAGCGGATCGCCTCTGACTTTGGTCTCTCCGTGCGTGGGCGTGGCATGATGCGTGGCCTCAATGCGGGCACGGGCGTGCTTGCGGCGGAGATTACGTCGGCTGCCTTTGAAAAGGGACTGATTATCGAAACAAGCGGCGCCGATAGCGAAATCGTTAAAATCCTCGCGCCGCTCATCATTGACGATGAGGTGCTGGCGCACGGCTTATCCATACTTGAAAGCTGCGTTCGTTCGAGCCTTGCTTCGACCTTCAATATTGCAGCGGAATAACCGGGGAAGCGGCAGAAATGATTATCAAGAAACTTACCGACGCGCGTGCGTCCGACCGCAATGTGCTCAGCAATGGCTGGGAAAGCGCACGCTTGTTACTCAAGGACGAAAATATGGGCTTCTCGTTCCATATTACAACCATCTATGCCGGTGCAGAGCTGCCAATGCATTACAAAAACCATCTGGAAGCTGTTTACATCATCAGTGGTGAAGGCAGTATCGAAGATCTTGGTTCGGGCGAGACGCACGCACTGGAACCGGGCACACTTTACGCGCTTGATCAGCATGACCGTCATATTCTGCGTGCGCGCACCGAAATCGTGACAGCCTGTGTGTTCAATCCGCCGGTGACAGGTCGCGAGGTCCATGACGAGTCCGGCGCCTATCCACTCGAAAACGAGGCTGCCTGACGGGGCTGGCCACCAAAATGTTTCAGGAAAGAGTTATGCAGGATTTCTATCCATCGCGCGTCAAAGACCAAGCGGTCATACTACCGCGCCATGATGCGGTTGTTTACAGTGAGTGGTGCGAAAATGCGCCGCTCCGCAAGGATCAGGCCGATGCCTTCGACAAAGACGGGTTCCTTGTTCTGGAAGACGTTTTTACCGGCGAAGAAATGCGCGTCTTGCAGACCTCTGCGGCCGAGCTGCTCGCCGCTCCCTCGGCGCTGAAACCTGAAACGGCGATCAGCGAGCCGGGGGACGACGAAATTCGATCCATTTTTGAAATTCATACACAGAGTGCGGTCATGCAACGCCTCGCAACAGATCAGCGACTTTGCGATGTTGCGCGCTTCCTGCTTGGCGACGACATCTATATTCACCAGTCCAGACTCAATTATAAGCCGGGCTATTACGGCAAGGAATTCTACTGGCATTCGGATTTTGAAACCTGGCACGTCGAAGACGGCATGCCACGTATGCGCGCGCTATCCATGTCAATATTATTGGCTGACAACAGCGCGCATAACGGCCCGCTGATGCTGATGCCCGGCTCACACAAGAAATATGTCACCTGCGTCGGCGAGACACCCGAAAATCACTACAAGGCGTCACTTAAAAAACAGGAATATGGCGTTCCCGACGAAGAGCATCTCGCTGATCTCGCGGTCGAGCATGGTATTGTCTCCGCAACAGGGAAAGCTGGTACAGTTATCATTTTCGACTGCAATATGATGCACGGGTCGAACAGCAACATCACGCCTTTCCCGCGCGCCAATGCCTTTATCGTCTATAATGCCGTATCGAACGCGCTGGTCGCGCCGTTCGGTGCAGAGGTGCCGCGACCGGAATTCATTGCAAGCCGGACTGTCGCGCCCTTGGCTCCCGTTCCCGGCTCTTTGTTCGAGAATGCAGCATGACGCCGCGTCATACAGTCGAGAAAATCGGCGGCACATCGATGTCCGCGACCGATGTTGTGCTTAACGATGTCATTATCAGGCACCGTCACGAGGCGGAGCTTTACAATCGTATCTTCGTCGTTTCCGCATATTCGGGCATGACCGATCTGCTTCTGGAGCACAAAAAGACGGGCGAAGCGGGCGTCTATGCCAGATTCGTTGCCGATGAACCCAATGAACGTTGGGAAGACGGGCTGGAAAAGGTCGCAGACGCGATGCGTGCCAAAAACAAGGATCTGTTCGACACGCGGCTTCGCCACGACGCCGATGCCTTTGTCGACGATCGCATCAAGGCTATGCTTTTGTGCCTGCAGGATGTCGACCGACTGCGCAGTTACGGGCATTTTTGTCTGGCCGAGCCGCTGACCACGATCCGCGAAATGCTGGCGAGCCTTGGAGAAGCGCACAGCGCCTATACGCTTGCGTTGCTGCTGCGGGATCGGGGTATTGACGCGGCGTTTGTTGATTTGACGGGCTGGCAGGAAAATGCACCTTCGACCCTCGAAGCCCGGATCGAGGCGGCATTCAGCACAATCGATCTTTCCCGCACTTTGCCAATCGTTACGGGCTATGCGCGGTGTGAGGGCGGTATGGTACGCCGCTATGCGCGCGGCTATTCGGAAATGACATTTTCCCGCCTTGCTGTGCAGACCGCCGCTCGCGAAGCCATCATCCACAAGGAATTCCACCTTTCCAGCGCGGACCCCAAGCTGGTTGGGCCCGACAAAGCCCGCAAGATTGGTCGCACAAATTACGATGTGGCGGACCAGCTCGCGAATTTGGGTATGGAGGCGATCCACCCGCTCGCGGGGCGCGGTATGCGTCAGGCGGGCATACCTTTGAGGGTCCGCAACACATTCGACAGTGCCGATGAAGGGACATTGATCGAAGATGCGTATTGCAGCGAGACGCCGCGTGTCGAGATCGTGACGGGCGTCCGTCAACTCTTCGCACTGCAGGTCTTTGCGCAGGATATGGTAGGTGAAAAAGGCTATGACGCGACCATTCTTGATGTGCTGACCCGGCATAATGCCTGGATTGTCAGCAAGTCTTCGAACGCAAATACCATCACGCATTATCTTTCGGTGACAGCCGCAACCATGCGCAAGCTCATCGCCGACCTTGAGGGCAAATATCCAGAAGCGGCAATCAGCGGTCATAGCGTTGCGATGGTATCGGCAATCGGTAGCGATCTCAGCGAGCCAGGATTTGTGGCATCCGCGATGCGGGCGCTGGCCGAGGCCAGTATCCCCGTCCTGGGCATGCAACACCAGATCCGCAACGTCGATATCCAGTTCATTGTCGACCAAAGCGATTTTGACCGCGCGATATTGGCGCTGCATGACGCGCTCATTGTTGGCAACGATACGCCTGTAGCCGAACCTGCATTGACCCGCGCTGCCTAATGACGCTGATCAGCTTTATAATCTTCCTTGGCGGCTTTCTGTTGATCGGACTCGCCTCGATGTTCCGCGCACGCAATACGCCAAAGGACTATTATCTGGCCGGCGGTTCGGTATCGCCTGCCGTGGTGGGCCTGTCGGCGGTCGCGACGAACAATTCAGGCTATATGTTTATTGGCGCCATCGGCTACACCTATGTCGTGGGTCTGGCTTCGGTCTGGCTGATGCTGGGCTGGATATGCGGTGACCTGATCGCATCGCTTTATGTGCACAGCAAGCTGCGGACGGCAACGGCGCGCACAGGCGAGGCGTCCTACGGCTCGGTGCTCAGTCTCTGGTCGGGCGTTGATATGCCGGTCTGGCGGCGACTGGCGGCGCTGATTACCATCGTTTTTCTCGGGACATATGCTGCTGCACAGATCGCTGCGGGCGGCAAGGCTCTGAACGGCGTATTGGGATGGCCGCAGACCACCGGCGCATGGATTGCCGCCGGTATGGTGCTCGCCTACAGCTTTGCAGGCGGTATCCGCGCCTCGATATGGACAGACGTTGCCCAAAGCCTCGTGATGCTGGTTGCGATGACCCTGCTGTTTGTGGCCGGTGTCGATGCGCTTGGCGGCGTTGCCGCAACGCTGGCGCTCTGGCGCGCCATCCCCGGTTATTTTGACCTTGTGCCGCCAGATATGCTGTTGCCGGGCGTCGCAGGCGTATTTGTCTTCATCCTTGGCTGGATGTTTGCGGGGATCAGCGTCATCGGGCAACCGCATATCATGGTACGATTTATGGCGCTTGACCGTCCAGCGAACATGATGACCGCGCGTGCGTGGTATTATGGCTTCTTTACGGTCTTTTATGCGCTTGCCATTGGCGTTGGCATGTTGGCACGATTGCTGTTGCCCGACCTTGGCGGGATGGATCCGGAACTGGCATTGCCGACAATGGCCGTGACGCTTTTGCCGCCAGTTCTGGTAGGCGTGATCCTGGCCGGTATTTTTGCCGCGACGATGTCGACAGCGGATTCCCTTGTATTGAGCTGTTCGGCCGCGATAACCCGCGATCTGCCCGCGAAGCCGCTGCGCAGCCGATTGCAGATGAAGACGGCAACAGCGACGGTTACAGGCTTTGCCCTGTTCATCGCCCTTGATGGCAATCAAAGCGTTTTTGATCTCGTCATCCTGTCATGGTCGACGCTTGCGGTGGCATTCGGTCCGCTGCTCATTCTTTATGCGATGCGACAGACGGTGACTGAGAAGACCGCAATCGCAATGATGGTGATCGGCATTGTCGTTGCACTTGGCTGGAGAATGGCCGATCTTCACAACGCTGTCTATGAAGGGTTGCCGGGCATGATGGCCGGAGTTGTGACAGGGCTTGTCCTGTCGCATTACAGGCGTCTGAAAAAAGCAACGACATGATTTTCAAGGCTATCGCATCGGTACAGACGCTATTGATCGCGATCTTCATGTTGATGATTGGAAGCGGCGCGCTCTCTACGCTCATTGCGCTGCGCCTGCAGGCTGATGGTCTCAGTGCGCTTGTGATCGGGCTTGTGGCGACGTCCTATTTCACGGGATTGACCCTGGGATCGGTCACGGTTTTCCGTATCGTTCGTAATGTCGGGCATATCCGCGCCTTTGCAGCGTTCGTTTCCTTGTTTTCGGCGAGCGCGCTGACCTATGTGATTGTTGATAATGCCGTTGTGTGGACAGGGCTGCGTTTTATTGATGGTTTCTGTACAGCCGGGGTCTTTGTCTGTCTCGAAAGCTGGTTGAACGAGCGTGCCGAGCCGTCGACCCGTGGCACGGTTCTCGCCGGTTATATGATATTTCTTTATAGTGGGCAGGCTGTCGGACAGTCTTTGCTGCTTCTCGACGGCGACATGCTCTCCATGCCATTTATCGCTGCGGCAGCGATGCTGTCGCTAGCCGTCATTCCAGTTGCCCTGACCCGGATCGAAGCGCCTCTGATAGGTCGTTACACGCCGCTGTCGTTACGTCGCCTGTACAGCATATCGCCGCTTGGCGTCGTTGGATCTGTCTCGACGGGCGTCATGCTCGGGGCCTTTTATGCGCTCGCCGCGGTTCACGCGCGTAAGATCGGGCTCGACAATGCGGGTATCTCGTCATTCCTTGGCACAGTCATTCTGGGCGGGGTTTTGTTGCAGTGGCCGCTCGGTTACTTATCGGACCGGTTCGATCGCCGCCGGGTCATCGTTGCCACATTCGCGAGTCTTGCCTGCACCTGCGCGATGCTTTCGGTCATGCGTGAAGCCAATCTGCTTTTCTATCTGCTGGGCGCGATGTTTGGCGGTTTTGCCTTTGCGCTTTATCCGCTCTGCGTGTCGCATACCAATGACCATATCGACAATGATGACCGTGTCGGGGCGAGTGGTGGTCTCGTTCTTGCCTATTCGGTGGGTGCGATCATTGGCCCGGCGGTTGGCGGCATCACGCTAATGTTCCTCGGCATGAAGGGTCTTTATGTCTTTATTGGTACATGTGCTGGCGCGGTGCTGGGCTTCGGCCTCTGGAGACAGATGACGACGGCCCCGGTTGAAAGCGATGCGCAGGAACCCTTTCAGACATTGCCGCGAACAACGCCGATGCTGGCCTCTTTCGAGATACAGCCCGACTAAAACCGGTGGCCTCCATCATGTGGCGACGGGCAAGCGGGGCGCTGTGACGCCCCCCCACATTTATCATCGCTTCAGTGTGGCGCTCGCCTTTGCTGCTGCAGTAATCGCCTCGACATCGGGCGCGCCGTTGCCGACCAGCCAGCTTCCACCCACACACAGCACTGGATCGAGTGCTAGCCAGTCAGGTGCTGTTGCAAGCTTGACCCCGCCCGTCGGGCAGAAGCGGCACTGGGCAAAGGGTGCGGCGATCGCTTGCAGCGCCGCTATCCCGCCAGATGCGACCGCCGGGAAGAATTTGAAATGCGCAAGGCCAAGCTCTAGCCCACGCATGATATCGCCCGCATTGGCGGTTCCGGGGAGAAAGGGCACACCGCTCGCAACCGCCGCCTCACCAAGCGGTTGCGTCAGGCCCGGCGAAACGATGAACTCTGCGCCTGCATCGATGGCCGCGCAGAGGTCGTTTTCATTGAGCACGGTTCCTGCGCCAACAATCGCGCCATCGACCGCTTTCATTTCCCGGATTACGTCGAGCGCGGCGGTCGTGCGCAAAGTGACTTCAAGGACTTTGAGTCCTCCCGCGACGAGCGCTTCCGCAATCGGTCGTGCATGCCTGGCGTCGTCGATGACCAGCACGGGAATAACGGGCGACGTTCGCATGATCGTTTCGATAGGTTTCATGTTCTGCTCCATCACAGGCCTGCCATTGCAAGCATGGCTGAGCCGCCCAGCTCGGCACTGTCGGCGTGCGCACGCATCATGGTGAACAGTTCACGGCCAAGACCATCATCAACATCGGGCGGTGTGGCTGCGGAACGAGATACGAGGTCAGCTTTGACCTCCAATCGTCCTTCACGCGCGCATAATTTGATAATATCGCCATCCTGCACATAAGCGATCGGTCCACCGCCGAGCGCCTCGGGCGTGCAGTGGATGGCGGCAGGCACTTTTCCCGATGCACCCGACATGCGGCCATCGGTGACGAGCGCAACCTTGTGCCCACGATCCTGCAATACGCTCAACGCCGGTGTTAGCTTGTGCAATTCGGGCATGCCGTTTGCGCGCGGCCCCTGGAAACGCAGGATGACGACGACGTCGCGATCAAGCTCCCCGCTTTTGAAGGCATGCTGGACGTCTTCCTGTGTATGAAAAATTCTTGCCGGGGCCTCGATGGTCCAGAGTTCCGGATCGACCGCACTTGTCTTGAATATTGCGCGTCCCAGATTGCCTTGAACCAGCCGCATGCCACCGTCCTCAAGAAATGGCGCGGCGGGTGTGCGCAGCATGTCGAGCGATCCGCTTTCACTTGCCGCCGGTCGCCAGTCGAGCCTGTCATCCGCAAGGAACGGTTCTTCGCCATAACCGCCAAGGTCATCGCGTGCTACAGTCAGGATATCGCGATGCAGCAAGCCTGCGGCCAGCAATTCGCGAATGACAAAGCCCATACCGCCCGCCGCATGGAAGTGATTCACATCGCCTGGCCCGTTGGGATAAATGCGGGCGATCAGCGGCACGGCGGCGGACAATTCGTCAATGTCCTGCCAATCGATATTGATTCCCGCTGCACGCGCGATCGCGGGAATGTGGATCGCGTGGTTGGTCGACCCGCCCGTCGCCAACAGGCCGACACAGGCATTGACGATGGCGCGCTCGTCAATGCACCGGCCCAGCGGACGGTAATCTTTGCTGTCATGGCCAATCTCGCCAAGCCGATGCACGGCTGCGCGCGTCAGTTCCGAACGCAGCTTTGTGCCGGGCTGGATAAACGCTGCGCCGGGCATGTGCAGCCCCATCACTTCCAGCAGCATCTGATTGCTGTTGGCCGTACCGTAAAAGGTGCAAGTGCCAGCGCCATGATAGGACGCTGCCTCGGCTTCAAGCAGTTCCTCGCGACTGGCCTTGCCTTCGGCATAGAGCTGACGGACGCGCTGCTTTTCCTTGTTGGCGAGGCCAGAGGGCATCGGCCCTGCCGGTATCAATATTGTCGGCAGGTGACCAAAGCGCAGCGCGCCGATCAGCAACCCCGGTACGATCTTGTCGCAAATACCCAGCAGAAGCGCGCCGTCGAACATGGCGTGCGACAGGGCGACAGCCGTGCTCATGGCGATGACGTCGCGCGAAAAGAGCGACAGCTCCATGCCCTTTTGTCCTTGCGTTACTCCGTCGCACATTGCCGGGACGCCGCCCGCGACCTGCGCTGTGGCCCCGACTTCGCGGGCGTAAAGCTTGATGGCTTCGGGATAGCGGCCATAGGGCTGATGTGCCGAGAGCATGTCATTATAGGCCGACACAATCGCCATATTCATCGCCGCGCCGCTACGGATCGTCGCCTTGTCGTCACCTGCGGCCGCAAAACCATGAGCGAGGTTGCCGCATGATATTGAACGGCGATTGACGCCGCCTTCGGCTTCACGCGCGATCATGTCGAGATAGCGACTGCGCGCCGGACGACTTTTTTCGATGATCCGGGTGGTTATGCGTTCGATTTCGGGGTGCAGACTCATGAAACGTTCCAAATGATTATTAGGGTCTAGTCATGCCAGCTGACGCCGCCACGTTCAGCAAGAGCGATGGCGGACGAAGGCCCCAGACTCCCGGCAGTATATTGTTTCGGCTTGATATCATGTTGCTTCCAGTTTTCGCGGATCGCGTCGATCCATGACCACTGCGCCTCGACTTCATCCCTGCGGACGAAAAGCGTTTGATCCCCTTCGATCAGGTCGAGCAGCAAACGCTCATAGGCAATGCGTTTTTTCGCGCCGGCAAAGGCGTCCGGCATGGAAATGTCGAGCGGCACCTCGCGCAGGCGTACGCCACCTCTGTCCAGTCCTGGCACTTTGGTCATCAGGGAAAGGCAGATATTTTCCTGCGGCTGTATGCTGATGATCAGACGATTGGGTAGAATGCGGGTGCCTTGACCTGAAAAAATCGAATGGGGCACATTTTTGAACTGGATTATGATTTCGGTTTTGCGTTCGGGCAGGCGCTTGCCGGTGCGAAGATAGAACGGCACACCCTTCCAACGCCAATTGTCGATATGAGCGCGCAAAGCCACGAAAGTCTCGGTGTCGGAGTCGTGCCCAAGCTCGTCGCTGTAACCTCGAACAACGGTGCCGCCGACCGCGCCACCGCTATATTGCCCGGTTACGCTTTCATCCGCGCCGGGGTGGCGTAATGCGCGCAGAACCTTGACCTTTTCATCGCGTATGGACGTTGAATCATAGGTGTGGGGCGGCTCCATCGCGACCAGCGCCAGAAGCTGGAGCATATGATTTTGGACCATGTCGCGTAGCGCGCCAGTTCCGTCATAAAAACCCGCGCGCCCTTCAAGTCCGACGGTTTCCGCCACGGTAATCTGGACATGGTCGATATGGGCGGCATTCCACATGGGTTCGAACATGACATTGGCAAACCGCAGGGCGAGCAGGTTTTGTACGGTTTCCTTGCCAAGATAATGGTCGATGCGAAAAATCCGCTGCTCGGAAAACACGGATGCGACGGCGTCGTTGATGTGTCGGCTGGAGCCAAGATCTGCGCCAAGTGGTTTTTCCAGCCCGATGCACGTCGTTTTCTTCGCCAGTCCGCTGACGTCGAGTCCGGCGATCGTCGGTTCAAACAGCGAAGGCGCGGTCGACAGGAAAATGGCAAGCCCGTCGTCAACATTGCCAAGTTTGTTTGCTAGCGTCTTGAACTCGCCTTGCTGTGAGGCGTCGAGTGTCTGGTAGCTCAACCGCTTCAGAAAGCCCGAAATCGCAGATTTCCGGTCGTCAGGAAGAAATGTCTCAAGCGCTTCGCGGACGAAGTTTCTGTAACTGTCATCGTCATGCGGCGAATGGGCCGTGCCCACGATTCCAAGGCTTTCAGGAATGAGAGCGTCGGCGTGAAGCGAGCAGAGCGAGGGCAACACCATGCGCCGGGCAAGGTCGCCGGTTGCTCCGAACAGCAAGAATTTTCCCGAAACAACCATTTAGCTAATCACCTTATCCCTTATCCGGATCCCCAATGACTTTCACGTTGTCAGAACATGCGGTGCTGATGGTGGTCCACGGGTCAGGCCCTATTAACCGGCAAGCTGGCGGCACCGCAAGCACCTATGTTTAATGTTAGCCAATTGATTTATTCACATTTTAATGATGTTCCTGGCTTGATCGAGCGCGACGGCGGTGCGTGTCGCCTTGTCGGGACTTGGGGGTGTTGCCGGTAGAGTGTTGGTCAGGGCGGGACAGCGCAAATGGACAGAGGCGTCCACCTTGTGCCATTAGCAATTCATGAACGCGTCGTCCTACCCACAAGCAAGCCGCACTTGGGCTGTAGATGATCCCCGCCGCAAGCGGATGGTCGCGAAGCGGGAAGGCATATTGGATGCTGCGCTGGATGTGTTTCTGAGCGAAGGCTTTTCTGGCGCATCTATGGAGCGTGTCGCGGCGACTGCAAGTGTATCCAAAATGACGGTCTACCGGCACTTCAAGAACAAGGAAGCGCTGTTCCTTGCAACCATCAATCGCCATAGCGACCAGATCTACGACGTCGAGGTTCATGTTCCTGCCAAAACCCGCGAAGAAGCCCGTGCGGCACTACTCGAGTTCGGCTGGACCTTCATCAACACAATCGTCGCTTATGATGTCATGGCGCTGTGGCGTATGCTGGTTGGTGAGGTTTCGCGCTTTCCCGAGATCGGCGCGCATTTTTATGAAGTGGGACCAGCCCGAACAATCGCAGTAATTGAACGTATATTATCGGGAATCATGGCCCCTGACATTGCGCGCCTGCGCGCTGGTTGTTTTATGCATATGCTGATGGGAGATACACATCAGCGACTGATATTGCGCAAAAACGAGCGCGATGACACCATGCAAAACTTTGGTCCACAGATCGAGATGGCGGTCAAGCTTGTCCTGAGCGCCTGAACTCTACATCGTTTTCGATGTTCTGAACTGCATCATCCGCACTTCCTGACCCGCGCTTGTGTATAGGCCCGCGCGACGATTCCACCACACATGCCGAAATGAAGATTTAATAACTGTATCCATTTTTTTCTTTACATGATACGATACGGTATCATATTGAATGATGCAGGCAGAGGGCGAAACTGCCCCGGGGAAATATGGGGAGATATGTCGGGCATGGGTGACGTTCTGAAATCTACGCACGCACGTACGGATGACGATGGCGGCCAGAAAGTTGCTCTGGCCGAGCAAACTGCGGGCTGGAGCTGTTACACGACGTCGCCGCGCGAGACCCTGAACACGGTAGAAGCGGCGCGGAAGAAATGCCCCGTTGCATGGAGCGATGAGCATGACGGCTTCTACATGCTGCTTGGCTACAAGGATGTGCGCAAGGCGATGTCGGATTATCGGACATTTTCTTCCGAACCGCAGGCACTTCGCCCGATGCTCCCGCGCAAGCCCATTCCGGCGCTCGATATGGACCCTCCGCGTCACGCCGAGTGGCGCAAGATATTCAATGCGGCGGTGAAGCCCGAGACGCCGGGCCTGATGGAGCCCTTTGTCCGCGCCGACATACAACGCCACATCGAACGGTTCCGGGCCTTGGGAAAATGCGACATCGTGCGCGAACTGACAGAACCCGTGCCTGCAGAAACCATTTGCCACCTCGTTGGCGTTGACGGGGACAAGGTGCCGGCCATCCGCAAGGCCGCGATCGCGATGTTCGAGGCGCAGGGCGATCCCGAGGAATTCGGCAAGCGTCAGGACGCGTTCGGTAAGCTGACAGTCACCGAAGTGCATGAGCGCCGCGCCCGACCACGCGACGATTTTCTGACGTCGCTCGCCGATGTCGAGGTCGAAGGGCGCAAGCTTGATGACAATGACTATGTCGTGCTGCTCGCTGCCTTTCTTGGCGCCGGGCACCATAGCACCACTTCGGCAATGACAAGCCTGATCCGAGAGGTGTTTTCGCGGCCCGAGGTCGTGGATCTTTTACGCCGTGAACCCGACAAGATCGACATTGCGATCGAAGAGGTGTTGCGACTTCGTCCTCCGTTTTTTGGTTTCTTCCGGCGCACAACCAAGCCGATTGAAGTGGCAGGCGTTGCTATGGAAAGCGGTCGCGACGTCTATATGGGCTGGGCGGCGGCCAATCGCGACCCTGATATGTTCGACTGCCCTGCCGAATTTCGCATGGACCGCGAAAGTTACCGCCATTTCAGTTTTGGTTTTGGCATCCATGTTTGCCCGGGTGCACCGCTCGCGCGGATGGAACTGCGCGTTTTGCTGGAAGAGTTGCTGGCCACATTCCCGGATCTTCGGGTGGCGGAGCCTGTGCCCGAATATAAGTTCGGCGGCGGCGATTATAACAGTATTCCAGAGCTTTACGTCACATTCAGTCCAGTTTGAGAGCGTTGGGGAACAGGAAAACTGGCCGATGCAAACGGCAATCGGCCAGACACAAAAGGAGGGGAAAATGAAGCGTCGGATATTAGGGAAATACCTGCTGGTTTCTGCAAGTTCAGCGATTGTTGCCGCATCGGGATCTGCCTATGCGCAAGCGGAAGCCGCGCCCGCCGAGGATGTGCAGATCGGGGTCGGTGAAATCATCGTCACCGCGCAAAAACGCAGCGAAAACCTGCAGCGCACGGCCGCGGCAATTACTGCAATTGGCGGCGATAACCTGGTTGCAACAGGTGCCAATGATCTGCGCGCCGTTCAGAATCTAGTTCCGGCTGCACGCTTCCAACCTCAGGGCGCGGCCACCCAGGTCTTCTTGCGCGGCGTCGGCTCCAATCTCGATTTCGGCAATGTCGAGCCAACCGTTGCATTCCATGTGAACAATATATTCGTACCTCGCGAAGGAACCAGTCAGCCGCTCTTCGACGTTGAAAGAATCGAGGCGCTGCCCGGTCCGCAAGGCACGTTATATGGTCGTGGCGCGGTTGGCGGGATTATCAACGTCACTTACAAGCGGCCGCATGACAGGATGGAGACATCCGGCGTGCTTGAAGGTGGAAACTATGATCTGGTGCATGCCACGCTGGTCCAGAATGTGCCGCTTTCCGATGTGCTCTTCGCGCGTGCTGCGATCGATTTCAACTATCATGACGGGTATAATGAATCCGGCGGCGACTCGCGCAAGGATTTCGGCGCCAGACTAAGCTTCCTTTACGAGCCTGCCGACGACCTGTCCTTCTACATCTGGGGCACTGGGGTTTCGCGCGATGGCCATCCGCCGAACCTTGTGAACAAAGGCACGGACCCCGATACGTTCGCCTTCAGCGCCAACGCATTTTTGCGTGACCGCGCGTGGGATGATTTGCACCCCGGACCATTGGCAGCGACGGCCATTTTCGGGCAACCGATTGCCGAGACCCAGGAATATGAGCTGTGGATGGGTGGCGGCCAGTTCGACATCGGTCTCGGCGATAATCTGACGCTGACCTATATACCGGGTTATCTCTATCTGAATTCCGGCTCGCGCTACTGGCTGGGGGTCATTCCGGCGGACAAAAGGGACGATTACCGCTTGTTGACCAATGAACTGCGTCTCAGCGGGAACTTCGATAACTTCGAATGGCTCGCCGGTATCTACGCCTATCGCCAGAAGATCAGCGGCGATTTTTTTGTAGGCAAACAGACGGGTCCGTTCTTCTTTCTTGCCAGCGGTGTCGATAGCCATCGCGTGAAGGGGATATCCTTCTTTGGCGAGGGAACGTACAGTGCGACCGATACGCTGCGGTTGAAACTGGGCGGTCGCTATAGTCTCGACAACAGAAAGGCGCACGGCGTTTCGCC